>NZ_JBSFIH010000025.1:0-116115 GCF_053597455.1 Streptomyces sp. NPDC001393
CCAGTCCCGCATCGCCAGCAGGTCGTGGGTCATGGTGGAGAAGGTGCGTACTTCTTTCCGGCGCCGCTTGCCCGGTCCCGGGATGCGGATGCAGAACCGCGACGTCAGCCGGACAGCCGTAGCCCGATTTTCTCCCCTTTGGGGAGTCGCCGTAAGGCGATCGGATTACTCAATGACCGGGTCAACGCGACGGGCGCCGGCCGATGGTGAGGCTGGCGGGCGCCCGCATAGGCCAAGGCTTTGAGGTCTGACCTCATCCTTATCAGGTCGATCACGGCGCGCCCGGCCGGGCCGCGTACGGGTTGAGGGGGCCGTCGACGTCCAGGAACAGCAGGGGGCGGCTCACGGGGACCCCGTATGGCAGGGCGGGCGGGCCGGGCGCGGAGTTTTCCTGTGGGTCGGCCCGCCGACCGGCGAGGAGACGACCCGGGTGCGCGGGGTTCGCCGAGCGCCGGTCAGGCCGCGACGAGCTTCTCGTAGTGCGCCAGCAGCCCGGCGGCCACCTCCTGGCGGGCGGGCAGCAGTGGGGCGCGTACCGGGCCCGCGGGCAGGCCGAGCCGGGCGAGCAGGGCCTTGGCGGTGACCGTGCCGGGCAGACCCGCGCCCATCATCGCCTCGATCAACGGCGTGGCCCGCAGCTGGAGTTCGGTCGCCCGGGCGGTGTCACCGGCGTCGAAGGCGTCGAGGATCGCGGCGATCCGGCCGGGTACGGCGTTGGCGACCGTGCTCACACAGCCCGCCGCGCCGACCGCGTACAGCGCCAGCACATGCTCGTCGCAGCCCGCGTAGTACGCCAGGTCCGTGTGGGCCAGCACCTTCTGGGTGCCGAGGAAGTCGTAGGAGCAGTCCTTCACGGCCACGATCCGCGGGTGTGCGGCGAGGCGGATCACCGTCTCCGGCTCGATCCGGGTGCCGGTGCGGCCCGGGATGTCGTAGAGCATCACGGGCAGGTCGCTCGCGTCGGCAACGGCGCGGAAGTGTGCCTCCACGGCCTCCTGCGGCGGCCTGCTGTAGTACGGCGTCACCACCAGTACGCCGTCGGCGCCCGCCTTCTCGGCCGCGCGGGTCAGCTCGGCCGTGTGCCGGGTGTCGGCGCTGCCCACGCCCGCGACGAGGGACGCCCGGCCGCCGACCGCCTCGCGGACCGCCGTGATCAGCTCCGCCTTCTCCGCGTCCGTGGTGGTGGGCGATTCGCCCGTGGTGCCGCTCAGCACCAGGCCGTCGCAGCCCTCGGCCACCAGCCACGCGGCCAGCTCGCGGGCACCGTCCAGGTCGAGGGCGCCCTCCTCGGTGAAGGGCGTGATCATCGCGCAGAGGGTGCGGCCGAAGGGGCGGGTGGGGGTGCGTGGGGTCGTCACAGGGGTAGTCTCGGCCGTGGCCTGGTGAAGCTCTACTTAATTTTCCTAAGAGATGTCGTTAAGTGTTGCTGATGTGTAGGGGGTGGTGACCGAAGGCCCTGTGTCCAACTCGGCCCCTCATGGGTCACTATGGCCCAAGGGTCACCGACGTCCGTCATGGGAGGCACCATGAAGCTCGGCAAGGCACTGGCCACCGGAGTCGCCGAGGAGCGGCCGCTCGTCCACGAAGCGGAGACCCCGCTCCCCGAGGAGACCGCCGCCCGCGTCGAAACGGCCGAACCGGCCCGCGAAGAGGTCCCGGCCGGCCGATGAGGCTGCGGCTCCCGGCGGAACGCCCGACGGAGCCGCCGACCGGACACAAGATCGCCCACGCGGTGCTGTCCCAGGACGGCACCCGGGCCGGGTTCACCGGTGTGTCGCTCGGCGGCGCGCTGCCGTACGCCGTGCTCGACGACGCCTCCTGCGTCTACGGCCGGCGGCACCGCCCGCCCGCCCGGCTGTGCGACTGCGGTTTCCACTGCGTCCACGACCGCAGCGCCGCCGAGGCCATGCTGTGCACCGCCGAGCACCGGACGGCCCTCCTGCTGGAGGTCTCCGTGCTCGGCGCCTACATCCGCTTCGAGCGCGGCTTCCGCTACGCCCGGCAGCGGGTGCGCACGGCCACCGCCGGGCCGTGCGCCTGCGGCGCCACCGCCGTCGCGCTCGCCGACGCGGGCTGGGGCAGACCCGGCTGGCGGGCGCTGGTCCCCGTGTGCGCCGGCTGTGTGCGCGGCCGTACGTCCGTCTCGCTCGCCGGGTTCGCCCGGCTGGCCGGAGAGGGGCTGCGGGTCGTGGCGCGAAGCGGCGGCGCGGCACCCCCGTCGGCGGAGTTGGCGCACGGTGCAGAGCTGGGCGTGCCCGAACTCATCGCGGAGGCAGCGCTGTTGCAGGCTCGCCTCGACTGGGTCCAGAGCCAACTCGCGCGACTCGGCGAGCGCGGGAATGGGGGCGCGGGGGCGGGTTGACGAGCTGGCGGACTGACCGTCCTCGTTCCGGGTACCCGCATCTTGGCGGGGCTGTGCGGGGCGGAAGCCCGTGGCGGCCTGCGCGGGGGCGTGGGCTGGTGCCTGCGGCGGCCTGTGCGGGCCGCGTGGGGCTGGTGGCTGCGGCGGCCTGTGCGGGTGCGTGGGGGCTCGGGGCGCGCCTACGGTGGTGTGTGAGTCGGTGCCGCGCCGAGTGGTGTCCGTCCTCGGTCCGGCGCACTGCTTCCGCAGGGGGCGACCGGGTCTTCGCCGGCCGCTGCGGGCGGACACCACCCGCCACGTCCCTTCCCGTCGTTCGCGGCCTCAGGAGGCGTCATGCTCATCCGCCAACCGGACTCCCGCCGCGGTGGTGCACCGCATCCGTGGTCGCCCCGCCCGCCCCCGGGGAGGCGCTCGGCAGTGTCAGGCGCGATCAGGGAAGGGGCACACCGATGAAGCACAGGATTCCGCACGGCTCGGGCGCCAAGGGGCCCGACGAGCTGCGGCACCAGTTCGAGCACGCCAGGCATCAAGTGGGCGACACCGTCGCCCACTTGATGGGCAAGGCGGATGTGAAGGGGCGCGCCCGGGTGCGGGCCGCCGATCTGCGGGACAAGGCCGGCGCCATGACCGTCCAGCTGCGGGTGAGCGCCGCCCAGGCCGGTCACGGCGTGCAGGACCGGGCGGCCAAGGCCGGTCACGCCGTCCAGGGCAGGGCGGCACAGGCGGGGCACGCGGTGCAGGGCAAGGCCGCGCGGATGGGGCACGCGATGCAGGAGCGGGCTGTGCACGCCGGGCATACGGCGCAGGGCCGGGCCGGGCGCACGGGACATGCCGGGGAGGGCACCGTCCCGCAGGCCCTGCTCGGGGCGCTGCGCGCGGGCAGGCGCCATCCGGGACCGGTTGTCGCCGTGGGCGTGCTGGGCGCGGCCGCGGTCGCGGGTGGCGTTGCCTGGCGCAGGCAGCATCACCACTGACCGGTCCGGGCCCTCGCACCGAAAACTCGATCCGTCTGGACAAAAAAAGTTTTCGGTGCGAGGGTGGACGCATGCTGGACGTGACCGTGATCGAGGACCCCGAGGCGGCGGCCGTGTCGCTGGACCCCGTGCGAGCCCGGCTGCTCGCCGAGCTGGCCGCCGAGCCCGCCTCGGCGGCGATGCTGGCCGGCCGGGTCGGACTGCCCCGGCAGAAGGTGAACTACCACCTCAAGGCGCTGGAGCGGCACGGCCTGGTCGAGCTGGCCGGGGAGCGCCGCAAGGGCAATGTCACCGAGCGGCTGATGCGGGCCACTGCGGCGTCGTACGTCATCTCGCCGGCCGCTCTGGCCGCCGTACAGCCGGATCCGGACCGCTTTCGGGATCAGTTGTCCGCGCGTTGGCTGCTCGCGCTCGGCGCCCGCCTGGTGCGGGACGTCGGCGCGCTGATCACCGGCGCCGCCAAGGCCAGGAAGCGGCTGGCGACCTATGCCCTCGACGGGCAGGTCCGGTTCGCCTCCGCCGCCGACCGCGCGGCCTTCGTGCAGGAGCTGACGGCGGGCGTGAGTGCGCTGATCCGCAAGTACGACGCCCCCGACGCCGAGGGCGGCCGCGACCACCGGATCGTCGTCGCCCTCCACCCCACGGTCAAGGACCAGCAGCCCACCCCCGCACTGGAGCAGTGAGCAGGAGCCCCGCCATGTCCAAGGAATTCGAGATCGTCCGCGAGTTCGAGGTCGACGTCCCGCCCGAGAAGGTCTGGGCGGCCATCACCACCGGCACCGGTGGTTATCTGTGGCCGATGGATCCGCCCGAGCCCCGGGAGGGTGGCCGGGGGCCCTTCGGTTCCACCGTCACCGCCTGGGACCCGCCCCACCGGTACACCAATCGTAGTGAGGACGTCGGCTTCCCGGTTCAGTCGGTCAACCAGCTCGACTACACCATCGAGCCCCGCGACGAGGGCCGCCGGGCCTGGGTGCGCTATGTCCACAGCGGCATCTTCACCGACGACTGGAACAACCAGTACGACGGCGCCAGCAAGCACACCAACTTCTACCTGCACACCCTGTGCGAGTACGTGACGCACTTCGCGCCCCGCCCGGTCACCTTCGCCCAGCTGAACGGGCCCGCGGCCTCGCAGACGACCACGGCCCTCGCCGCCGTCGGCCGCGCCCTCGGGCTCGCCGACGACACGACCGCCGGCACGAAGGTCGGCGTCCGGGGACCCGGCGGGCGCATCCTGGACGCCGTACTCGACTACCGCAACCCCTATTTCATCGGGCTGCGCACCGACGACGCCCTCATCCGCTTCTTCGGACGCGGCCACTGGGGCGCCCCGCTCGGCATCAGCATCCACGACTTCGCGCCGGACGCCGACGCCGAGGCGAACGAGAGTGCCTGGCAGGCCTGGCTGAACGAGGTGTTCAGCCAGGCGTGAGACCGGTCCCGGTCACGGGCGGAAGCGCAGCACCTGCGGGTCGTGGTCGCTGATCTGGTCGTTGAACTCCGCGTTGATGTGCACGGAGTCGTAGTCGAAGGCGCAGCCGCGCCGGATCGCCGGGCTGATCAGGATCTGGTCCAGGACCTGCTCGTTGCCCTGGTAGTCGTAGGTGTAACGCTCGCTCTTCGGCAGCGACTTGATCGCCGACCACAGCTCGCCGTCGCCTTCGAGGATCTTCGCGGTCCCGGAGAACTCGAAGTCGTTCATGTCGCCGAGCGCGATGACGTTCGCGTTCTTCTGGACGGCCAGGATGTCCTTGACGAACGCGTTCACCTCGGTCGCCTGCGCGTGGCGCTGGATCTCCGAGCTGCGCGCAGGCGGCTGGTACTGCGAGGTCAGGCCCTGGTCGCCGCCCTTGGAGACCAGGTGGTTGGCGATCACGAAGACGGTCTTGCCGCGGAAGACGAACTGGCCGACGAGCGGCTTGCGGCTGTCCTTCCAGGCCGCGTTCGCCGGGTCGATACGGCCTGGCGAGAGAGTCAGTTCGGCCTTGCCGTTCTCCTTCGTGACGCCGACCGCGGTGGTGGAGTCGCCGCCCGGGCGGTCCACGAAGGACACCCGCTCGGGGTTGAACAGGAACACCTGGCGGATGTTGCCGCCCGGCTCGCCGCCGTCCTGGTCGTTGACCGGGTTGATCGAGCGCCAGTCGTACTTCGGGCCGCCCGCGGCGACGATCGCGTCGATCAGCTTGTTCACGGTGACGCTCGCGTCGACCGTGCCGTCGTCCGTGGCGCCGTTGTCGTCCTGGATCTCCTCCAGCGAAACGATGTCCGGCGACTGCAGGTTGTGCACGATCGCGGCGGCGTGCTGGTCGAAGGTCTTGTCCGACGGGTCGAGGTTCTCGACGTTGTACGTCGCCAGCGCCAGCTCACGGCTCGACTGCTTCCGGGTCGTCTCGCGCTCCAGGCCGCCGCTGTGCAGCGTGCCGAGCTTGCTCGCGACCAGGGTGTAGCCGCCGAACTGGTTGAAGTCCAGCGGGCCGGACGTCGTGCCGGAGAGGGTGTCGCCGACGTTCGCCTTCGGGAAGTCGGCGGTCGAGCCCAGCGACTGGATCTGCAGCCGGCCGGTGTTCCGGGAGTCGTAGGAGCCGTAGACCGTGCCGCCGCGGCGGTTGCGGTGCTCCCAGGGCTTCACCGTGACCCACAGCTCGCTGTACGGGTCGGTGCGGCCGACCACGCGGGCGTTCTCGACCTGGACGTTCATGCCCTCCAGGGACTCGTAGTAGTCCAGGGCGTACTTCGCGGGGTCCAGGGTCAGGCCGTTGATCGAACCGCCGGCCGCGGTGTCGCCCTGAGGCGCGTACGCGTCCGGCACCGAGTCCTCGTCGATCACGACCGGCGCCGGGACCGGGTTGCCGGTGGAGACCGTCGTGATCGTCGGCTTGGTGATCTCCGTGACCGACTGGTTGCCGGAGGACGTGCCGCCCGGGACGTACTCCGAGACCGTGCCGGTCACCGTCACCGAGTCGCCGGCCGCGACCTTGGGCGTGGAGCCGGTGAAGACGAAGACGCCCTCGCTGGTGGCCGGGTTGTCGTCCGGGTTCGGATCCTGCATCCAGAAGCCTCTGGAGGAGCCGTAGGTGCGCGTGGCCGTGACGATGCCGGGCACGTCCGTCACCTGCTGCCCGGCGAACGGCGATATTCGGGTGGTGCCCTGGATGTCGTGGATGCGCACCGAGTCGGCGTGCGCGGGGGAGGTGAGGACGACGGCGGACGCCGCGCTGCAGACGGCGGCGACGGTGAGCGCGGCGAGGCGTGCGGAAGACCTGCTCGGCAAGGGATCCCTCCGGGGACGTGACGATGCGCCGGGACGAGGGTGGAACGGGAGCGTGTGGGGGTCGTAGCCCTCCGTGACACGCGTAGAGCCGAGTGAACAGTTGTCCCCCCAACTTCTACGCGCGTCAATCTCCTGCCTGGCAACGGGAGTTGTCAAGGTTTCGGCCATGTACGGCGGCCGACGTGGAGATGAACCGGGCGGCATGGGTGGAAATCCGTCTAGGCTGAGCGGCTGAGCCCGTTCACGGTCCGAGGAGAACCAGCCGATGTCAGACAGCTCCCCCCTGCCGCCCGTACGGCTGCACCCCGAAGCGGAGCTGGCACGCGCCGCGCTGTCCACTCCGCTGCTCTCCCGCGCCGCCCGCCTCGCCCGCTGGGCCGGGCCCGACACCCGCGTGGACGCCGGCGGCGGACTGGTCGAGGAACAGCTTCCGGCCGCCGCAGAACTGCTCGGACTGAGCGGCGACGACGCCGCCGCGTACGCCGGCGAGGCCTGGCGGGTCGCCGTGGACACCGGACTGATCGAGATCGTGGACGAGGAGAACGGCACGGTCCGGGCCGGCGAGGAGCTGACGCTGCTCACCGGCGGCACCCCGGCCGATGTGCTCGCCGTGTGGCTCACCGCGCTGGAGACCGTCGTCGCCGACGCGAGCGTCCCGGACCTGGACGATCTGGTCGACGCCCTGGACGAGGGCGGCGAGATCGATTTCTCGTCACTCGACTGGGACCCCGAGGCCGAGGCCGAGTTCCTCGACGGCGTCCTCGGCAATCTGTATCTGCTGACGGTGAGTGAGGACGGCCCCGGCGACGAGCCCGTCCCGCTGCCCGCCCTCGCCGCATCCATGATCGTCCCCGACGGCATGGGCGAGCCCACCAACGACGTGCTGGAGCAGGTCTCCGACGCGATGATGCGGCTCGACGACCAGTTCCGGGTGCTGGAGCCGGTCGGGCTCGTGGAGTACCAGCCGGTGGACGAGGCGCTGATGGCCGACACCGAGGAGGAGCCCGCCGCGCCGGTGGACGACACCGATGTCGCGCGCTACGGCATGGTCCGGCTCACCCCGCTCGGCGCGTACGGGCTGCGGGCGCGGCTGCTGGAGGCCGGGTTCCAGGCGCCCGCCGTCGGTGAACTCGCCGACAAGGGCGCGGACGCGCTGCTCGACGGCACGGCCGCGTTCGGCCAGGCGGCGGCGCGCGCCGAGACCGAGCAGTGGCTCGCGCGGCGCGAACCGCTCGCGGCGGCGCGGGAGTTGCTGGCGGCGGCACGGGGTGCGGACGCGGGCGCGCCGCTGCGCCGGCTGCGCTGCCAGCAGGCGCTGTCCCTGATCGGCACGGAGGCCGAGCCGGCCCTGCGGGAGGTGCTGGACGATCCGGAACTGGGCGGCCTGGCCCGGGTGTGGCTCAGTGAGCGGGGTGCGGCTCAGGTGCCGGCGCCGTCCGAGGAGCTGGTGTTCTGGCTGACCATCGACACGGTGGCCGCGCAGCTGGCGGCCGAGGGCAACTCCGAGGAGCTGCAGGCGCTGGTGGAGGGGCTGGCCGCACAGCACAGCGGGTTCTTCTCCGCGGCCTGGCGGGTGGAGCACCCGGCCACGGCCGACGTGCTGGAGGCGATGGGGCGGCTGCACCCGGACAAGAAGGTGGCGAAGGAGGCGCGGAAGGCCGCCTTCAAGGCGCGTTCGCAGCACAGCGCTTGACGTCTCCTTGGGTCTGTCGTGGGCCGGTGCATACGGATTCTTGAACAAGGGCTTCTGTAGCAGCCCGATGTTCAGCTCCCGTTCAGGGTGCGGCGGGAGCGTGTGCGCCGAAACGAGGTCCGCTACCTCCACGGCACTCCGACCGTCTGTAGGAGACACACCATGTCGTTCACCCGCAGGGACTTCGCCGGAAAATCCGCGATCACCGGTGCCGGGGTCGCCCTGGCGGGCAGCGTCGGCGTCCTGGCCTCGGCGCCGAACGCCCTCGCCGCGACGGACGGCGGCAGCGCCGGGGCGGAGCCGGCGCACGGCGGCCACCCCGGCGTCGGCTACGGCCCGCTGGTACCCGACCCGGACGGCATCCTCGCCCTGCCCGAGGGCTTCACCTACCGGATCATCACCCACAGCGGCAGGACCAGGCTGGAATCGGGCGAGTTCACCCCGTCCCACCACGACGGCACCGCCGCCTTCGAGGGCCCCCGAGGCACGACCCTCCTCGTCAACAACCACGAACTGGCAGGCGCCCGCGCCCAGTGGCCGCACCCGGTGCCGCTGACCGAGGGGCTCGTCTACGACCCGGCGGCGGCCGGCGGCTGCACCGTCGTCGAGGTCCGCCGCGGCGGCGAGGTCGCCGAATGGGTCGGCATCGCCGGCACCGCCACCAACTGCGCGGGTGGCAGCACCCCTTGGGGCACCTGGCTGACCTGCGAGGAGACCGAGGACAAGGCCGGCACACACGGCTTCACCAAGGACCACGGCTATGTCTTCGAGGTCGACCCGCAGGACCGCCGGGCGAACCGCGACCCCCAGCCGATCAAGGCCCTCGGCCGCTACGCCCACGAGGCCGTCGTCGTCGACCCCAAGCGAGGCCACCTCTACCTCACCGAGGACGCGGCCGGACCCAACGGCCTGCTCTACCGCTGGACCCCGCCGGAGGGCTTCAGCCACGGTCGCGGCAGGCTGCGCACCCTCACCGACGACGCGGGTGCCCTGCAGGCCTTCAGGTGCTTCGACTCCGGCGGCAGGTACGTGGACGACCTCTCCCGCGCCACGAAGACCGGCACGGTCTACGGCGTCGACTGGATCGACGTCCCCGACCGCGACGCCAGGACCGTCTCCGTCCGCAAGCAGTTCACCGACGGCCGGATCACCCGCGCCCGCAAGCTGGAGGGCATGTGGTGGGGCGACGGCGGCGCCTACATCGTCCCCTCCTACGCCCGCGCGGAGAGCCCGGTCCAGCATGACGGCCAGGTCTGGTTCTACGACCCGAGCCGCCGCACCCTCACCCTGAAGGTCCTCCTCGGCGTGAACCCGGACCCCGCGAAGGACGGCGCCTTCGACGGCCCGGACAACATCACCGTCTCCCCGTACGGCGGCCTGGTCATCGCCGAGGACGGCGAGGGCGTCCAGCACCTGTTCGGCGCCACCGAGAGCGGCCGCACGTACCCGATCGCCCGCAACGAGCTGAACATCGGCACCGAAGCGGAGCCGGAGTACAGCGAGTTCACCGGCGTCACCTTCTCGCCCGATGGCACGACCCTGTTCGCCAACATCCAGACGCCGGGCATCATGCTCGCGATCACGGGGCCCTGGAAGCGGCAGAAGCGGTAACGACGGAAGCGGCACCACACAGCCGAGCCGACCCTACGCCCACCTCGGCGGGCAGCCGGCGCTGAACGCCTGCAGTGCCCTGTTCCAGGCCGACACGGCGCGTCCCGCCGCAGATCGCGCCCTCCCGCCACATGTGTGTTTATGCTCACGCTGAGTAGTCATACTTCACGCTCAGATGAGAAGAGGTCACCGTATGCGCACATTTCAGCGGGCCGCACTCGTGGCGGCCGTGGTGGCGGGACTGTCCGCCCTGGGCGCCGGCGCGAGCTTCGCCGACGGCAACGACGGTCCGTACCAGGTTTCCGCCGTGGCTTCCGCACAGGCCACCGCCGTGGTCACGTGGCAGGCCCCGCACAGGCACGAGGAGTCGAAGCCCGGACACGAACACCATGGGCAGAAGCCCTGCCGCAAGCATCATGAGTCGAAACCGAAACCCTGTCACAAGCACCGCTCCTCCCGCGCCTGGGTCGACGTGAGTACCTGGGTTGGGTGAAGCGGCCGGATCACGCGCCGGGGGCCGGCGGGGCGGTCCCCGGTCGCGTCGAGTCGGCCCCCACACCCCGGACCGCCGTGGTCTGGCTGCCCCCGGCCGAGCTGTGGCCCGCCATCCAGCGCATCCGCGCCGAGCACGACCCGCAGATCCGCCGCTGGCCGCCCCATGTGAACCTGATCTTCGGCTTCGTACCGGAGGAGGACTTCCCGGCGGCGCTCCCACTGCTGTCCGCCGCGGCCGTGGAGTGCGCGCCCTTCGACGTCCGGCTCGGCGGGGTCCGCTCCTTCCGCCACCGGTCCTACTCCACCGTGTGGCTCGACCCCGCGGCGGCCGGCGCCGCGCCCTGGACGGAGCTGCGGCGCGTGCTGGCGGAGCCCTTCCCGTACTGCACGGACCGCTTCCCGCGCTTCACCCCGCACCTGTCGCTCGGCCGCACCCGCGCCCCGGGCGTCCTCGCGGCCGACTGCGCCGCCCGGCTCGGTGTGCTGCACGCACGCGTGGACGAGATCGCCGTGCTGTCCCGCCGTGGCGACGGCCCCATGCGCACGCGGGCCACGATCGGTCTGGGCACCGGCGCCGTACGCCGCCACCCCGGACCGGACCCGGCGGCCGGCGGGTACGAGCCGCCGGATCGGCACTGACCGGGCGGACCGGGTCCCGATAGGGTTCGGGGAGAATCCCCGGTTGGCGAGGAGTTTCTGGATGCCGCAGGTCAGGCCCATGCGCGCAGACGCTCGCCGCAACTATGAGCGGCTGCTGAAGGTGGCGGCGCAGGCCTTCGCCGAGCACGGGGAGAACGCGTCGCTGGACGACATCGCCAAGCGGGCGGGCGTCGGCTCCGGCACGCTCTACCGGCACTTCCCGACCCGGCAGGCGCTGCTGGAGGCCGCGTACCTGGACCGGATCGAGGCGCTGGGCGCGCGGGCCGACGAGCTGGCGGACGAACTGCCGCCGGGTCAGGCGCTGATGGAGTGGCTGGGCGAGGTGTGTGTCGGGGCGATCCAGGTGCGCGGCCTGAAGGCCCTCCTGGGCTCGGCCGTCACCGACGGCAGCTCCGTCGCGGCCACGTCCTGCGGCACCCGTATGCAGGACGCGGCGCGGCGGCTGGTGGCGGCGGCCCAGCGGGAGGGCAGCCTGCGGGGGGACGTCGAGCCGATCGAGGTGCTGCGCCTCGCCCATGGCGTGGCGTCGGCGTCAGAGCTGGCGGACGCGCAGGGCAGGCAGATCCGCCGCTATCTGTCACTGCTGACGGAGGGACTGCGTCCGGCCGGGAAGGCCTCAGAGCCCGGGCGCCCCTGACGCAGGGACGCCCCCGGCTGTCGTACGGCCGTCTACAGAACCCGCGCCCCCGGCTCCACCATGTTCCGCACCGTCCGGGCCTTGACGAAGTCGCCCACCGCCGTCATGTCCCACTCGCCCGAGAACTGGCGGACGAGCTTGGCCATCATCACGCCCGTCTGGGGCTCGGCGTGGGTGAGGTCGAAGCGGACCAGTTCCTCGCCGGTCGTGGCGTCCAGCAGACGGCAGTAGGCCTTGGCGACCTCGGTGAACTTCTGCCCGGAGAAGGAGTTGACCGTGAAGACCAGGCCGGTGACCTCCTGGGGGAGACGGCCGAGGTCGACCGTGATCACCTCGTCGTCGCCCGCGCCCTCACCGGTGAGGTTGTCGCCGGAGTGCCTGATCGCGCCGTTCAGGATCGTCAGCTTGCCGAAGTAGCAGCTGTCGAGGTGGTTGCGCTGCGGGCCGTAGGCGATGACCGAGGCGTCCAGGTCGATGTCCGCGCCGCGGAACGCCGGCTCCCAGCCGAGCCCCATCCTGACCTGGGAGAGCAGCGGGCGGCCGCCCTTGATCAGGGACACGGTCTGGTTCTTCTGGAGGCTGATCCGGCCCTTGTCGAGGTTGATCTTCCCGGCGCCCGGTGCCGGGGAGGGTGGGGCCGGGGGAGGGGACACCGGCGGGGCGGGCGGGGTGATGGGGGTCTGCACGGTGGGTGCCGGCGGAGCCGTCGGCTGCGGCGGGGCCGCCGCCGGCTCCTCCACCGTCACGCCGAAGTCCGTCGCGATGCCGGCCAGCCCGTTGGCGTACCCCTGGCCGACCGCGCGGGCCTTCCAGGCGCCGCCCCGGCGGTAGATCTCCACGACGACCAGTGCCGTCTCCGCACCCAGTCGGGGCGGGGTGAACGTGGCCAGCACCGCGCCGGCGTCCGCGTCGCGGATCGTGGCCGTCGGCTCGATGCCCTGGAAGGTCTGGCCGGGCGCGTCCGGGCTGGCCGTGACCACGATCTTCTCGATGTCCGGCGGGACGGCGGCCGTGTCGACCGTGATCGCGTCCGGGGCCGCACCGCCGCCGGAGCCGTACGTCACGCCAGGCCCCGCCGGCTGGTTGTAGAAGATGAAGTCGTCGTCCGAGCGCACCTTGCCGTCGGCGGTGAGCAGCAGGCCCGACACGTCGAGCCGCACGGGCGCGGCCACGTCCACCGTGACGCGGGCGGCCGGCAGAGGGATGTTCGAGCCAGGGGTCATAGCTGTCATGCCGGGTGAACGAACGACACCGCTTTACCGTTCCCTTACCCGACCCCCATTCGGCTCAGGGCCCCCACCCCGAGCCCGCTCAGGGTACGACCACGATCTTCCGCCCCACGCCCGCCGCGAACTGCTCCAGGGCTTGCGGGTAGCGCGCCAGGGGGATCCGGTCGCTGATGAACACCTGTGGGTCCAGCACCCCGTTCGCGAACAGCTCCGCCGCCCGCTCGAAGCTGTGCAGCACCGCCATGGAGCCGGTGATGGTGATCTCCTGGTTGTAGATGCGGTACGGGTCGATCGTCACCCGGGTCGCGTAGTCGGCCACCCCGAACTGCAGGAACGTACCGGCCTTCGCCACCCGGTCCAGGCCGTCCTGGATCGCCGCCGCGTTGCCGGTCGCGTCCACGACGACATCCCAGCCCTGGGGCCGGTCCAGTTCGTCCGCGCTCGCCGCCGAGGCGGACACACCCAGCTGCCGGGCGGTCTCCAGCCGGGCCGGGTTCACGTCGACCACGTCCACGCTCGCCGCGCCCGTGCGCTTGGCCAGTTCCAGCATCATCAGGCCCATGGTCCCGGAGCCGTAGATCAGCACGTGGGCGCCCAGGCGCGACTGCAGGACGTCGTAGCCGCGCACCGCGCAGGACAGCGGCTCCACCAGGGCCGCGTCCTCGGTGCGCACGTGCTCGGGCAGCTTGACGCAGTTGGCGACGGGGGCGACGGCGTACTGTGCCGCGCCGCCCGCCGTGGTCACGCCGATCGCGGCCCAGCGCTCGCACAGGTTGTTGTGGCCGGTACGGCAGTGCCGGCACTCGTAGCAGTACAGGGAGGGATCGACGGCCACCCGGTCGCCGACCGCCACCTCGGTGACCCGGCTGCCGACGCCGACCACCTCGCCCGCGAACTCGTGGCCTGGGACGATCGGCAGCTTGGGCGCGAACTCGCCCTGGAGGATGTGGAGATCGGTGCCGCACAGGCCGCAGGCCGCCACCTCGATGACGACCTCGCGGGGTCCCGGCGCCGGGTCGGGCACCTCGGTGACGACGGCGCGGCCCACGGACTCGATGACGGCGGCCTTCATTTCACGGCTCCCAACGACAGGCCCTGGACCAGCTTGTCCTGGGCAGCGAACCCCGCGGCGAGCACCGGCAGGGAGACGACGAGCGACGCGGCGCACACCTTGGCCAGGAACAGGCCCTGGCTGGTGATGAAGCCGGTCAGGAAGACGGGGGCGGTCTCGGCGACCACGCCCGTGAGGACCCGGGCGAAGAGAAGTTCGTTCCAGCTGAAGATGAAGCAGATCAGGGCCGTGGCGGCGATGCCGGGCAGGGCGATCGGGGCGACCACGCGCGCGAGGATGGTCGGCAGCCGGGCGCCGTCGATCTGCGCCGCCTCGATCACCGCCACCGGGACCTCGGCGAGGAACGACTGCATCATCCACACCGCGATCGGCAGGTTCATGGAGGTGTAGAGGACGACCAGGAGCCAGATGTTGTCGAGCATCCCGGTGTTCTTCGCGAACAGGTAGATCGGCAGCAGACCGGCCACCACCGGCAGCATCTTCGTGGACAGGAAGAAGAACAGGACGTCCGTCCACTTGCGGACCCGCCGGATGGACAGCGCGTACGCCGCCGGCAGGGCGAGGAGCAGCACGCAGACCGTCGACACCACCGAGGCCACGGTGGAGTTGATCAGCGCGGGCCAGGGGCTCGCGCCGCCGCCCGCGCCGAAGAACTCGCGGTAGCCGTCGAGGGTCAGCGAGGCGGCGAAGGACGGCGGGTTGGTCGCCGCGTCCGCCTCGGAGTGGAAGGACGTCAGCGCCATCCAGGCGATGGGCAGGAAGAACACGATCCCGACGAGCCAGGCCACGAGACCCAGCCCGTTTCTGCGGATCACGGCGTTCATGCGCGGGACACCTCCTCGCGGAACAGGGACGACACCACGCGCAGGGCGAAGGTCGCGATGACGATCGAGCCGATGACCACCAGGACGCCGGCGGCCGAGGCGAGGCCGTTCTCGTGGGCCTGGTAGAAGCTCTGGTAGACGGTGTAGGGCAGGTTGGCGGTGCCGAGTCCGCCGGACGTGATCGTGAAGACCGCGTCGAAGTTCTGGACGATGTAGATCGAGCCCAGGAGGGCGCCGAGTTCGAGGTAGCGGCGCAGGTGCGGGAGCGTCAGATGGCGGAAGACCTGCCAGTCGTTCGCGCCGTCCACCCGCGCGGCCTCGATCTGCTCGGGGTCACGGCTCTGCAGCCCGGCGAGCAGGATGAGCATCATGAACGGCGTCCACTGCCACACCAGGGAGGCCTCGACCGCGAGCAGCGGGGTGTTGGAGATCCAGTCGGGCTGTGGGCCGCCCACATAGTGCAACAACCCATTCAGCAGGCCGTATTCGGGGTTGTAGAGCACATGCTTCCAGAGCAGGGCCGCTGCCACCGGCACCACCAGGAAGGGGGCGATGAGCAGGGTCCGTACGACGCCCCGGCCGCGGAACCTCCGGTTCAGCAGCAGCGCCAGCGCCAGCCCGAGGACCAGGCTGACCAGCACCACGGTCACCGTGAGCAGCACGGTCGTCCAGACCGAGTGGCGCAGATCGGCGTCGGTGAGGACCTGGCGGTAGTTGTCCAGGCCGGTGAAGTGGCGGGCCTTGGGATAGAGGGCGTTCCAGTCGAAGAAGGAGATCACCAGCGTGGCCACGAACGGCAGCTGGGTCACCGCGATCATGAAGACGAGGGCGGGCATGAGGGGGGCCCGGGTGGCCCAGGCGCGCAGGCGGGCGGAGGGCTGCCGCGCGGCGCGTACCGGTGTGGTGGCGAGGGGTGCTGTCGTCGCGGTCATCGTCCCTCGTACTCCTTGGAGATCTTCTCGGCGAGCGCCTGCGAGTTCTTCAGAGCCGTCTCGACGGACTGGCGTCCGGCGACGGCCGCGCTGATCTCCTGGGAGACCTTGGTGCCGAGGTCGGTGAACTCGGGGATGTCGACGAACTGGATGCCGGGCGCGGGACGCGGCTGTACGCCGGGGTCGTTCGGGCGGGCGCTCTCGATGGCCTGCTTGGTCATGTCCTGGAAGGCGGCGGCCGATGCGCGGTACTCGGCGTTGGTGTACGTCGAGGCCCGCTTGCCCGCCGGAACGTTCGGCCAGCCACTGGTCTCGCCGACCAGCTGCTCGTAGCCCTTGCCGGACGCCCAGGACACGAACTTCCAGGCCTTGTCCGGGTTGCGGGAGGCCTTCTGGATGCCCCAGGCCCAGGTGTAGAGCCAGCCGGAGGACGGGGTCTTCTCCACGGGGGCGGGGGCGTAGCCGAGCTTGCCCTGGACGGGGGAGCCCTTCGCCTCCAGCAGTCCGGCCGCGGAGGTGGCGTCGTACCACATGGCGACCTTGCCCTGGGTCATGTCGTTGAGGCACTCGGCGAATCCGGACTGGGCTGCGCCGGACTCACCGTGCTTACGCACCAGGTCGACATAGAACTTCGTCGCCTTCTCGAACTCGGGCGAGTCGAGGTGCGCCTTCCAGTTCCTGTCGAACCAGGTGCCGCCGAAGGTGTTCACCACCGTGGTCAGCGGCGCGATCATCTCGCCCCAGCCGGGCAGGCCGCGCAGACAGATGCCCTTCATGCCGGGCCTGGCACCGTCCACCTGGGCGGCGAGGTCGGCGACCTGCGCCCAGGTCGGATGCGCCGGCATCGTCAGGCCCTTCGCCGCGAACACGTCCTTGCGGTACATCAGGAAGGACGACTCGCCGTAGAAGGGCTGGCCGTAGAGCTTGCCGTCGGAGGCGGTCAGGGACTGGCGCATGGGCCCAAGGACGTCCTGTTCGTCGTACGAGGGGTCCTTCGCGACGTACGAGTTCATCTCGTGCAGCCAGCCGTTGCGGGCGTAGATCGGTATCTCGTAGTTGCTCAGGGTCGCCACGTCGTACTGCCCGGCCTGGTTGGCGAAGTCCTGGCTGATCTTGTCGCGGACGTCGTTCTCGGGCAGGACCGTGAAGTTGACCTTGATGCCGGTCTCCTTGGTGAAGCGAGGGGCGAGCTTCTGGAGTTCGGTCATCTGGGGGTTGTTGACCATCAGCACGTTGATGGAGTCGCCGCCGGAACCGGACCCGCCCGCACCGACCCAGCAGCCGGAGAGCAGCGGGGCGAGCAGCGTCCCTGCGGCGGCCATGGCGAGCGTGGCTCGCGGCCTCCGTCGGCTCTGGGTTCGCATGGATCGCTCCTGGAGATATCTGGATATAAAGGGCACTTGGAGGTGTGAAGCGCCCCCAAGGGGAGTGAGTTGGACTTTCAGACCCGGATGACCTGCGGGCCCAGCAGGGAGTAGCGGTGGGCCTCGGCGGCCGGGAGCTGGGTGCTCGTCACGATCGCCTCCAGCGCGCCGACCTCCGCGAACCGGCAGAAGCTGACCGCGCCGAACTTGGTGTGCACGCCCGCGAAGACGGTGCGGCGCGCGGCCCGTATCGCCTGCGCCTTGACCTCGCTGACCGCCGGGTCGGGGGTGGTGAGGCCGTGCTCGCGGGAGATGCCGTTGGCGCCGATGTAGGCGAGGTCGATGACGAAACCGGCGAGCATCTTCGTCGTCCAGTGGTCGACGGTGGCCAGCGTGCCGGCCCGGACGCGGCCGCCGAGCAGCAGCACGGAGATCCGCTCGGCCTCCGCCAGGGCGCCCGCGACCGGCAGGGACGCGGTCACCACGGTGAGCGGCCGGCCGGCCGGCAGGGCCTCGGCGATGAGCTGCGGGGTGAAGCCCTCGTCCACGAAGACCGTCTCCGCGTCCCCGAGCAGCTCGGCCGCGGCGGCCGCGATCCGGCGCTTCTCGGGTACGTGGCTGGTGGCGCGGAAGGCGAGGGTCGTCTCGAAGCCCGCGCTCTCCACCGGATAGGCGCCGCCGTGCGTACGACGGACCAGTCCGTGGTCCTCCAGGGCGCGCAGATCGCGCCGGATGGTCTCCTTGGCCACGCCCAGCTCGACGGCGAGCGCGGTGACGTCGACCTGGCCGGTGGCGCGCGCGGCCCGCACGATCTCGCGCTGGCGTTCCTCCGCCGTCCTGATGGCCATGTCGTCACCCACTTCCCTGTGGAGCTGCCCGTTCGGGCCCATGGGGGAAGTTCTACCGTCGGTCTCCGGTGCTGACCAGGCCTGTTCCGGGCCCGATACTGCCCGTTTGTGCCCGTTCACCGAGGGCGGTGCCCGGCGCGGACCTGCACGGCCGTGTCCGCCGGGGTGGAAGCGGGCGTCCAGGATGCCCGAACACGGCGGCGGGCGGGCCCGTTCGGTGCCCGCCCGCGCGCGTGAGCGATCGTTTTGCGCCGCCGAGTGCCGTCGGACGGTTGCCCGAGGCGCCCAGAGGGCTCAGTACGGCCAGATCGGCGGGTCGTTCACGAAGTGCCCGCCGAGATGGCTGTGCGCCGGGTTCTGCGGGTCCAGCTCGCCCTGCTCGGCGATCAGCTTCCCGGCGTACGGCTCGGAGTCGTCCTGCGGCTCGTAACCGAGAGCCCGCGCGGTGGTCAGGTCCCACCACAGCCGGGTGTTCGCGGAGGAGCCGTAGACGACCGTGTGGCCGACGTCCTCGGCGGTCAGCGCCGCGTGGAAGAGACGGGCGCCGTCGGCCGGGCTCATCCACACCGAGAGCATGCGCACGCTGGTCGGCTCCGGGAAGCAGGAGCCGATGCGCACGGAGACGGTTTCGAGGCCGTGCCTGTCCCAGTACAGCTGGGCGAGGTCCTCGCCGAAGGACTTGGACAGGCCGTAGAAGGTGTCGGGGCGGCGCGGGGTGTCGATCGGGATCGGCGGCTCGCCCGGGCGCGGGGCCGGGGTGAAGCCGACGGCGTGGTTGGAGGAGGCGAAGACGATCCGGGGCACGCCCTCCTGGCGGGCGGCCTCGTAGAGGTTGTAGGTGCCCTCGATGTTGGACTTCAGGATCTTCTCGAAGGGGGCCTCCAGGGAGATGCCCGCCAGGTGCAGGACCGCGTCCACGCCCCGCACGGCCTCGCGCAAGGCCGCCGTGTCGGTGAGGTCGGCGGTGATCGCCTCCGGCTCGTCCTCGATCGGGCGCACGTCGAACAGGCGCAGCGTGTAGCCGTACGCCGGCAGCAGGGACCGCATCAGGGTGCCGAGCCCGCCGGCGGCGCCGGTGAGCAGAACGGTGCGGGGAGCGGGCATCCTCGGTTCTCCCTGTGGCCGGTATTCACATACGTAGACACGCTAGAGAGTTTCGCCGTGCATCGTCAAGTGTCGCGTGAAGTCGGTGAATTCGCTCGGGGACTTGCGGGTTCGCCCGCTTGACCGGCCACAAGAGGGCCCCGTAGCGTGGTCGCGTTCAGAAATATGGACGTGGATCAGAAACATGCACCGGCGTGTCTCGGTGCCGGCGTGTCCCAAGGGAGAGTCCGTGACGCCAGCCCCTCTCACCGAACGGCTCCGCGAACCGAGCGGGCCGCTCTTCTTCCCCGTCACGGCCTACGGCCCGGACGGCTCGCTCGACCTCGACGTCTACCGCACCCACGTCCGCCGGGGCGTCGCCGCCGGTGCCGCCGCCGTGTTCGCCTGCTGCGGCACCGGGGAGTTCCACGCGCTGCTGCCGGAGGAGTTCGAGGCCTGCGTCCGGGTGGCCGTGGCGGCGGCCGAGGGACGCGTCCCGGTCGTCGCGGGCGCCGGCTACGGCACCGCGCTCGCCGTCCGCTACGCCCGGCTCGCCGAGCAGGCGGGCGCCGACGGCCTCCTCGCCATGCCGCCGTACCTCGTCGTCGCCGGGCAGGAGGGCCTGCTGCGCCACTACCGTGAGCTCGCCGCGGCCACCGCGCTGCCGGTCATCGTCTACCAGCGCGACAACGCCGTCTTCACCCCGCGGACGGTGGCCGCACTCGCTCGCACCGACGGGATCACCGGCTTCAAGGACGGCCTCGGCGACCTCGACCTGATGCAGCGGATCATCAGCGCCGTACGCGCCGACGGCCCCGGCGACTTCCTGTACTTCAACGGCCTGCCCACCGCCGAGCAGACCCAGCTCGCCTACCACGCCCTCGGCGTCCCCCTGTACTCCTCGGCCGTCTTCTGCTTCGCCCCCGAGATCGCCCTCGCCTACTACCGGGCCCTTGCCGCGGGCGACACCGCGACCCTGCAACGCCTCCTGGACGGCTTCTACCGCCCCTTCGTGGAACTGCGCGCCCAGGGCCGCGGCTACGCCGTCTCCCTCGTCAAGGCGGGCGTACGGCTGCGCGGCCTGGACGTCGGCGAGGTCCGGCCCCCGCTGCACGAGCCGACCGAGGACCATGTCAAACAACTAGCCCAGCTGATCGAGCGGGGTTACGCGCTGCTGGAGGAGGGCGCGTGAGCGAGCCGAGCCCGGCACAGCCCTGGCGGGGGCGTTGGGCGGGTGTTGCACGCGGTCCGGCGGGCATGTGTGGGCGGGTGTTGCGTGGGGTTCGGAGGGGTGTGTGGGCGGGCGTCGCGTGTCGTCCGCCGGTGGGCGTGCGAGGGGGTTTCGGGTGCGGCCCCGCGGTGGGCGTGTGACGGGGGATCGGTGCGGAGGCGGGCGTGTGGTGAGGTGCGGTATGCGGTCCGGAGGCGGGGTGCGTGAAGGAGCGTCGGTGCGGCCCGGAGGTGGGCGTATGAGCATCTGTCCGTACGGCGTGGAGGAGGCTGCATGAAGGCGTCGGCGTTCGTCTACCCCTGGGACGTCAACGGGGACCCCGAGGCCCCCGCGCGCATCGCCGGGCTCGGCGTGGAACAGGTGACCCTCGCCGCCGCCTACCACTCCACCCGCGCCCTGACCCCCCGTCACCCCCGTCACCGCATCGTCACCGCCGAGTACGCGGCCGTCCTCTACCCGCCGGACAGCCGCTGGGCGGGCCGCGGCCTCAGGCCGTACCCCGCCGGCCGCTGGGCCCCGGGCGACGCCTACGGCGAGGCGGCAGCGGCCCTGGGCGCGGCGGGCCTGGGGGTGCACACCTGGGTCGTCCTCGCCCACAACTCCCGCATGGGCGCGGAACATCCGGACACCTCGGTGGTCAACGCCTACGGCGACCGCTACCCCTGGGCACCCTGCATCGCCCAGCCCGCCACGCGCGCGTACCTGACCGACCTGGCCGCCGAGGCCGCCGTACGCCCCGGCGCGCACGGCACCGAACTGGAGTCCGTCGGCTGGTACGGGCTCCAGCACCTGCACGCCCACGACAAGACCGGCGGTGTCGCCCTCGGCGAGGCCGGGCAGTACCTGATGTCCCTGTGCTTCTGCCCGTCCTGCCGCGCCGGGTACGCCGAACACGGCCTGGACCCCGGGGAACTGGCCGCGTCCGTGCGGGCCGCGCTGGAGCCGCTGTGGCGGGGCGCGGCGGACGACGAGGGCTGGCCGACGGTCGGGAAACTGCTCGGCGAGGAGAACGCGGCCCGCACGCGCGCGTGGCGCGACGACACCGCCGGCACGCTCCAGGAGGAGGCCGTCGCTGCCGTGCGCGCCGCCGCACCGGCCGGCTTCCAGGTCCTGCTGCACGCCGACCCGGTCTCCTACCACTGCGGCGCCAATGCCGGCGTCGACCCCGCCCGCGTCCTCGCCGTCGCCGACGGCGTGGTGGTGCCCTGCACGGGCGGTACGGCCCTGCTGGCGCCCTTCGCCGAAGCGGCCCGGGAGCGGACCGTGCTGGCCGCCAACCTCAGCGTCGTGACCGGGATGGGCGGCAGCCCCGGCACCCTCGCGGCAGACGCGGCACGCGCGCGTGCGCGGGGTGCGACCGAACTGCGGCTCTATCACGCCGGGTTGGCGTCGGACGGCGACCTCGCCGCGGTGCGCGAGGCGCTGTCGGCGCGCCGAGCGAGCGACGCCGCCGTCAACAGCAGCGCCACGCCGTAGAGCGGCAACAGCAGTGCGGGCGAGGCGAGTTCGACCAGACCCGCGCCGGCACCCAGTCCGATCACGTTGGGTGTGAAGACGAGCGTGTTGGCGGTGGCCGTCGCCTGGCCGAGCAGCGGGCCGGGCGTCTCCCGCTGGACGTCGGTGAACGCGGCGACGAGCACACAGGGCAGGCCGAGGCCGCCCGCCGCGGACGAGGCGAGGGCCACCGCGTCCGACGGCACGGCGCGCACGGCCGCCGCGAGTGCCGTCAGCGCGATCCCCGCCGCCGCGAACCGCCGCGCGCCGAGCCGCCGCAGCGCGGCCCCCGAGACGAGTCCGGCCAGCACCGAACCGGCGCCCTGGACGGCGTACAGCACGCCCGTGTACGCGGGGGAGTGGCCGAGCCGGTCGACGACGGCGTACAGCGTCGTGCTGCACAGGGAAGTGAGGAGCATCGTCGCACCGCCCGCCCGGACCAGCGGGCGCAGCCCCGGGTGTCCCCACAGGTGCCGGACGCCCGCCACGGTCTCGCTCCACCAGTCGCCGCCGGACCGGGCGGGCCGCTCCTCGCGCACCCGCAGCAGGGCGTACAGCCCGGCGGCGACCGCGAAGGTGCCCGCGTCCAGGCAGGCGACGGCGGGCCCGCCGAAGGCCGTGTACAGGCCCGCCCCGGTCAGCGGGGCGACGAGCTTCATGCCCTCGGTGACGGCCATGCGCAGCCCGTTGAAGTCGCCGAGGCGCTCCGGCCCGATCGCCGCGGTCACCAGGGCCGACTCGGCCGCGTCATGAATGACCTCGGCGGCACCGTAGACCAGAAGAACGGCGAAGAGCAGCCACAGGCCGCCCGGGGAGTCCACCGTGCACAGGGTGAGCAGCAGGGCCGCCAGGCCCGCGTTCAGCGCCACCAGCAGGGGGCCTCGGCGCACACGGTCAGCGATCGTGCCCAGCGTCGGGCCGGCCAGGGTGGGCGCCCACATGGCGAGCAGGCACAGCGCGGCCAGACCGTCGGACCCGGTGAGGTCCTTCACCCACACGCCCGATGCCAGGAACAGCGCGGAGTTGCCGAAGCCCGACACCACCACCGCCGTCAGATACAGCCCCGCGTTGCGGTCCCGCGGCACGCGGAGCAGGGTTCGGGAAGTCGTCATGCCTGCTCATCGTGGGTCTAAGGCGAGCGGGTGCGGATCGGTGAGGTGCCGTAATCCTCACGGCCGACGGAAGGCGGGCCGTGGGAGGGGCTGCGCGGCACCGATGAGTTTTCGCGTCCCGGCCGGTCTGCCCTTCGTATGAGGAGTGCGACCGCGAAGGAGTAGCGGCATGACCATGATCGACCTCGGCCCGCAGACCAGAATGGTGGCGGGGCTGGCCGAAACCGTCACGGACGAACAGCTCACGGCCGCCACGCCGTGCCCGGATCTCGCGGTGCGGAATCTGCTCGGCCACATCCACATGCTCTCCGTGGCCTTCCGCGACGCCGCGCGCAAGGACCTCGGGCCGACGACCGACACCAACCCGGCCGCGGCCGTCCCGGACATCGGCTCCGGCTGGCGCGAGACGCTGCCCAAGGCCCTGGACGAACTCGCCGACGCCTGGCGTGATCCGGCGGCCTGGACCGGCATGACCCGCGCGGGCGGGGTGGAGCTGCCGGGCGAGGTGGCCGGTGCCGTCGTCGCGGACGAGCTGGTCATCCACGGCTGGGACCTGGCCCAGGCCATCGGACGCCTCTACGCCCCCGACCCCGCCGCCCTCGACGCGGCCCATGGCTTCCTGCTCATGGCGGCCGAGGACCCGAACCGCGGCGGCGGCCTCTTCGGGCCGGTCGTCCCGGTGGCGGAGGACGCGCCGCTGCTGGAGCGGGCGGTGGGGCTGAGCGGCCGGGACCCGATGTGGCGTCCCTGACCGAGTAGGAGGGCATTCGCGACCTGAGTACGCGCACCGGTGTGGTGGCCCTCCGGGGCGAACGGGACCCCCGGGCCTGGGGTGGCGCGGGCGATCGCGACGGTTCTGATGGGCCTGCTCCGTCCGGCCGCCGTCACCTTCGCCGGGCGCTCCGTGAGGGCGACGGACAGCTGCGGCACGACGACTGCTCGGCTGTTCGACCGCGCTGAACACAAGGGTGCTGTTCCTGGTGCTCACGCTGTCCGCCCCGGGACGGGGCACGGTGACCGAAAGCTCTTGTTCCGCTTGCCGGGTGGACGGCGGTGACGCCACGGGGGGCCGTACTCTCCCTCCATGCCCCTCACCCTCACCGTCCTCGGCACCGCCTCCCCGCACCCCGGCCCCGGCCGGCCCTGCTCCGGGTACCTGCTGTCCGGCGGGGGTGCCGAGGTGTGGGTGGACGCGGGGCCGGGGACGTTCGCCGCGTTGCAGCGGCACACGGATCCCGCGCGGCTCACCGCGATCTGGATCTCCCATCTGCACGCCGACCACAGCGCCGACCTGCTGTCGGCCGCCTACGCGTTCGCCTTCGGCGGGATGACCCCGGCCGCACCGATCCCGGTGTACGCCCCGCAGGACTGCGCCCGCCGGCTGGCCGGCTTCCTCGGGCGGGCGGACGTCGACTTCCTCAAGGACGTCCTCGACTTCCGGCCCCTGTACGACGGCCATGACGTCCGGCACTGGAACCTCCGCCTCACCGCACGCGCCGTCGCCCACGACACCGAGGCGTACGGCCTGCGCGCCGAATGCCAGGGCAGCGTGCTCGCCTACTCGGGGGACAGCGGTCCCTGCGCCGCGCTCACCGAACTCGCCCTGCGCGCCGACCTGTTCCTGTGCGAGGCGGACATCGATGGACATCGCGACAGCGAACAGGTCCATCTGACGCCGGAGGACGCCGGCCGTATCGCCCTCGAGGCGCGCGTACGCGAACTGCTCGTCACCCATGTCGGACCCACGCTCAGCCGCGAGGAAGCCACCGCCCGCGCCGCCGCCGTCTCCGGCCGGCCCACGCACACCGCGGTCGAGGGCGACATCCGCACCGTCTGAGGCCGCCGCCCGCCTCCTTCGCCAGATGCACCGACCTTCGTCAGAAGCACCGATCTCCGCTAGAAGCACCGGCCTTTGTCAGAAGCATTGACGAAACCCGGGCCCCCTCCTACCTTCAACGCGTCGTACTTCGTACGTCATATATGAGACGCGATATGTGAGATCCGAGAGGGCCGCATGACCTCTGTGCCCACCCCGATCCCGTCCCGCACGCAGTTCGTGCTGGACGCGATCAAACACCGCATCCTCACCGGGCAGCTGACGCCCGGTCAGGCCCTGGTCGAAACGGAGCTGGCCGCGCAGTTCGGGGTGTCCAAGACCCCGGTGCGGGAGGCGCTGAAGACCCTCGCCGGGACCGGACTCGTCGTGATGAGCCAGTACAAGGGCGTCACGGTGCGCATGGTGGACGCGGACATGGCACGCGAGGTCTACGACGTGCGGCTGCTGCTGGAGCCGGAGGCACTGAGAAGAGCCGTAGGGCGGGGCGCCCCACTCGACGCCGCGCGCCACGCGCTGACCCGGGCCGACAACGCCACCGACACCGCCGAACGGTCGCTCGCCAACCGGGAGTTCCACCGCGCCCTGTACCTGCCGTGCGGCAACCCGCTGCTCGGCCGGATGCTCGACGAGGTCCGCGACCAGGCCGCCCTGGTCTCCGCCGTCGCCTGGGCCGCCGACCCCTCCTGGGAGCTGGAGGCCGCCGAGCACCGGGAGATCCTCCGGCTCGCCCTCGACGGCGACGCCGACGGCGCGGCGAGCGCCCTGCACGCCCACATTGCCTCCTTCGTGCGGCGCGCATTCCCCTCGGACACCGAAGCGGCCGAGGAGACCGCGGTCGCCGGACCCCATGCAGAGGAAGGTCATTCATGAGCGGCGTGACGTTCGAGGCTCAACGGGCGGCCCTGGCCGACGTGGTGGCCATCCCGGTGACCCCCTTCGCCGCGGACGGCTCCGTCGACACCGCCGTCCACCGGTCCCTGCTGCGTCGCCTGCTCGACGGCGGGATCCGCACCCTCACCCCCAACGGCAACACCGGCGAGTTCTACGCCCTCACCCCCGAAGAACGCCGCCTGGTCACCGAGTTGACCATCGAGGAGGCGGGTGACCGCGCCGCGATCCTCGTCGGCGTCGGCCACGACCTGCCCACCGCCATCGCCTCCGCCCGGCACGCCCGCGAGCTCGGCGCCGGCATGGTCATGGTCCACCAGCCCGTCCACCCGTACGTCTCGGCGGCCGGCTGGGTCGACTACCACCGTGCCGTCGCCGAGTCCGTGCCCGAGCTGGGCGTGGTGCCGTACATCCGCAACGCGCAGCTGACCGGCGCCCGGCTCGCCGAACTCGCCGACCACTGCCCGAACGTCATCGGCGTGAAGTACGCCGTGCCGGACGCCGCACGGTTCGCGGCCTTCGCCCGTGACGCGGGCCTGGACCGCTTCGTCTGGGTCGCCGGCCTCGCCGAGCCGTACGCCCCCTCCTACTTCTCCGCGGGCGCCACCGGCTTCACCTCCGGGCTGGTGAACGTCGCCCCGGCCGTCTCGCTGAACATGATGGAAGCGCTTCGATCCGGCGACTATCCGGCCGCCATGAAGGTCTGGGAGCAGATCCGCCGCTTCGAGGAACTCCGCGCCGCCCACCGCTCCGCCAACAACGTCACCGTCGTCAAGGAGGCCCTCGCCGCGCTCGGCCTGTGCCGCCGGGACGTCCGCCCGCCGAGCAGACCGCTGCCCGAGGACGAGCGCGCCGAGGTCGCCGCCATCGCCGAGGGGTGGTCCATATGACCGACGCTGCGAAGAAGTTGAGAAGCCATCAGTGGTACGGCACCGACGGGCTGCGGTCGTTCAGCCACCGCGCCCGGACCCGCCAGCTCGGCTACCTCCCCGAGGAGCACCTCGGCAAGCCGGTCATCGCGATCCTCAACACCTGGTCCGACATCAACCCCTGCCATGTGCACCTGCGGGATCGCGCCCAGGCCGTGAAACGAGGGGTGTGGCAGGCCGGCGGGTTTCCGCTGGAGTTCCCGGTCTCGACGCTGAGCGAGACCTTCCAGAAGCCGACGCCGATGCTCTACCGGAACCTGCTGGCGATGGAGACCGAGGAACTGCTGCGGTCCTATCCGGTCGACGGGGCCGTGTTGCTGGGCGGCTGCGACAAGTCCACGCCCGCGCTGCTGATGGGGGCGGCCAGCGCCGATCTGCCCGCCGTCTTCGTGCCCGCCGGGCCCATGCTGCCGGGGCACTGGCGGGGCGAGGTGCTCGGGTCCGGCACGGACATGTGGAAGTACTGGGACGACAAGCGGGCCGGTCTCATCGGCGACTGCGAGATGACCGAGCTGGAGAGCGGGCTCGCGCGCTCCCCGGGGCACTGCATGACCATGGGTACGGCGTCCACCCTGACCGCCGCCGCCGAGGCCCTCGGTGTGACCGTGCCGGGCGCGTCGAGCATTCCCGCCGTCGACTCCGGACACGAGCGGATGGCCGCCAGGGCCGGGATGACGGCCGTGGAGCTGGTACGCAGCGACCGGAGGCTGTCGCGGATCCTCACGCGTGAGGCCTTCGAGGACGCGGTCGCGACGGTGCTGGGGCTCGGCGGCTCCACCAACGCCGTGATCCATCTGATCGCCATGGCCGGCCGCGCCGGGGTGAAGCTCACCCTGGACGACTTCGACCGCATCGCCCGGACCGTGCCCGTCCTTGCCAACGTCCGCCCCGGCGGCGAGAAGTACCTGATGGAGGACTTCCACTTCGCGGGCGGCCTGCCCGGCTTCCTGTCCCGGATCACCGACCTGCTCCATCTGGACCGGCCGACGGTGTCGCACGACACCCTGCGCGAGCAGCTGAACGGCGCCCAGGTGCACCACGACGACGTCATCCGCCCCCGCGACAACCCGGTCGCGCGCGAGGGCGGGGTCGCGGTCCTGCGCGGCAACCTCTGCCCGGACGGCGCGGTCATCAAGCACATCGCGGCCGAGCCGCACCTGCTCAAGCACACCGGCCCGGCGGTCGTCTTCGATGACTACAGGACCATGCAGCGCACCATCAACGACCCCGCGCTCGGCATCACCGCCAACAGCGTGCTGGTGCTGCGGGGCGCCGGTCCGAAGGGCGGCCCGGGCATGCCCGAGTACGGCATGCTGCCCATCCCCGACCACCTGCTCAAGCAGGGCGTGCGGGACATGGTCCGGATCTCCGACGCCCGGATGAGCGGCACGAGTTACGGCGCCTGTGTGCTGCACGTGGCCCCGGAGTCGTACGTCGGCGGCCCCCTGGCCCTCGTACGCACCGGGGACCTGATCACCCTGGACGTCGAGGCCCGCCGCCTCCATCTCCACGTGGACGACGCGGGGTTGGAGCGACGGCGCGCCGCGTGGACACCGCCGCCGGCTCGTTACGAACGCGGCTACGGCGTCCTCTACAACGGACAGATCACGCAGGCCGACACCGGCTGCGACTTCGAGTTCCTGGCCCGGCCGGGCCAGGTGCCGGACCCCTACGCCGACTGAACACACCTGTGATCGAAGCGCTTCACCCATGTGCGTGTAGCAAGCGCTTCCTGTGACCAGCTGTACCCGCCCCACTGCGAACGGAGAAGAGTCATGGCCCAAGCCGCGGCCGTGGCGAAACCGCCCGCGCCACCCCGGCGGCGCCGTGCCTCCGCGACCCCGCGCAGGCTGCCGTACCTGCTGATCGCCCCGGCGGCCCTGCTGATGCTGGGCTTCATCGCCTACCCGGTGCTCAGCGTCTTCTACTACAGCCTGCAGAACTACAACCCGACCAAGCCGTGGCGGAACGGCTTCGCGGGGCTCGGCAACTTCACCCAGATCTCGCGGTGAGCAACGGCGGCGGCCAGGTCACCAAGGGCTCCAACGGCACGTCGGCGGGCGACGACGAACTGAGGGCCTTCAGGGCCGGGGCCGTATCGATCGGGTAACACCGCTCGCTCTGTGGGACGTTATGCGCGTAGACAGTCTCTGACCTGGTACATCACTCCAACCACCAGATCCGGAGAATTCATGCGGAAGTCCCACAGAGCCGTTGCCCTCGGTGCTGTCTGTGCCCTCGCCGGTGTCGCGCTGTACGGCGCGGGCGCGGCCAGCGCCGGTCAGTCGACGGCGAACTCCACCCACGAGCCCTACAACATCGGGCAGTTGGTGAAGGACATCGACACCTACTACGGCACGACCGCCGACAGCAATGGCGTCTACCAGGCGTCCCCGGACAGCCCGTACGCCAAGGACCTGGCGCAGATCGACGCCGACGCCAGGCGCTACATCGACAAGGCGGCCCGCAAGGCCCGGCACCACGGCGAGAAGCCGGCCGTCATGTTCGACATCGACGACACCCTGCTGCTCAGCCTCGACTACGAGAAGCGCTACAACTACACGTACAACCCCACCACGTGGAACGACTACGTGAACCGCGCCGACCGCCCGGCCGTCTTCGGCAGCCCCGAGCTGGTGCGGTACGCCGAGTCCAAGGGCGTCGAGGTCTTCTACAACTCCGGCCTGAGCGAGGCACAGCGCGCCGCCGCGGTCGCGAACCTGAAGAAGGTCGGCGCCGATGTGAACCTCGACACCGACCACATGTTCCTCAAGGACAAGGCCAACCCGCCGGCCTACCTGAGCGACTGCGCCATCCCGGGCACCTGGAACTGCACGACCGTGCAGTACAAGTCCGGCACCCGCAAGCACATCGAGGACGACCTCGGGTACACGATCATCGCCGACTTCGGCGACCAGTACTCGGACCTGGACGGCGGCTACACCGGCCGTACCTACAAGCTGCCGAACCCGACCTACTTCGTCAGCTGAGTCACTCCGGGCAGGCGCCCGGCAGCCGCTCGTACCCGGCCCCCGTCACAGGCAGCACCGTGCCGTGGCGGGGGCCGCGCGGAACAGGGCGTCAACCATGGGCGGCGAAGTCACCGGTCACCGTGTAGGAACGCCCTCCGGCCGCGCCCGTGATCGTGTACCGGTCGTTCTTCGCGTCCCGGCCGCCGCGCTCGTGGTTGTACTGCCCCGCGAACACCCACTGCCCGGCCGGGACCGTACGGCCCGCCTTGAGCGTCCAGGTGTGGACGAGGAAGCCGCCCTGTTCCTCGGCGGTCTGCGTGAAGTCCGTCTCGGGCAGTGAACGCCAGGCGCCGGCCGAGGAGACCCCGCCGGTCTCCGCGACCTTCAACCGGACCGTGAGCGCCGTCAGTTGCCTCGATGTCTTCAGGGTCACATTGCTCTGCGCCCAGAAGTCGTTGCTGTGCGGGTCCACCGAGCCGTCCGACCACAGCGGCCCGTCCTGCGCGCCCTGTGCCACGGGCGGCCGTGCGGAGCTCTGCGGTGTGCGGGGCGGTGGGGAAGCCGGGGTGCCGGAGGGACGCGTGGCGCCGCCGGTGGGTGCCGGCGCGGTGGTGTGCGCCGGCGGCGGTGTCGTCGCGGCCGGCGAGGAGGCCGGCGCCGAGGAGACCGCGACCGTCTGCCGGGCCGGCTCGTCGCCGTGGACCGCGGACGCCACCGCGTACCCGCCGACGGCGAGCACCCCGGCGACCGCCGCGGTGGCACCGGCCACCCGGGCCCAGCTGAGGACCGGCCGACGCGTCACCCGGTGGCCCAAGCGGCCGGACGGCGCGGCCATGCCGCGCTCCACGCGGGCCAGGATGCGCGCGCGGTCGGGTTCGTGGGCCTCGGCCGCCTCGTGCAGCCGGGCGCGCAGCTCGTCGTGCACGTCCTGCCGCCTCATCGGTCCCTTCCCCGGCTCTCGCCGCCCCGGGCCGCCATCGCCGCGTGCATCCGCCGCGGATCGACCTGGGAGCCGAGCAGCCGCTGGAGTTCGGCCATGCCCTTGGACGTCTGGCTCTTCACCGTACCCACCGGGACGCCGAGCGCGATCGCGGTGTCCTTCTCCGAGAGGTCGAACGCGTGCCGGAGCACCACACACGCCCGTTTGCGGAACGGCAGTCCGCGCAGGGCCTCCTGTACGTCCACCACTCCGGCGACGTCCGGGTTGTCGGCCGTCTCCTCGCGGTGCGACCAGAACAGGGCGACCCTGCGGCGTTCGCGCACCGCGCTGCGGATCCTGGAGCGGGCCAGGTTGGCGACCACGCCCCGCGCGTACGCCACCGAGTGGTCCGCCGCACGCACCCGGTCCCAGCGGTGCCACAGCGCCAGCGGCGCGTCCGCGGCCAGGTAGTCGGCGGTGCGGCTCTTCGCGCGACTGTACGGGATACCGGACGTCGTATGGCCCCCCGAACCGGATTCCGTAACACAGGGAAAACCTGAAACAGGTTGAACAGGGGAACAATCCAGCCAGCATCCGCAAGCCGATCATCAGGTGACGAGGAGTGGGACCATGTCAGTGGACCGGTACTTCAGGATCTCCGAGCGGGGATCCACGTTCGCCCGGGAGATACGCGGCGGTTTCGCCACGTTCTTCACCATGGCCTACATCCTTGTCCTGAACCCGATCATCCTGGGCAGCGCCAAGGACAAGTTCGGGCACACGCTGGACACCGGCCAACTCGTCACCGCCACCGCGCTGGTGGCGTGCGTGATGACGATCGTCATGGGCGTGGGCGGCAACCTCCCGCTGGCCATCGCCGCCGGCCTCGGCCTCAACGCCGTCGTCGCCTTCCAGTTGGCGCCTCTGATGAGCTGGCCCGATGCGATGGGCCTGGTGGTCCTGGAGGGCCTGCTCATCTGCCTGCTGGTGCTCACCGGACTGCGTCAGGCCATCATGAACGCGATCCCGCAGCAGCTGAAGCAGGCCATCGGCGTCGGCATCGGCCTGTTCATCGCCTTCATCGGCTTCGTCGACGCCGGGTTCGTCAGCCGCATCCCGGACGCCGCGCACACCACCGTGCCGGTCCAGCTCGGTGCCGTCGGGCGCCTCACCGGCTGGCCCGTGCTCGTCTTCTGTCTTGGCGTCCTGCTGACCATCGCGCTGCTCGCGCGGAAGGTGAAGGGTGCGATCCTCATCAGCATCGTGACGATGACCGTCGTCGCGATCATCATCAACGCCGTCGCCGACATCAGGAGCTGGGGCCTGACCACGCCCAAGGTCCCCGACAAGCTCGTCGCCGCCCCGGACTTCGGGCTCGTCGGTCACTTCAGCCTGTTCGGCGGCTTCGCCAAGGCCGGTGTCCTCACCGCCGTCCTGCTGGTCTTCACCCTCATCCTGTCCGACTTCTTCGACGCGATGGGCACGATCGTCGGCATCAGCGCGGAGGCCGGGCTGCTGGACGAGAAGGGGCAGGTGCCCGGCATCGGCCGCGTGCTGTTCATCGACGGCGCCGCGGCCGCCGTCGGCGGTCTCGGCTCCGCCTCCTCCAACACCGCCTACATCGAGTCCGCGGCCGGCGTCGGCGAGGGCGCCCGCACCGGCCTCGCCAACCTCGTCACCGGCGGCCTGTTCGGCCTCGCCCTCTTCCTCGCCCCGCTGCTCACCATCGTCCCGCTCCAGGCGGCGGCGCCCGCGCTGATCGCGGTGGGCTTCCTGATGATGACCCACGTCAAGCACATCGACTGGGACCGGTACGAGATCGCCATTCCGGCGTTCCTCACCATCGCGGCGATGCCGTTCACCTACTCGATCACCGACGGGATCGGGGCGGGCTTCGTCTCCTACGTCGTCATCAAGACGGTGCTGGGGAAGGCACGGGAGGTCAACTGGCTGCTGTGGGCCGTGTCGGCGCTGTTCCTCGTGTACTTCGCGATCGACCCCGTCGAGCAGATCCTCGGGGTGAAGTGAGGGCTGCTCACCACGCCGCTCACCACGCCGCTCACTTCAGCGCCGCCTGCATCATCGCCTTCGCCACCGGGGCCGCCAGACCGTTGCCGCTGACCTCCGACCGTGCCGCGTCCGACTGCTCGACCATCACCGCCACGGACACCTCCTTGCCGTTGGTGCCGGACTTGGCGAAGGACGTGAACCAGGCGTACGGCGTCTTGCTGTTGTTCTCGCCGTGCTGGGCGGTGCCGGTCTTGCCGCCGACGGTGGCGCCGTCGATCAGGGCGTTCGTGCCCGTCCCCTCCTTGACGACCGTCTCCATCGCCGACTGGAGCTGCTCGGCGGTGGAGGAGGAGACGATCTCCTTGCTGTCCGCGCCGTCGTCGTAGTTCTGCAACACCTCACCGCCGCTGTCGGTGATCTGCGACACCATATGCGGCGAGACCAGCTTGCCGCCGTTGGCTATGGCCGCGGACACCATGGCCATCTGCAGCGGGGTCGCGGTGACGTCGAACTGGCCGATGCCGGAGAGGCCGGTCTGCGCCTTGTCCATGCCGGAGGGGTACACGCTGGCGTAGGCCCGCACCGGCACGTCCTGCGCGTTGTCGTTGAAGCCGAACTTCTCGGCCATGGCCCTCACCTTGTCCTGGCCGAGCTGGACGGCCATGTGGCCGAAGACGTTGTTGCAGGAGTACTGCAGGGCCCTGCGGATCGACGCGTTCTTGCACGGCGCCGACCTGTTCTCGTTCGTCAGCGGACGCACCGTGCCCGGCAGGACGTACGGGTCGGGGCTGTCGGTCGGTTCGTCCACGTTCTTGTACAGCCCGTCCTCCAGCGCGGCCGCCGCCACGACCAGCTTGAAGGTCGAGCCCGGCGGCAGCGGCTGGCGCAGCGCGCGGTTGGTGAGCGGCTTGTCCTTGTCGGCGTTGAGCTGCTTCCAGGCGGTGCCGGCCGTGCCCGCGTCGGTGAGCGCGGAGGGGTCGTACGACGGTGTGGACACCGCCGCGAGGATCTTGCCGGTCTTCGGGTCGATCGCGACGGCCCCGCCCTTCTTGTCGCCGAGCGCGCGGTAGGCCGCCTTCTGCACGTCCGGGTCGATCGTGGTGAGCACGTTGCCCGGGTCGGCGCGCTTGCCGGTGAGCGTGCCCAGCACGTTCTTCAGCCGGTTGTCCGTGCCGTTGAGCAGGTCCTTGTAGATGCCCTCCAGCTGGGTGGGGGCGTAGGCCTGCGAGGCGTAGCCCGTCACCGCCGCGTAGAGCCTCCCGTCCGTGTACGTCCGCTTGTACGCGAGGTCGCTCCCCTTGGTCCGCGTGGAGCCGGTGATCGGGCTTCCGGCCACGATGATGTTCCCGAGCGGCTGTGCGTACGTCCGGATCACGTTCCGCCGGTTGTCGTTGTCGTCCGCGAGGGCCTTGCCGTCGTAGAACTGCACCCAGGTCGCCCTGATCAGCAGAGCGAGCACGAGCAGCAGCGCGAAGACGGACGCCCGCCTGATCGTCTTGTTCATCCCGCTGTGAAGACGACCGGGACGGGGTCGATCGTTCCCGTACGCCCCGTTTTCTCATCGTGTGCTCAGGAAACCGGCCTCGTAGGCGGCGATCACCGCCTGGGTGCGGTCCCGGGTGCCCGTCTTGGCCAGCACCGCCGCGACGTGCGACTTCACGGTGGCGGGGCCCACGTCCAGCCGCCCGGCGATCTCGGCGTTGGTCAGTCCGTCGGCCATGAGCCGCAGCACATCGCGCTCGCGTCCGGTGAGTTTGCTCACCCAGGGCGCGGACGGAGCGGCCGCCCGCCCGTGCTCGGCCGCCAGGGCCCGTACGGCCGACGGGAACAGCAGGCTGTCGGTGCGCGCCACCAGCCGTACCGCCTGCACCAGGGACTCGGCGTCGGACCGCTTCAGCAGGAAGCCGGCGGCTCCGGCGCGCAGGGCGTCGTACACGTAGGAGTCGTTCTCGAAGGTGGTCACGACGACGATCCGCGGCGGCTGTGCCATGGTGCCGACGATCTGCTCGGTGGCCCGGATGCCGTCGACGTCCGGCATGCGGACGTCCATGAGCACGACGTCGGGCCGCAGTTCCCGGACCACGGACACGGCCTCGGCGCCGGTCGTGGCCTCGCCGACCACCTCCAGGCCCGGCTCGGCGGAGAGGATGGCACGCAGGGCGGTGCGGACCATGCGCTCGTCGTCGGCGAGGACGATGCGCAGGGCGGGCCGGGTCATGCGGATCCCTTCGAAAGCGGTGGGGTGAGCGGGCCGGGTGGCGTCGTGGGCGGTGTCAGGGGCAGTCGTACGCACAGGCGCCAGGAGTCCTTTGACGGTCCCGCCCGCACCGTGCCGCCGAGCAGCCGCACCCGGTCGGCGATGCCCCGCAGACCATGGCCGCCGCCGGGACGGGGAGCCGGGACGGCGCCCAGGGGGTTCTCGACGGTGATCTCCAGGTGCCCGGCGTCGGCGGTGATGCGGACGGCCACGGGCGAGCCGGCGTGTTTCAGGGCGTTGCTCAGCCCCTCCTGCACGATCCGGTACGCCTCCCGGGAGACCAGCGGCGGCAGGGCGGCGGGGTCGGTGCCGACGGTCGCCGTCACGGGCTGCCCGGCGGCCCGGGTCCGGCGCAACAGACCTTCCAGGTCGCTCTCCAGGGTCGGCGCGGGCGCGGTGCCCGGCGCGTCCCCGTCCCGCAACACACCGAGTACGGCGTCGAGTTCGCCGACCGTGCGCCGGGTGGTCTCCTCGATGGCGGCGAGCGCCTCGCGGACGAACTCCGGGTCGGTGTCGAGGAGCCGGCGGGCCGCGCTCGCCTGGAGGGTGACGGCGCTCAGGGCGTGGCCGACACAGTCGTGCAGCTCGCGGGCGAGCCGGTTGCGCACGGCGAGGTCGGCGGCGCGGGCCTCGGCGGCGGCCAGCCGGTCCTCGGGGGTGGGCCCGAGCAGCGCGGGCGCCCAGCGGGCCAGCAGGGCCCCGCAGCCGGCGGCGCACGCGGCGAGCGCGGGGAGCGTGGCCAGGCCGGCGACCGGTGACAGCGCCAAAGCCCAGGGAGAGCCGATGAGTTCGGGAGCGAGCGGGGAGTGGCCCAGCCCGACGAGCAAGGGGAGGACGATCAATGTCGCCGCGAACGGCGGGACGGCCAGCGACATCCCGGAGATGATCCCGCCGAGGCCGAGGTGCAGCGTGAACCAGATGGCCGTGCGGCCCCGTTCGGCCCGCGTCCGGGCCGGGCCGTGGGCGAGCAGGTCCGCGTCGATCCCGCACAGGGCCCTGACCGCCGCCGACTCCAGCGGCCGGGTCAGCGGGAACAGCGAGGTGACGGCGGCGATCGGCAAGCCGACCGCGAACGAGCCCAGTTGGAGCGGCAGGGACCGGAAGACGTCGTCCACGCCGGTGAGCGGACCGACGATCACCGAGCCGACGAGGACGTAGGGCATGGCGAGCGCGCCGCCGAGGATCAGATGGATCCAGCGGCGCCGCGCCCGCCCGCCGAACAGCAGCCACAACGCCCGGATCACCGCGGCGCCTTGACGGGCCGGTCCCTGAGGAAGCGGGCGATGACGCTCGCCACGAGGAAGCCGCTGACCATCTGCCCAGCGTAGGTGAGATCGGTCAGCGCTGTCGGCCTGTCACCCGACACCAGCACCGCCAGCCACACCCATCCGGCCCAGCAGGCCACCGCCCCGGAACCGGTCCAGGCCAGCGTCAGGGGTACGGCGACCGGCAGCCCGCGGCCCCTGCGGAAGGCGAGCTGCCAGGCACCGGTGACGGCCGCGGCGAGGAAGAGGAGGTAGACGCACTGCATGGACCGATGGCCGCCGCCGTCCAGGTCCGTCGCCCCACAGGCGCACAACAGCCGCACCGCGCCCGGGAGCAGCGCGGCGAGAGCCGCCGTCACGGCCGTCCGCCGCTGTGCCTTCGTCGGCCTGCTCCCGGCCGGCAGTTCCCCGACCCGCCCACGCCACAGATGCCCCCAGCGCTCACAGGCGTACCCGGCGAACAGCGCGCCCAGAGCCAGTCCCTGCACGATGAACCCGCTGTAGACCACGCCGAAGACCCAGTCGGCCAGGAAGGGTTTGCCGTCGCTGTGGCCGTCTTCGCCGCCGTGCAGGACCAGTTGCAGGGGGAAGCCCACCATGATCGGTGCGAGGAGTCCCACGGCGAGCCACATCGGCACCGTGAGCAGCCAGGCGGGCACCCGCCGCCCCCACGGGCGTGTCAGCAGCATCGCCAGCACGACCACGGTCGCGTCCATCAGCACGGTGAGGCCGTTGATGAGCGCCATGGTCAGCCGGTGCTCCAGCAGCGGGCTGCCGTCCGGGATGCCGAGGTGGCTCCCGGCGATCCAGGCGAGCTTGAGGGACAGATAGGGCAGGCAGGCGGCGACGGCGACAAACCGGAGCGAACGCCGCCGGGCGGAGACACCCGTGGGGACAGGGGCTGTTGAGATCGTCATGGCTCAACGCTCCCGCGCGATCGGGGGAGTTCACCTCCTGCGGCCCGACGATCCGTCTCCGCCGCGCGGGGGAGGAACTCAGTCCTCCAGGACGAGCACGACCTCCTCGATCTCCCGGCCCCGTCCGCTCGCGTACCCGCGGGCCCGGGCCGTCTCGCGGAAGCCGCACTTGTGGAGCACCCGCAGCGACGCGGCGTTGTCGGCCGCCGCCCGCGCGTACAGCGGCCGTTCGGGCACCTCGGCGAGCAGCGCCCGCAGCGCCGCCGTCGCCACACCGCGGCCCCAGTAGGCGCGGTCGATCCAGTAGGTGACCTCGCGCTCGCCGGCCACCCCGTAGACCGCCGCGTTGCCCGCCACGTCCCCGTCGGCCAGGACCGTGCGCAGGACGTCGGAGGACCTGCGCAGCCGCTCCCAGTGGGTCGCGAAGGACTCCCGGTCGTAGGGCTTCTCCGGGCCGAACGCGGCCATCCGGACGGACTCCGGGTCGGTCATCTGCCGGAAGAATACCGGCAGGTCACGGTCCTCGACGGCACGCAGCGCGATCTTCATGGGGCCCGAGCCTACGACGGCCCGGGCGGCGCACCCGTGAACCGCGCGCCTCAGAGCCTGCGGGTCGCCAGCGTCAGCCGGTCGCGGGCGTCGAACAGCGCGTCCTTGATCATCTGCTCGTGGGCGGGCGTCAGCCGGGCCACCGGCACCGAGCAGCTGATCGCGTCCCGGGCCGGCGTGCGGTAGGGGATCGCCACGCCGAAGCAGCGCAGGCCCAGCGTGTTCTCCTCGCGGTCGACCGCGAAGCCCTGCTCCCGCACCTGGTGCAGCTCCTCGATGAGCCTCTCCCGGTCGGTGAGGGTGTTCTCGGTGAGCGCGGGCAGCGTCTCCGGCAGCAGCTTGCGCACCTGTTCGTCGCTGTACGTGGCGAGGATCGCCTTGCCGAGGGAGGTGGAGTGGGCCGGCAGCCGGCGCCCGACCCGGGTGAAGGGGCGCAGGTAGTGCTGGGACTGGCGGGTGGCGAGGTAGACGACGTTGGTGCCGTCGAGTCGGGCCAGGTGGATCGTCTCGGTCGTGTCGTCCGAGAGGCGGTCGAGGGTCGGGCGCGCCGCCGCCACCACCTCGTCGCCGTCGATGTACGAGGTGCCCACCAGCAGCGCCCGCACCCCGATGCCGTACCGCGTGCCCGTGGCGTCGGTCTCCACCCAGCCCAGCTCCACGAGCGTGCGCAGCAGCATGTACAGGCTGGACTTGGGGTATCCCACGGCCTCCTGGACCGCCGCGAGGGAGTGCATGCCGGGCTTGCCGGCGAAGTACTCGAGCAATTCAACGGTCCGTACCGCGGACTTGACCTGTGCCCCGCCCGTCTCGCCTGCCGACATCGCCCTTGACCCCTTCAATCGCCGGGAAATAGTCTCCGAGCAGCATATTCATCATCAGAGACAGTGTTCAGTATATCGAACGCGACTGATCGGTGACCCTACTTCTTGCGGCCTTACTGGAGGGACCCGCGGTGGCAGCAGCACCAGTCTGGAGTGTCGACCCGCGTACCGGGAAGCAGCGTGAGCAGGTTGCGGTGGAGGCTACCGCCCAGGAGGTGGACGCGGCGGTGCGGGCGGCCCACGCCGCACGCGGCTTTCTCGCCGACCGTGCGGTGCGCTCCGCCTTCCTCCGCTCGGCCGCCGCGGGCCTGGACGCGGCCAGGGACGGCCTGGTCGAGACCGCCGACGCCGAGACCGCCCTCGGCCCGGTCCGGCTGACCGGCGAACTCGCCCGCACCAGCTACCAACTGCGGTCCTTCGCCGACATCGTCGACGAGGGCGCCTTCCTCGACGTCGTCATCAACCACCCCGACGACACGGCGACCCCGCCCGTCCCGGACCTGCGCCGCTACAAGGTGCCGCTCGGCGTCGTCGCCGTCTACTCCGCCTCCAACTTCCCCTTCGCCTTCTCCGTCGCCGGCGGCGACACCGCGAGCGCGCTCGCCGCGGGCTGCCCGGTCGTCGTCAAGGCCCACCCCGACCACCCGGCCCTGTCCGAACTGGTCGCCAAGGTGCTGCGCCGGGCCGCCGCCGAGCACGGCATCCCCGAGGGCGTCGTCGGCCTCGTGCACGGCTTCGAGGCGGGCGTCGAGCTGATCGGGCACCCGCTGGTCGCCGCGGCGGGCTTCACCGGTTCGGTACGGGGCGGGCGCGCCCTCTTCGACGCGGCCGCCGCCCGTCCGGTGCCGATCCCGTTCCACGGTGAGCTCGGCTCGCTGAACCCGGTCCTGGTGACCGAGGCCGCCGCCGCCGAGCGCGCCGAGGAGATCGGCACCGGGCTCGCCGGGTCGATGACGCTGGGCGTCGGGCAGTTCTGCGTGAAGCCCGGTCTGGTGCTGGTGCCGTCCGGCGCGGCGGGCGACGGCCTGGTCAAGGCCCTGACGGCCGCGGTGAGCAACACCGAGGCGGGGGTGCTGCTCGACCACCGGATGCGGGACAACTTCCTCGCCGGGGTCGAGGAGCGCGGCCGACTGGCCGGCGTGGACTCCCCGGTCACCCCGGGCGCGGGCGGTGAACACACCGTCAGCGCCGGGTTCCTCAGCGTGCCGGCGGACAGGCTGGCCTCCGCGGGGGCGTACGACCTGCTGCTGGAGGAGTGCTTCGGGCCGGTCACCGTGGTGGCCCGCTACGCCGACGAGGCGGAGGCCGCCGCGGTGCTCTCCCGGCTGCCGGGGAACCTGACGGCCACCGTCCAGCTGTCCTCGCAGGAGGCCGCCGGACAGGGGCGGGGGCCGGAACTCCTCGCCCAGCTGACCCCGCTGGCCGGGCGCGTGGTCGTGAACGCCTGGCCGACCGGGGTCGCGGTGGCACCGGCCCAGCACCACGGGGGGCCGTACCCGGCGACGACCTCCACGTCCACGTCCGTGGGCGGTACGGCCATCGAGCGGTGGCTGCGGCCGGTCGCGTACCAGAACGCGCCCGCCGCCCTGCTGCCGGCCGAGCTGAAGGACGACAACCCCCTCGGGCTGCCCCGGCGGTTCAACGGCCGCCTCGAGCGCTGAACACCGGTCCGTACGGCAAGGAACCTGAGACACTCGCGCCATGGACGTGGAACTCCCCGAACTCCCCTTCCTGCTGCGTACCTACGGGCCCGACGGGAACTGGTCGTACGAGGACGGTGTGCTGACCGGATGGGCCGGCCCCCGGCAGGACCGGTTCGTCCCGCCCACCGGGGAAGCCCTGGACCCCGCCTCCGACGCGCCCCGGCTGCTCGGCGCGCCGGAAGGCGACTTCCAGCTGATCGCCCGGGTCACCGTCGGGTTCAACGCGTCCTTCGACGCGGGCGTGCTCTACGTCCATGTCGGCGAGCGGGCCTGGGCCAAGCTGTGCCTGGAGTACTCCCCGGACGTGCCCACCGTCTGCACGGTGGTCACCCGGGGACACTCCGACGACGCCAACTCCTTCACGGTGGAGGGGAGTTCGGTGTGGCTGCGGGTCAGCCGGACCGGGCGCGCCTTCGCCTTCCACGCCTCCCGGGACGGCGCGCGCTGGACCTTCGTCCGGCTGTTCACGCTGGGGGACGAGAAGGAGACGGACTCGGCCCTGGTCGGCTTCATGACCCAGTCGCCGCTGGGGGAGGGCTGCGTGGTCACCTACGACCACATCGGGTTCACGCCGAGCTGGCCGCAGGATCTGAGAGACGGGAGCTAGCCGGCGCCCGCCGCGCCCGGTTCACCCGCCTCGGAACCACGGCAGAGGCGGCCACGTCCTCCGGGGCATGATCAGCGACCGTGTGCAAGGGACCCGCGTCATCCGCACCGCGCTGCCCGCCGAGGTGGAGCGCATCGCCGCACTGCACCGCCGGGCTCGCTCGACGTACTACCCCGACGGCCTCCCGGACGACGGCATCGACTGGGCCGCCGCCTGGCACAGCGCCGTGGAGCGGCCCGACGGCCAGGTGCTGTGCGTGGTGCAGGACGGCACGATCACCGCCGTCGCCTCTTTCCGCACCCCGGACGGCGCACCCGCAGACACGGTCAAGCTGTTCCAGTTCCACGTCGACCCCGGTCACTGGCGTTCCGGCATCGGTACGGCCCTGCACGCGGCCTGTGTGGAGGCGTGGCGCGCCGACGGCAGGCGAGCGGCCGTCCTCGACGTCCACGTGGACAACCGGCGCGCCCAGGCCTTCTACGCCCGCCAGGGCTGGGTCCCCGACCCCGAGAACCCGCCGGCCGAGGGCGACCATCACCTTTTCCTGCGCTTCACGGTGCCCGGGGAATGAACACGGCTGTTTGAACGTTCACGTACCGGCGGCGGAGAGAGCCTCCGTGCCCGTACGACCTGGAAAGAGCCGAAGACATGCGCGTCGAGATCTGGAGCGACATCGCCTGCCCCTGGTGCTACGTGGGCAAGGCCCGCTTCGAGAAGGCGCTGGCTGCCTTCCCGCACCGCGAGGACGTCGAGGTCGTGCACCGCTCCTTCGAGCTGGACCCGGACCGCGCCAAGGGCGACGTCCAGCCGGTGATCACCATGCTGACCAGGAAGTACGGCATGAGCGAGGCACAGGCCGAGGCGGGCGAGGACAACCTGGGTGCCCAGGCCGCCGCCGAGGGCCTGGACTACCGCACCCGGGGCCGCGACCACGGCAACACCTTCGACATGCACCGCCTGCTGCACCTCGCCAAGGAGCAGGGCAGGCAGGACGAGCTGATCCAGATCCTGTACCGGGCCAACTTCGCCGAGGAGCGGTCCGTCTTCACCGAGGGCGACGAGCGGCTCGTCGAGCTCGCCGTGGAGGCCGGGCTCGACGCCGAGGCCGCCCGCGCGGTGCTCGCGGACCCGTCCCGCTACGCCGACGAGGTCCGCGCCGACGAGCGCGAGGCCGCCCAGCTCGGCGCGACCGGCGTGCCGTTCTTCGTCCTCGACCGCACCTATGGCGTCTCCGGCGCCCAGCCCGCCGAGGTCTTCACCCAGGCGCTGACCCAGGCCTGGGGCGAGCGCGCCCCGCTGAAGCTCGTCGACCAGAAGGATGCCGACGCATGTGGTCCGGACGGGTGCGCAGTGCCGCAGCAGGGCTGAAACCGCAGGTCGGGGCGGATGTATAAGAAGTCCTGAGGGAATCCACGCAGAAACTCGCAATGGACGGGGACTTCACCGGGCCGCAGAGTGGACCCATGAAGAACACGGAGACCACGGAGACGTTCGACAGCCTCGTCCGCGCCGAGTTCGCCCCGAAGAACACCTACCTGAACACCGCGAGCAGCGGCCTGCTCCCGGCCCGCACGGCCGCCGCGCTGCGCGAGGCGGTGGCCATCCGGGCCGAGGGCCGGCCGCTGGATCCGCTGTTCGACGACGTCGAGGCCGCCCGGGCCGCGTTCGCCCGGCTGGCCGGGGTGCCGGTCACCCGGGTGGCGGCGGGCCCCTCGGTCTCCGCCCAGACCGGCCTGATCGCGGCCTCGCTGCCCGCGGGCGCCGAAGTCCTCACCGCCGAGGACGACTTCACCTCCGTGCTGAACCCGTTCCACGCGCGCGGCGACCTCAAGGTGCGCGCGGTCCCGCTGGAGCGGATCGCCGAGTCGGTCCGTCCGGGCACCTCGCTGGTCGCGGTCAGCGCCGCCCAGTCCGCCGACGGCCGGATCGCCGACCTGCCCGCCCTGCGCGAGGCCGCCCGGGCGCACGGTGCGCGCACCTACGTCGACTTCTCCCAGGCCGCCGGCTGGCTGCCGATGGATGCCGACGCCCACGACTTCACCGTCGCGACGACCTTCAAGTGGCTGTTGGGCCCGCACGGGGCGGCCTTCCTCGTCGTCCCCGAGGACTTCGGCGGGCTGTCGCCACTGCTGGCGGGCTGGGTGGCGGCCGAGGAACCGTGGAACAGCTGCTACGGGCCGGTGACCGAACTCGCCCACTCCGCACGGCGGTTCGACGTCAGCCCCGCTCTGTTCACCTACACCGGGGTGGCGCGGTCGCTGGCCCTGATCGAGGAGCTGGGCGTGGCCGCCGTGCAGGCGCACGACCTGGCGCTGGCCGACCGGTTCCGCACCGGACTCGCCTCGCTCGGCCACGAACCGCTGCCCGCCCCCGGCTCGGCCATCGTCTCCGTGCCCGGACTGGGCGCGTGCCAGGGAGAGTTGAGCCGCGCGGGCATCGAGGTCTCCAACCGCGCGGGCAATCTGCGGGCGTCCTTCCACCTGTACAACACGGAAGCGGACGTGGACCGCCTGCTGGACGTCCTGGCCGGCTGACGACGTAACCGGGCCGGAGCCCCCCGTCCCACACGAGGAGGCCCCGGCCCGGTGCTGGAAGGGGCTACTTCACCGGCGTGAAGTCACGAGCCCCAATGCTGCATTCTCCGGGGGACAACCCCCGGACCCCCGCCCGGTCTCCGCTCACCGGACGGGAGTGAAATCCCTTGCTCCGATGAACGTGGGCCGCCGCACCGGCGCCGCGAACGGCTCCACCGCAGCGTTCTCCACGCTGTTGAACACGATGAACACGTTGCTGCGCGGGAACGGCGTGATGTTGTCGCCCGAGCCGTGCATGCAGTTGCAGTCGAACCAGGTCGCCGAGCCGGCCTTGCCGGTGAACAGCCGGATGCCGTGCTCGCCCGCCAGCGCGGTCAGCGCCTCGTCCGAGGGCGTGCCCGCGTCCTGCATCTGCAGCGACTTCTTGTAGTTGTCCTTGGGCGTGGCGCCGGCGCAGCCGAGGAACGTCCGGTGCGAGCCCGGCATGATCATCAGGCCGCCGTTGGTGTCGAAGTTCTCGGTCAGCGCGATCGAGACGGACACCGTGCGCATGTTCGGCAGGCCGTCCTCGGCGTGCCAGGTCTCGAAGTCCGAGTGCCAGTAGAAGCCGCTCGCGCCGAAGCCGGGCTTGACGTTGATCCGGGACTGGTGGACGTACACGTCCGAACCGAGGATCTGCCGGGCACGGCCGACCACCCGCGGGTCGCGCACCAGGTTCGCGAACACCTCGCTGATCCGGTGCACTTCGAAGACCGAGCGGATCTCCTTGGACTTCGGCTCGACGATCGAGCGCTCGTCCGCGCGGATCGCCGGGTCGGTGACCAGCCGGTCCAGCTCGTGCTTGTAGACCTCGACCTCGTCCGGGGTGATCAGCTCCTCGATGGCGAGGAAGCCGTCACGCTCGTATCCCTGCAGGTCGCCCGTGGTGATCGGGCCCGGCGTGTCCGGGGAACCCCAGACGACCGGGTCCTGACGCGGGACGGCCACCTCGGTGGTGCCGCGGGTCGGGTAGAGATCCTTCACGGGGGCGGTGTTCGTGGCAGTGGTCATGGGTTCTCACACCTCCTCGGGCTCGGTGAGCAGCGGGTAGACGCCGTTCTCGTCGTGGTCCTCCCGTCCGGTCACCGGCGGGTTGAACACGCAGATGCAGTGGAAGTCCTCCTTGACGCGCAGCGTGTGCCGCTCGTGCCCGTCGAGGAGGTACATGGTGCCGGGCGTGATGGTGTACGTCTTCCCGGCCTCGTGGTCGGTGAGTTCGGCCTCGCCCTTCGTGCAGACGACGGCCTCGATGTGGTTGGCGTACCACATCGACGTCTCGGTGCCGGCGTACAGGATGGTCTCGTGCAGGGAGAAGCCGACCCGCTCCTTGGCGAGGACGATCCGCTTGCTCTCCCAGGTACCGGACTTCGCCCTGACGTGCCGGTCGGTGCCTTCGATCTCCTTGAACGATCGGACGATCACAGTGGTGCAACTCCTAGTTGATCAGGCGGTTTCGCGGACGGCACGGGCGACGACGCTCATGCCCTCGTCCAGCTCGTCGGGGGTGACGGTGAGGGCGGGCAGCAGCTTGACGACCTCGCCCTCCGGGCCGGACGTCTCGATGAGCAGCCCGAGCTCGAAGGCCCGCCGCGCGACCCGCGAGGCCCGGTCCTTGTCGTGGAACTCCATGCCCCACACCAGGCCGCGGCCGCGGTACTCCTTCACATCGGCGAGGTTCTCCTCGGTGATGGAGATCAGCGCCTGCTCGACCTGCTCACCACGGGCCCGGGTCTGCTTCTCCATGGCCGAGCCGTCGGTCCAGTACGTCTCGAGGGCCGCGGTGGCGGTCACGAACGCGGGGTTGTTGCCCCGGAACGTGCCGTTGTGCTCGCCCGGCTCCCAGACGTCCAGCTCCGGCTTGAACAGGCACAGCGACATCGGCAGCCCGTACCCGCTGATCGACTTCGACACGGTGACGATGTCGGGCACGATCCCGGCCTCCTCGAAGGAGAAGAAGGCGCCGGTACGGCCGCAGCCCATCTGGACGTCGTCGACGATCAGCAGCATGTCCTGCCGCTCGCACAGCTCCTTCAGCGCGCGCAGCCATGCGGGCCGGGCCACGTTGATGCCGCCTTCGCCCTGCACGGTCTCCACGATCACCGCGGCGGGCTTGTTGAGGCCGGAGCCCTGGTCCTCCAGCAGCCGCTCGAACCACAGGAAGTCCGGGACCGTGCCGTCGAAGTAGTTGTCGAACGGCATTGGCGTGCCGTGCACCAGCGGGATACCGGCGCCGGCCCGCTTGAAGGCGTTGCCGGTCACCGCGAGGGAACCGAGGGACATCCCGTGGAAGGCGTTCGTGAACGACACGATCGACTCCCGGCCCTTCACCTTGCGGGCCAGCTTCAGCGCCGACTCCACGGCGTTGGTGCCGGTCGGCCCCGGGAACATGACCTTGTACGGCAGGTCGCGCGGGCGCAGCACCAGATCCTGGAAGGTCTGCAGGAAGGACCGCTTGGCCGTGGTCGACATGTCCAGGCCGTGGGTCACCCCGTCGCGGGACAGATAGTCGATCAACGCCCGTTTGAGCACCGGGTTGTTGTGGCCGTAGTTGAGTGAGCCGGCACCGGCGAAGAAGTCGAGGTACGCATGGCCGTCCTCGTCGAACATCCGGCTGCCCTGCGCGCGGTCGAAGACCGTGGGCCAGCCGCGGCAGTAGCTGCGCACCTCGGACTCGAGGGTCTCGAAGACACTGAGGTCGGGCTGGGTGATGGTCACGGTGAATCGCTCCTCGGGGGGGCTTCAGTGGGGGGTGGCGTCGGTCAACGGGCCGATGCGGTACAGGACTTCGGGGTCGTGCGGACCGTCCGGGAACAGCTCGGCGGGGAACAGCACCTCACGCTCCAGGCGCGCGCCGTGCCGGGCGGCGAACGAGCTGAACAGCCGCTCGGAGGCGGTGTTGCCGGGCGTGATGGTGGTCTCCACGTCGGTGATGCCGCGCTCGGCGGTCAGCCGTGCGGTCAGCCCGTCCAGCAGCGCGGCGGCGATGCCGAGACCGCGGTGGCCGGAGTCGACGGCCACCTGCCACACGAGCAGCGTGCGGGGGCGCTCCGGCCGCACATAGCCGGTGACGAAGCCGACCGGCTCCCCGTCCGCACCACGCGCCACCGCCGAGGTGCCGGCGAAGTCCCGGCACCACAGCAGATAGCTGTACGAGGAGTTCAGGTCGAGTGTTTTCGAGTCCTTGGCGAGACGCCAGAGCGTGGCTCCGTCCGTCACCGCCGGCTGGTCGACGATCAGGTCTGCGGGTGCGGCAGTCATGCGGCACGAATTTAGCGAGGCGAATTAGGAAATGCACGGCCGAGGTCGCCGTGCGGCACAGGGGGAGTGGCGAAATGCCCGAATCGACCCGCATCAAATCGGGACAAAAGTACCTCTCTGTGGAGTGTGTCACATCATGGAAACCGTCAGAAAACCGCTAGGAAACTCACCCGTTTAGGCTGCCAAAAAGCGGGCAGAAGAAGATGGGAAGCTACCGCCAGGGAAATTGGCAGGAATTGTGAAACTAAATTGAATTCAGGCTCCGGTGGTCCCGTCGATTCGTTCACGCGGGAGTCGGACGGGCGGCGCTTTCCGGCCGACCGAGACGGGTGGGCGGTGGGCAAAACGGGGGTCTGGGGGCGGAGCCCCCAGGTGCCGGCGTCAAACGCCGGGCGCCGCCCCCAGCGGCAACGCAGGGTCGGCTGCAAGTGCCCGAGCCACCACCTCCGACGCCACCACCCCCGCCGGCACCCGAAGCGTCGTAGCCACGGGTGCCGCGTGCTTCTCCTCATGCACATACGGCTCAAGCCCCCCACCCAGGGCGACCGCACCGGCCCGCGCGGCCGGCGCGGCGCTGCGGTGCCGGTCCATCACCGCAGCCAGCCCCACCGACTCGATCCGCTCCAGACACGCCTGAAGCGCCAGCATCTCCAACTGCGCCGGAGCGTGCGGCAGCGCCGCGCGGCCGGCGTCGGTCCAGCGCTCCTTCCAGTCCAGCAGGGACAGACAGGAGCGGCGCGGCGCGTTCGGGTTGGCCGCCATCGGCCCAGGCCTGCTCGCTCACCGAGATCGCCGACACCCCCGCCGGGCCGCCCATCGCCTTCTGCGCACCGATCACGCACAGGTCCACGCCCCACGGTCCGGCAGCACCGGCTCCTCGCCCACGGAGGCGACCGCGTCCAGGTAGAACAGCGCGCCCTGCTCCCGTACCGCGTCGCCGATCTCCGCGACCGGGTTGGTGTTGCCGGTCGCCGCCTCCGCGTGCAACAGCGACACGAAGTCGATCTCCGGGTGCTCGGCGAACGCCTCCCGGACCTGGTCGGCGGTCAGCCCTCCAGCGGCAGCAGCGCCTCGCCCTGGGTTCTCGGGGCAATGTCCGGGGTCAACTCCACCGATCTTAGGTCCAACGGCCCCGTAACCATCGGTTTGATTTGAGAGACTCAAACTCTTCCTTATAATCGGAACCCACAGTTCCCCCACAGAGAAGATGGCCCCCATGAAAACGCTGCTCGGACGCCGGACCCGCCTCCTGGCTGCCACCACCGCGACCGCCGGCCTGGTCCTGGTCGTGGCCGGCTGCTCCTCGAACGGCAACGGGGGCAGCGGGGCCACCGTCAAGGGGGTCCACGTCGTCAAGGCCGGCCAGCTGACCACCTGCACCCACCTGCCGTACCCGCCGTTCCAGTCGGAGATCAACGGCAAGGTGCAGGGCTTCGACGTCTCCCTCATCGACCTCGTCGCCAAGAACCTCGGCGTCAAGCAGCAGATCGTCGACACGCCGTTCGAGAACTTCAAGACCGGCGCGTTCCTGAACTCCGGCCAGTGCGACCTGGCCGCCGCCGGCATGACGATCACCCCCGAGCGCAAGAAGAACGTCGACTTCTCCGACCCGTACTTCGAGGCCACCCAGGCCGTCCTTGTCGACAAGAACAGCGGCATCACCTCGCTCGCCGACGTCAAGGCCAAGGGCAAGAAGCTCGGCGCCCAGGCGCAGACCACCGGCGAGGACTACGTCAAGTCCAAGGGCTACGACCCCATCTCCTTCGAGTCCTCCGACGCGGTCCTCAACGGCCTGCGCACCGGCCAGGTCCAGGCCGTCGTCATCGACTACCCGGTCGTCCAGGGCTGGCTGAAGGACAAGGCCAACGCGGACAAGTTCAAGGTCGTCGACAACCTCAAGACCGGCGAGCAGTACGGCTTCACGGTCAAGAAGGGCAACACGGCGCTGCGCGAGGCCATCGACAAGGCCCTGAAGGACGCCAAGGCCGACGGCACCTACAAGAAGCTCTACGAGCAGTGGATCGGCCCGTACAACGCCTCCGTGGCCTCCCCCGCCGCCTCATGACCGACACGGACGCACAACTCCAGCCGAGGAAGAAGGGGCTGACGCGACGTCAGAAGCGTCGGCTGTCCCGGGGCATCCAGTACGCCGTCTTCGTCGCCGCCGTGATCGCCGCAGCGGTCACGGCGGACTGGGGGCGGCTGCAGAACCAGTTCGCACAGGGCGGCATCGCCCGGCAGATGTGGCCGGACGTCATCACCCTGGCGCTGAAGAACACCGTGCTGTACACGGTGTCCGGCTTCGTCCTCGGACTGGTGCTCGGCCTGGTCATCGCGCTGATGCGGCTGTCCTCCGTGGGCCCCTACCGCTGGCTGGCCGGCATCTACATCGAGGTCTTCCGCGGTCTGCCCGCCCTGCTGATCTTCGTCTTCATCGCGGTGGCCGTGCCGCTGGCCTTCCCCGGCACGGAGATTCCGGGCGGCACCTACGGCAAGGGCGCCCTCGGCCTCGGCCTCATCGGCGCCGCCTACATGGCTGAGACGTTCCGCGCCGGTATCCAGGCGGTGCCCAGGGGGCAGATGGAGGCGGCCCGTTCCCTCGGCTTCTCGCCGACCAAGGCCATGATCTCCGTCATCATCCCGCAGGCCTTCCGGATCATCCTCCCGCCGCTCACCAACGAGCTGATCATGCTCTTCAAGGACTCCTCGCTGGTGCTGCTGCTCGGCGTGACCCTGGAGGAGCGCGAACTGTCCAAGTACGGCCGGGACCTCGCCAGTACGACCGCCAACTCCACGCCCATCCTGGTCGCGGGCCTGTGCTACCTGCTGGTCACCATTCCGCTCGGCTTCGTCGCCCGCCGTCTGGAGGCCAGGGCCCAGGAGGAGATCAAGTGACCCGCCCCGAGATCCGCGTCCGGGACCTGCACAAGTCCTTCGGCGACAACCACGTCCTGCGCGGCATCGACCTGGAGATCGACCAGGGCGAGGTCGTCTGCGTCATCGGCCCCTCCGGCTCCGGCAAGTCCACGCTGCTGCGCTGTGTGAACCTGCTGGAGGAGCCCACCGAGGGCCAGGTCTTCGTCGGCGGCACCGAGCTGACCGACCCGGACGTCGACATCGACGCCGTACGCCGCCGGATCGGCATGGTCTTCCAGCAGTTCAACCTCTTCCCGCACCTGAGCGTCACCGAGAACCTCACACTGCCGCAGCGCAGGGTGCTCCGGCGGGACAAGGCGACCGCCGCGAGGGTCGCCGCCGAGAACCTGGCCCGGGTCGGCCTGGCCGAGAAGGCGGCGGCCTACCCTTCCTCCCTCTCCGGCGGCCAGCAGCAGCGCGTGGCCATCGCCCGGGCGCTGGCGATGGGCCCGGAGGTCATGCTCTTCGACGAGCCGACCTCGGCGCTCGACCCCGAGCTGGTCGGGGACGTCCTCGCGGTGATGCGCACGCTCGCCCGGGAGGGCATGACGATGATGGTCGTCACCCACGAGATGTCCTTCGCCCGCGAGGTCGCCGACCGGGTCGTCTTCATGGACGGCGGCGTGATCGTCGAGGACGGCAGCCCCGAGCAGGTCATCGGCAACCCGCGGCACGAACGCACCCGCCACTTCCTGTCCCGGGTGCTGGACCCGGCGATGGCCGAGGTGGAGGAGGAGACCTCGGACCGGGTGGGCAAGCCCGAGCAGTAGCTCCCCAAGAGCGTCCGCCAGTAGGTCATGGGTACGGGGAAGTCGACGGCTCGACGGACGTGAACTCGATGATCATGGAGTTGCCTACGCTCTGCGATCATCGGGAGAGTCCGTGTCCGTCGTGGCTGTGTCCCTAACGGGTCGCGGACGCGGCGGTGGGTCGTGGAGCGCACGAACTCGTGGATGAACAACTTCGGCAAGCTCCGCCGCAACACCGAACGCCGCCGCCCTTGCACCGAGTTCTACCTGGCCCTGGCCACCGCGATCATCACGGTGCGCAGTCTGATCCGCCGGGCCTGGTACACCTACCGATGGGACACCCGACCCGCCAGCCCCGTATCCGATAACCTCAGCTCACGACCTACCGGCGCCCCGTTCTCAGTGCAGCCGACACCTGGCAGGCCACACCAGGCGGCATCGCCCGGCAAGGCGGCGATGTTGTCCAGGGACGGCCGAACCGGCACCGGGCAATGCCGTGGGGCCTCGCGGTCAGGCAGTGCTCTGGCCCTGGTGGATCTGCTGCAGGATGTCGCTCCAGAACCGGGCCCGCTCGTGCAGGGCTTCACGGACAGCGTGGCTGCACTCCTGCCACTTGCGGTTGTCGTCACCGCACAGGTCCACCAGCATGCGCATGGCCATGGGGGTGTGCTCGTCGGCATCGACCTCGATGTGCCGCTGGAGGTAGTCCTTGAACTTCGCCAGCTTGCCGTCGCTGTCGTTGATGCGGATGACCTGTTCGAACATCTCCGGAATCAGGTCCTCGCGCCCGAAGGCGAACACCGCGGCCTGCACGTGCACCGGAGCGGTCTCGATGACGTGCCAGGTCGCGCCGACGAAGTCCCGTACCGGCTGCGGTGCGCCGGCGTCCACGAGGGCTCGCGGGACAGGGGTTCCGGATTCGATCAGGGCCAGGAAGGCGTCCAGAGGTTTGGGGTCGGCGCCGGCATCGTCCATCGCCGCCCGGTACAGCTCGAAGTGGGAGATGAATCCCTCGCCCAGTTCGTCGCTCTCCTCCACCAGCGTGATCTCGTTGATCAGGCGGCGGGAAGCGGCCGGGCCCTTGGGCACCCACGGCACGCTGGTGCAGGTCAGCTGCTGCTGGAGGTTCTTCAGCAATGACATGAAGTCCCACACGGCGAATGCGTGGTGCTCCATGAACACCGCGACGTCGCGGCGGCTGCCGAAACTCGCGTAGAGGGGGTGGCTGGTCACTCTGGCGCGGACCGGCGCGATGTTGTCTTTGAGCGCGGTGACGCCGGGATGGTCGACGAAGGAGTGATAACGGGATACCGCCATGGGATGCTCCTCAATCCTGGATCACAGGCGACTGGGCGGAGCGTCCCAGTCCGGACAGGGGCACAGGAAGGGCCAAAGCCGGGCGTACGGAAGCAGAAGAGCAGCCAGGGCATACCCCAGACCGGGCAGAATGGAAAGCACGTCACCTGGTTGCCCAGCAACCCCTGTGCGCCCGTCGCTCGGCGTTTCGTCCCACAGACTCCCGGGCGGATACCCCATCACAGCACCGGGACAGCAGCGACGGTGCCCCTCCCTGCGGTCACAGTCCGTAGCAGGCGCCGGGATCATCCAGTCCGAGGCCGCTATCCGCCCGGCCGTCGTGTCCATGACCTACTGGCGGACGCTCTAAGGTGCAGTACATGAGCGATGGCGCCGTGCTGCACGTGAAGGGGCGGGTCCTCGTCGGGCCCGAGGACGTCCGCGAGGAGCTGTGGGTGGTCGGGGGCCAGGTCTCGTACGACCGCCCCGCGGGCGCCCGGGACGTCCGGACCGTCCAGGGCTGGGCGCTGCCCGGCCTGGTCGACGCGCACTGCCATGTGGGCCTCGGCGCCGAGGGCCCGGTCGACGCCGCCACCGCCGAGAAGCAGGCGCTCACCGACCGGGAGGCGGGCACCCTGCTGATCCGGGACGCCGGCTCGCCCTCCGACACCCGCTGGGTCGACGACCGCGAGGACCTGCCGAAGATCATCCGGGCCGGCCGGCACATCGCCCGCACCCGCCGCTACATGCGCAACTACGCCTGGGAGATCGAACCGGACGACCTCGTCGCGTACGTCGCCCAGGAGGCCCGGCGCGGCGACGGCTGGGTCAAGCTGGTCGGCGACTGGATCGACCGCGACCTCGGCGATCTCGCCCCCTGCTGGCCCCGCGAGGCGGTCGAGGCCGCCATCGCCGAGGCGCACCGGCGCGGCGCCCGCGTCACCGCGCACTGCTTCGCCGAGAGCTCCCTGCGCGACCTGGTCGAGGCCGGCATCGACTGCATCGAGCACGCCACGGGCCTGACCGAGGACCTGATCCCGCTGTTCGCCGAGCGCGGGGTCGCGATCGTCCCCACCCTCGTCAACATCGCCACCTTCCCGCAGCTCGCAGCCGGCGGCGACACCCGGTTCCCGCGCTGGTCCGCACACATGCGCAGGCTCCACGAGCGCCGCTACGACACCGTGCGCGGCGCCCACGACGCCGGGATCCCGGTGTTCGTCGGCACGGACGCCGGCGGCTCGCTGGCCCACGGCCTGGTCGCGGAGGAGGTCGCCGAGCTGGTCACCGCGGGCATCCCGCCGGTGCAGGCCCTGTCGGCGGCGTCCTGGGGCGCCCGCGCCTGGCTCGGCCGGCCCGGCCTGGACGAGGGCGCGCCGGCCGACCTGGTGGTGTACGAGGGCGACCCGCGCGCGGACGTACGGGTGCTGGCGGCGCCGCGCCGGGTGGTGCTCAGCGGGCGGATCGTGCAGTAGGGGAACGCCCGTGCCCGGTGATTCGAAGAGGTATGCGGGATATCCACATTCGAGTGAAGTAAACCGGGATCGCTGACTGTTCACCCACAGGGCGTACAAGGTTGACGGGTCCCAAGCATGTTCCCACTGGGGGTCCCACAGCCTTGAACAGCAACAACTTCCGCATGCCCGCACGCCGTCTCGCCGCCGCGGCGACGGTCACCGCCCTCGCCGCGGCTCCCGCGGCCCTGGGCGCGGGCGCCGCGCACGCGACCGGTGACCACGGTCGCGCCTCCGCCGTCGTCCTGCGTACCGGGCTCGACGTGTCCCTGCTCAACAAGACCGTCGACGTCCCGCTCGCGGTCTCCCTCAACGAGGTCCAGGCACCGGACAGCGCCGACAGAACGGCGCTGTCCGCCCGGCTCGACGGCGTGGCCGACGGCAAGCCGTTCACGGTCCTCGGCGCGGACGTCGCCCAGGCGAAGGCCACGGTGACCGCCCGGCGCGCCGAGGGCTCGGTCCGGCTCGTCGACGCCCGGCTGCACGTCCCCGGCCTGCCCCTGCTGTCCCTGATCGAGGTCGGCACGGTCACCGCGAAGGCCACCTGCGAGGCCGGCCGGGCGCCCGTGGCCGACGCGAACGTCCTCGGCGCCGTCACCGTCCTCGGCAAGCGCGTCACCGTCACCGCCGGCGGCCCGACCGAGGTCAAGGTGCCCGGAGTCGGCGAGGTGCGCCTCGACCTCGCCCAGCGGCGCACCACGACCCGCACGGCCGCCGCCACCGCCCTCGAACTCAGGGTCTCGGTCAACCCGTTGAAGCTCAACGTCGCCGACGTCGAAGGCACGGTCACCCTGGCCAGGGCCACCTGCGAGTCCCCGGCGGCCCCGCCCACCGGTCACCCCGTACCGAGCCACGACCCGGCCGCCGGGGTGAAGCCCCAGGGCGCCCGGAACGACCTCGCGGAGACCGGCGGCAGCTCCGCGACCCCCTACATCGCGGGCGGCGCCCTGGCGCTGGTGCTGGTCGGCGGGGGAGCGGTGACGCTGGCCCGGCGCCGCAAGAACTGACAGACCCTCCGAAGACCCAGCCGGCCGTCGGGCGGGTGGCCCCGCCGTCACGCCGGGTAGGGCGCGGCCTCCCGCCCCGCCCGCAGGGTGGCCGCCCACCAGGACAGCTGGTCCAGCAGGGTCTTGGCGTAACCAGGGGCCTGCTCGTCCAGCGGGCGGCCGTCCTGCCAGGAGGTGAAGTAGTTCGGGAAGGCCAGACCGTCCCGGATGGTCACCGCGTGCAGCTCGGTCAGCACGTTCTCCAGGTGCAGCACGGCGTGCCGGCCACCGGCCGCGCCGCCGTAGCTGACGAAGGCGACCGGCTTGGCCGTCCACTGGGTGAAGTGCCAGTCGATGGCCGCCTTCAGGGAGGCGGGATAGCTGTGGTTGTACTCCGGCGTGACGACGATGAACGCGTCGGCCTCCGCCAGCGCGGAGGTCAGCCGGGCCATCCCGGCCGGACGGGGGTAGGCGTCCCCGGCGAACTTGGGGGACTCGGCCGGGAGCGCCAACGGGATGTCGACGTCGGCCAGATCGACGACATCGACCTCGAACCCCCCGTGCTGCCGGGCCTGTTCGGCCACCCACGACCCGACGACCGGGCCGAACCTGCCCTCTCGCACGCTTCCGACGATGACCAGCAACTTGTGCGTGTTCGTGTTCTCCATGCCCACCACGATCAGGCGCCCGAGGCCGCACAGCCAGGCCGGGCTCAGGCTGGCCCCCGCAGGGCCACCCTGAGCGCTCGGCGACCGTCCGCCCGGCGGCCTATCCTCGCGTCATGGGCACACCACTGGGGGACTTCGTCCGGGCCAAGCGGGACAGCATCCAGCCGGAGACACTGGGGCTGCCGGATCGCGGCCGCCGCCGCTCACCCGGCCTTCGCCGGCTGGACCTCGCCGCACGGGCCGGGATCAGCGTGGAGTACCTGACCCGCATCGAACAGGGCCGCGACCGCAATCCCTCGGTGTCCGTGGTCAACGCCCTCGCCGACGCGCTCAGCCTCGACCCCGCCGAGCGCAACCACCTGCGCTACCTCGCGAAGATCACCGGCGGTGCCTGCACCGCCCACCGCCGCCCCGCCCCGCCCCGCCGGGACGTCCGCCCCTCCCTCCGCAGGACCCTGGACCTGCTGGAGCCGGGCATCGCCGTGGTGACCAACCGCCTCGGCGACCTCCTCGCCCGCACCAGCGGCTACGAGCTGGTGACCGCGGGCACCGGACTGCTCGACGGCGACACCCCCAACCTCACCCGGTACGTCTTCACCGACCCACGCGCCCGCACCTTCTTCGCCGACTGGGACGAGATCGCCGACGAGCAGGCCTTCGACCTGTGGCTCGGCCCGTCCGTCGAGAACTCGGAATGGCTCAGCGCGGAACTGGCCCCCGTGGCCGGCCCCGAGTTCACCCGCCGCATGAACCGCCATGTGGTGCCGGAGCGGGGCGTGCTCCGCCTCAACCACCCCACGGGGCCCGAACTCCGCCTCATCCGCGAAACCCTGGACGCCTCCGCCGACGCCCAGCAGCTGGTGGTGTACCTGCCCGCGGACGAGGAGACGACGGAGGCGTTGGCCGGACTCCGGGCACATACGAGGGTCAGGCTGAGGGCGATCTCCTGACGGAACATCTCGGCCAACAGCTTCGGGTGGTGGGTGGGCGAGGCGGGGGGCCAGGGGGCGGAGCCCCGGTTACGGAAGCACAGCCGACAGCGCCTTCAGGAATCCGTTCACTGTCCCACGGTCCCGCACGGCCACCCGCACCCATTCCTCCCCGAGCCCCGGAAACGTGTCCCCGCGCCGCACCGCATAACCCAGCTCACGCAACCGGTGTCGTACATCGGCAGCGCCCGGCATCCGGACCAGCACGAACGGCCCCTCCGCAGGCTCCACCACCCGGACCCCGCGGGACGCGAACTCCGTCAGCCCCGCCACCAGATGGCCCCGGTCCGCCGCGATGCGATGCGCCGCATGCCCCGCCTCCGCCAGCGCCCGCGGCGCCACACACGCCCGGGCGGCGGCCAGGGCCGGCGTGGAGACGGGCCACAACGGCTGCGCCCGCTCCAGCGAAGCGATGATCTCCGCGGGAGCCAGCACATACCCGATCCGCAGCCCGGCCAGCCCCCACGTCTTGGTGAGACTGCGCAGCACGACCAGCCCCGGCACGTCGGTCCGTCCGGCCAGCGCCTCCCGCTCACCCGGCACCGCGTCCATGAACGCCTCGTCGACCACCAACACCCGGCCGGGCCGGGCGAGTCGGGCGATCGCTTCCGCCGGATGCAGCACCGAGGTCGGATTGGTCGGATTCCCGATCACCACCAGGTCGGCGCCCTCCGGCACCGCCGCCGGATCCAGCCGGAACCCGTCCTCCTCCCGCAGCAGCACGCGGTCCACGGTGTGCCCCGCGTCCCTGAGCGCCGCCTCCGGCTCGGTGAACTGCGGGTGCACCACGACCGGTCGCCGTACCTTCAGCGCGCGGGCGAGCAGCACGAACGCCTCCGCCGCGCCCGCCGTCAGCAGCACCCGGTCCACCGGCAGCCCGTGCCGCGCCGCCACCGCCGCCCGCGCGGCCCGCCCGTCCGGGTAGGCCGCGAGGGACGACAGCGAGCCGGCGATCTCCTCCCGCAGCCACGAAGGGGGCGTGTCCGCACGGACGTTGACGGCGAGGTCGACCAGCGCCGCCCCCTCGTCCCGTACCTCGGCGTCCCCGTGATGCCGCAGATCCGGCCCCGGGCCGGTGCCCTCAGTGCGCATGGCTGTGCGAGTGCCCCCCGTGATGGTGATGCCCGTGCCCGTGTCCATGCCCGTGTCCATGGATGTGGTGGCCGTCGTCATCGTCGGGGTGGAAGTGCGGCTGCTGCGGCAGCCCCACCTTGTCCTCGAAGCCCGGCAGCGCGATCCGGTACACGCACGAGTCGCAGTTCATGCGCAGATCGCCCTTGACGGCCTCCTCGTACCGCTCCATCACCAGGTCCAGCAGCTCCGGCTCGGGCCCGATGACATCGGCCGACCGCACCTCGGTCTCCGGGTGCGCGGCCGCCCACCCCTCGGTCTGCTGCCGCACCCGGTCCGGCAGGATCCCGGTGAAGAGGAAGTAGGGGAGGACGACGATCCTGCGCGCCCCGAGCGCCTTGCACCGGTCCAGCCCGCTCGGCACGTCCGGCGCCGCCAGCGACACGAACGCCGTCTCCACCCCGGCGTATCCGCGGCCCTCCCACAGCAGCCGCGCCGCCTTGTACACCTCGGCGTTGGCATCGGGGTCCGTCGAACCGCGGCCCACCAGCAGCACCGTCACATCGGCCCGGTCCTCGGGACTCCGCGCGGAGGATCCCAGCGCGTCGTCCAGCCGTCGCTCCAGCACGCTCAGCAGGGCCGGATGCGGGCCCAGGGGACGGCCGTAGGTGTACGAGATGCCCGGGTGCCGTTCCTTCTCGCGGGCCAGCGCGGCCGGGATGTCGCCCTTGGCGTGCCCGGCGGAGACCAGCATCAGCGGTACGGCCGCGAACCGGCGTACCCCCTGCTCGACCAGCTCGGTGACGGCGTCTCCCAGCGGCGGCGGGGACAGCTCGATGAAACCGCCGGCGACGGGCAGCCCGGGATGGCGGCGCCCCAGCTCCCGTACGAAGTCGCGGAACGCCTCGGCTCCGGCGTCGTCACGGGTGCCGTGGCCGGCGATGAGCAGGGCGGGCGGGGTGGTCACGAGGTCTCCTCAGACGAAACGGGGTGGTACAGCAGGGCGTTGAGCGCGGCGGCGGCGACCGCCGACCCGCCCTTCTCGGACACGTTGCTCACCGCGGGCAGCCCGCTCGCGCGCAACGCGGCCTTGGACTCGGCCGCGCCGACGAAACCGACGGGCAGGCCGATGACGAGCGCGGGGGAGACGTCCAGGGTCAGCAGCTCCTCCAGGGCGGTCGGCGCACAGCCGATCACCCACAGGGCACCGGGACCGACCTGCTCGTACGCGAGCCGGACGGCATGGGCCGAGCGGGTCAGTCCGGGGCCGGACCGGGCGTCCTTCAGCCGGCAGACGGTCTCCCGCCGGGTGATGCCGGCCGCGACCATCTCCACGTCCACGACGACCGGCGCCCCGGCGTGCAGCGCCGCGTGCGCCTTCGCCAGGTCCCCCTCGTCCATGACGAGATCGGTCGCGTACTCCAGGTCGGCCGCGGAGTGGATGACCCGCTCCACCACGGCCCGGGTCAGCGGCGGGAAGTGCGAGGTGTCCAGGCGGGCGCGCAGCCGCCGGAAGGACTCCTGCTCGATGGGGTGCACGATCCGGTTCACCGGTTGTCCTCCTGCCAGCGGTAGCCGCGCGGCGTCACCATGCGCCCGGCGATGGTCCGGGTGGCGGTGTTGCCCACGGTGACGACCGTCATCATGTCGACGCTCGCCGGGTCCAGCCCGGCGAGCGTGGTCACCCGGCTCGACTCGTCCGGCCGGGAGGCGTTGCAGACGACACCGACCGGCGTGCCCGGCTCCCGGTGCTCGGCGAGGATGCCGAGCGCCTTCGGCAGCTGCCAGTCGCGGCCCCGGGAGCGCGGGTTGTAGAAGGTGACGACGATGTCCGCCTCGGCGGCCGCCCGCACCCGCCGCTCGATGACCTCCCACGGCGTGTGCAGGTCGGACAGGCTGATGGACACGTGGTCGTGGCCCAGCGGCGCACCCAGGATCGCCCCGGCGGCCAGCGCGGCCGTCACCCCGGGCACCCCGACCACGTCGATGTCGTCCGACGCCTCGGCGAGCGCCGGGGAGGCCATGGCGTACACACCGGCGTCCCCGCTGCCGATCAGCGCGACCGCGTGCCCCTTGCGGGCCTCGGCGACCGCCGTACGGGCCCGCTCCTCCTCGGCGCCGAGCCCCGACTGAAGCACCCGGGTGCCGGGCCGCAGCAGATCGCGGATCTGGTCCACGTACTGGTCGAGGCCCACCAGCACGGAAGCGCGCCGGAGTTCGGCCGTGGCACGCGGGGTGAGCAGGTCCCGTGCGCCGGGTCCGAGCCCGACCACCGCGAGCCGCCCGCGCCCCGGACGCCGTACGACGGCACACGTCGCCATGGCCGACTTCCGCTTCGGCACGAGGAGTTCACCGCCGCGCAGCAGGGCGGCGGCCTCCGCCACCGACGGGGTGCCGACGGCCGCGAGCGGCGCGTGTGAGGGATTGGGCACCTCGACGGCGGCCAGCTCCCCGGCGGAGTACGTCACCAGGGGCACCCCCAGTCGCTCGGCGGCGGCCACGAGGCCCGGCTCCTCCGCCTTGGCGTCCACGGTGGCGAGTTCGGCCACGGACCTGTGCGACAGCCCTGCTTCCCGCAGCGCCGCCTCGACCAGCCCGAGGACCTCCTCCACCGGCGCGCCCCTGGACGCACCGACCCCGACCACCAGGGACGGCGGCCTCAGCAGCACCTCGCGCTCGCCGGGTTCGACGTCCCGGTCGGTGAGCCGGATCGTGTACGCGCCCCGCGGCGAGACCGGCAGCGGCGGCAGCGGCCACGCCAACTCCGTCTCCAACGCGACCGGTTCGCCGTCCAGCAGGGCGCGCGACACGGTCGCGACCGAGCCCTCGTACGGCAGCCCCAGCGTGTCCAGGCCCGCCAGCCCCACCGAGTCCGTCGCGGTCGTCACCACCGGCTCGGCACCCAGCAACTCACCGACCTCCCGGGCGAGTTCGTTGGCGCCGCCGCCGTGCCCGCCGACCAGCGACACCGCGAACCGGCCGCCCTCGTCGACGCACACCACGCCGGGGTCGGCCGTCTTGTCGCCGAGCAGCGGCGCGAGCAGCCGTACCGCCGCGCCCGTCGCCAGGAAGCACACCAGCTGCTCGCACTCGGCGAACGCGGCCCGCACCGCCTCCCCGACGGGACCCTCGTACACCCGCGCCCGGCCCGGCCAGGCCGCGGCCAGCCGGTCCCGCGCCGCCGCCCCCGCCGCGGTGGCGGAAATCAGGCCGATCACTGGAACACTCCTTCACTAGGCACCGGGGCTCTGACGCCCCAGAGCAGAAACACAGGGTTGGTCGCCGCGAGCCGGGTCACGTCCCCGGGCAGCGGCGCCAGGCGCGACGACTGCAGCAGCACCCCGTCGCAGGTGAACCCGGCGGCCGTGAGCGCCTCGCGCGCCGCCGGTACGCGGTCCAGCGCCGCCATGGCGACGACGACCGTACGCCGGGCCCGCCGGGCGCACGCGGTGACGACGGCGGGCAGTTCGCGCCCCCCGCCGCCGACGAACACGGCGTCGGGATCGTCGGCGAGCCCGTCCAGGGCCTTTGGCGCCGAGCCGTGCACCACGTCCACGTCCACGCCGTGGGCGCGGGCGTTGGCGCGGATCCGCTCCACGCCGTCCGCCGCCTTCTCCACGGCGACGACGGCCGCGCCGAGCCGCGCGCACTCCACCGCCACCGAGCCCGACCCGGCGCCGACGTCCCACACCAGGTCGCCCAGCCGGGGCCCCAGCCGGGCCAGCGCCAGCGCCCGCACCTCGAACTTGGTGATCATCGAGTCGCGGTGGGCGAACTCGCCCTCGTCCAGGGCCCACCCGGCAGGCCCGGCCGGCACCCCGGCGACCGTGCGCACCCCACCGAGGGCGCGAGCCTGATCGAGGCACAGCACCACGCTGACGTCCGAGCCCCAGTCCCGGGCGGCGGCCTCGGCCGGCGTGACCCGCTCGACGCGCTCCGCCGCGGAGCCGAGGGCACGGGCGACGACGAGGAGACGCTCCGGCCCCCGTGCCCCGTGCCGCAGCGCCGCCCCCAGTTCCGCCGGACCCGCGCCCGGCCCCGTCAGCACCGCCACCTTCGGCCGCGCCCGGCACACGTTGACCGCCGTACGCAGCTCCCGGCCGTGCGCGCTGACGACCACGGCGTCGTCCCAGGGCAGCCCCGCCCGCGCGAACGCGGTGGCCACGGACGAGACCCCGGGCCGCACCTTCAGCCGCCGCGACCCGAACCGCTCGGCCAGCACCCGCACGATCCCGAAGAACCCCGGATCACCGGAGGCCAGCACCAGCACCGGAAGCTCTTTGTCGACATACTCGGCGATCGTCTCCAGGGCGGGCGCCAGCGGCCCGAGCACGACCCGCTCGGCGCCCTCCGGCAGCCGTACCGCGTCCAGGTGCCGGCGCCCGCCGACCACCAGGGCGGCCCCCGCGAGGACGTCCTCGGTGACCGGCGCGCCCGTCCCCGTCCCGACGACCGTGATCAACTGCTCGCTCCGCGCTCCCGCAGGGCCCGCCGGGCCTCCGGGTCGGCCTTGCGGTACCCGTGGAAGTGACCGGGGTGGTACAGATGCGACCGCGTCCCGTGCGCGTCCAGCGCCGGGCCGACCAGGAAGAGCGTGTGCTTCCAGAGCTTGTGCTCCTTGACCGTCTCCTCCAGCGTGCCGACCGTGCACCGCACGACCAGCTCCTCCGGCCAGGTCGCCTGGTAGGCGACGACCACGGGGGTGTCCGTCGGGTAGCCGCCCTCCAGCAGCTCGCGCACCAGCTGCCCGCTGCGCGCCGCCGACAGGAAGATCGCCATCGTCGTACCGTGCCGGGCGAACTCGCGCACCTCCTCGCCGGGCGGCATCGGCGTCTTGCCACCACCCAGCCGGGTGAGGACGACGGACTGCGCCACCTCGGGGATGGTGAGCTCGCGCTGTGCGAGAGCGGCGACGGCGGAGAAGGCGGAGACCCCGGGGACGACCTCGGTCTCGATCCCGATCTCCGCGCACCGGTCCAGCTGCTCCTGCGTGCCGCCCCACAGCGCCGGGTCGCCGGAGTGGATCCGCGCCACCCTCAGCCCCTCGCCGTGGGCGCGCCGGTAGACGGCGACGACCTCCTCCAGGGGCATGGTCGCCGAGTCCAGGATCTCCGCGTCCGCGCGCGCGTGCTCGAGGACCTCCGCCTGGACCAGGCTCGCCGCCCAGATCACCACGTCCGCCTCCGCGATGGCGCGCGCGGCGCGGAACGTCAGCAGATCGGCGGCGCCGGGGCCGGCACCGACGAACGTCACCTTGCCGGTGGGGGCATCGGCCATGGGGAGGGTCCTCTCGTACGGGATCATGGATGAAAAGCGGGGGAAAAATCAGGTTCGGCACCGATGTGGGCGCGGCCGGATGTGCGCGAAGGCACCTGGATCGGATAGCAAGGGCCTATGGCGGTCTTCGTCGCGCTCGGCGCGTTCCTGATGACGCTGGCCGGCGGCTGGACGGCACAGCGCGTGACCGACCGGCGGCACCTGGTCCTGGGCCTGGCCGGCGGTCTGATGCTGGGCGTGGTCGGCCTGGACCTGCTGCCGGAGGCGCTGCACGCGGCCGGCCGCGAGATCTTCGGCGTACCGGCCGCCCTGCTGCTGTTCGTGGCCGGGTTCCTGCTGGCCCACCTGGTGGAGCGCACCCTGGCCGCCCGGCAGGCCGCGCACGGCGGTGCCGAGCACAATCACCGGGCGCCGGAGGTGGGCCTCGTGGCGGCCGCCGCGATGGTGGGCCACAGCGCGATGGACGGCGTGGCGATCGGCGCGGCCTTCCAGGTCGGCGGCGGCATGGGCGCGGCCGTGGCGCTCGCCGTGATCGCACACGACTTCGCCGACGGCTTCAACACCTTCACCATCACGAGCCTGTACGGCAACGCCCGCCGCCGGGCGATCGCGATGCTGGTGGCCGACGCCTGCGCACCCGTGCTGGGCGCGCTGTCGACCGCGTTCTTCCACATCCCCGAGGCGGCGCTCGGCGGCTACCTGGGCCTCTTCGGCGGCGTCCTGCTCTACCTCGCCGCCGCCGAGATCCTGCCCGAGGCCCACCACGAGCACCCCGCGCGCTCCACCCTGCTGTGCACGGTGGCGGGCGCGGCCTTCATCTGGGTGGTGGTGGGTCTGTCCGGCGGCTGACCGGGCGGCCGCCCACCGGGTGTCGCTCACAGCTTCCCGCCCCGGCCGCCGTCCCGCCGCGGGGGCGCGATCAGCGTCGACAGATACGGCAACGGCGTCCCGTCCAGCTCGGCGGCCGGCCGCACCGACTCCTCCGGCAGCCCCAGCGCCGAACCCCAGACGGCATCCGCCAGCCGCCCGTTCTCCTTCAGCGCCTCGGCGACCTCGGCGGCCTGCCGCCCGAACTTGTACGCGACGACGGTCCCCGGCCCGGCCAGCGCCTCCTTGAGCACGGCGGACCCGGCCGTCACCGGCACCAGCGTCAGCGGCTCGGTGCCCTCGGCCAGCACGGCACCGGACCGGGCCGCCAGATCCTGCATGGCGGTGATCCCGGGCACGGTCTCCACGACCACACCCGGCACCAGCCCGGCGATCGTCTGCGCGAGATAGGTGAACGTCGAGTACACGTTCGGGTCGCCGATGGTGGCGAAGGCGACGGACGCGTGCCGCTCCAGCAACCCGGCGACGGTGGCCCCCGCCGCGTCCCACGCGGCCTCCCGGCGCGCCCGGTCCCTCCGCTCGTTCAGCGCGAACACCACCCGGACGACCTTGTCCTCGGGCACGTAGTGCAACACGGTCGCCTCGGCCCGGCCCCGCTCCCCGGTGTCCATGACGGGGACGACGACGACCTCGGCGCCCCGAAGGGCGTTGACGCCCTTGACGGTCACCAGCTCCGGATCCCCGGGCCCCACCCCGACCCCGACCAGCCTGCTGCTCATGACGTCCGGCACCTCTCCACGAACCGATGGGCGACACCGGGCTCGGACGCCCAGTGCGTGTGCAGATAACTCGCGTGCACGCCCCGCTGTACGAAACCTTCGACCCGCCGCGCGGGCGCCCGCACACCCCACGCGGGCGCGGCGCCGGCGCCGGGCTCGACGACGGTGCGGTGAAACTCGTGCCCCCGCATCCGCGTCCCCGCGGCGGCCAGCGAACTGTCTCCGACGGCCACGGCGTCCCGGTAGCCCAGGGTCAGCCGTTCCGTCATCCGCGCGGTGGCGTCCAGCACCCCGCACATGGGCTGCCCGTCCAGCTCCCGGCACAGGTAGAGCAGCCCGGCGCATTCGGCGGCCACGGGGGCGCCGGAGAGGGCCAGCTCGGCGATGGCCTTGCGCAGCGGCTCGTTGGCGGACAGCTCGGCGGCGTACACCTCGGGGAATCCGCCGCCGATGACCAACCCGGCGGTGTTGTCGGGCAGTTGCTCGTCTCGCAGAGGGTCGAAGGTGACGACCTCGGCACCGGCGGCGGCGAGCAGCTCGGGGTGCTCGGCGTAGGAGAAGGTGAAGGCGGGGCCACCGGCGACGGCGACTACTGGCCTTCGCCTTTCGGCCGAGCGAGTCGGGTGGTGGGTGGGCGAGGCGGGGGTCCAGGGGGCGGAGCCCCCTGGGAGGGCACCTGCAGCACGGGCAAGCGCTTCGAGGGCGTCCAGGTCGCACCCCTGAGCCACCTGCGCAGCCATCGCCGCGACGGCGTCGACCGCCGCAGCGCCCCGCTCCGCAACCGGCACCAACCCCAGATGCCGAGAAGGCGTGGACACCTGCTCGGCCCGCCGCAAGGCACCCAGCACCGGTACCCCTGCCGAGTCCAGCGCCTCCCGCAGCAACTCCTCATGCCGGTCGGACGCGACCTTGTTCAGGATCACGCCCCCGACCCGCACCTCGGGATCCCAGGAAGCGAAACCGTGCACCAGCGCGGCGACGGACCGCGACTGCGACGACGCGTCGACCACCAGCACCACCGGAGCGCCCAGCAGCTTGGCGACGTGCGCGGTGGACGCGAGTTCACCCTCGCCCGCCGCCCCGTCGTACAGCCCCATCACACCCTCGACCACGGCGAGGTCACACCCCCGTGCCCCGTGCAGGAACAGCGGAGCGACCAGCTCCGGCCCGCACAGATACGCGTCCAGGTTGCGCCCCACCCGCCCGGTGGCGAGCGTGTGGTACCCGGGGTCGATGTAGTCCGGCCCGACCTTGTGCGGGGACACGGCGAGCCCCCGCGCGGCGAACGCGGCCATCAGCCCCGTGGCGACGGTGGTCTTGCCGCTGCCCGAGGAGGGCGCGGCAATGACCAGCCGAGGCACCGACGATGTCACCACTCGATGCCCTTCTGCCCCTTCTGCCCCACGTCCATGGGGTGCTTGACCTTGGACATGTCGGTGACGAGGTCCGCGAAGTCCACCAGCTTCTCCGGCGCGTTGCGCCCGGTGATCACGACATGCTGGGTCCCGGGACGGTCCCGCAGCACGGAGATCACCTCATCGGTGTCCACCCACCCCCAGTGCATGGGGTAGGCGAACTCGTCCAGCACGTACAGCCGGTACGTCTCGGCCGCCAGGTCCCGCTTGACCTGCTCCCAGCCCTCCCGGGCCTTCTCCTCGTTGTCCATCTGCCGGTCGCGCTGCACCCACGACCAGCCCTCGCCCATCTTGTGCCAGGCGACGCTCCCGCCCTCGCCGGAGGCGCCGAGCACGCGCAGCGCGTTCTCCTCGCCGACCTTCCACTTCGCCGACTTGACGAACTGGAACACCCCGATGGGCCACCCCTGGTTCCAGGCCCGCAGCGCGAGCCCGAACGCCGCGGTCGACTTGCCCTTCCCGATCCCGGTGTGCACGACGACGAGCGGCCGATTCCGCCGCTGACGAGTCGTCAGACCGTCATCGGGTACGACACTCGGCTGCCCCTGAGGCATTACGCGGCCCTCCTCTTGCTGTTCCCCTGCACATCCCTGACCAGCCCGGCGATCGAGTCGGCCCGCAGCTCGTCCAGCGTGACGGCCATACCGCCCAGCTCGGCGGCGAGCTGCCCGGCGAGCCCGAGCCGCACCGGACCCGACTCGCAGTCCACGACCACCGAGGCGACCGACTCGGCCGCGAACAACCGCGCCGCACGCCCGGCCAGCGCGACCGGCTCGGGGCCACCCGTGGCGCGCCCGTCGGTCACCACGACCACCAGAGCCCGCCGCGCCGGATCCCGCAGCCGCTCCACGCGCAGCACCTCGTGCGCCTTGAGCAGCCCGGCCGCGAGCGGCGTACGGCCGCCGGTGGGCAGCGACTCCAGCCGTGCGGCGGCGGAGTCGACGGAGGAGGTCGGCGGCAGCGCCACCTCGGCGGCCGACCCCCGGAAGGTCACCAGCCCCACCTTGTCCCGCCGCTGATAGGCGTCCAGCAGCAGCGACAGCACGGCGCCCTTCACGGCGCTCATCCGCTGCCGCGCCGCCATCGACCCCGAGGCGTCCACGACGAACAGCACGAGGTTCCCCTCGCGCCCCTCCCGGGTCGCCTGCCGCAGATCGTCCCGGCGGAGCACCAGCCCCGGCCCCGACCGCCCGCGCGCCCGCTGGTGCGGCGCAGCGGCCTGCACGGTCGCCGCCAGGTGCAGCTTGGTCAGCGCACCCTGCGGACGCCGGGCCCCGGTCGTCCGCCCGTGCTCGGTCCGCGCCCGCGACCGCCGCCCGGCGGCACCCTCACCGATCCCGGGCACGCTGAGCACCTTGGTCCGGAACGGCTCGGCGGCCCGTACGGCCGACTGCTCCCCGGCGCCGGACGCCTGAGGTTCCCCGCACTCACCGGCCTCGGGGCGCGCGGCGGTGTCCCCGCCGCCCTGCGGACCGGAGTCGGGCGTGGGCTGCCCACCGCCGCTGGGCCCGTCGGGATCGGGATCGTCGTCGCTCTCGCCGGAGAACTGCTCCAGCGTCTCGTCCAGCTTGTCCTCGTCCAGACCCGGCGCGTCGAAGGGGTTGCGGCGCCTGCGGTGCGGCAGCGCGAGCAGTGCGGCCTGCCGTACGTCCTCGGCGAGCACGTCGGTCCGCCCGGCCCACGCGGCCAGCGCGGTCGCCGTCCGCGCCATCACGATGTCGGCCCGCATCCCGTCCACCTCGAAGGCGGCACAGGTCGCCGCGATCTGCCGCAGCGCACCGTCGCCCAGCCGCACCTGCGGCAGCAACTCCCGCGCCGCTACGATCCGTTGCCGTACGGCAGCTTCCTCGTCCGCCCACCGCGCGGCGAAGGCGGCCGGGTCGTCGTCGTACGCCAGCCGCCGCCGTACGACCTCCACCCGCTGCTCCGGCTCCCGCGAGGCGGCAACCTCCACGGTGAGTCCGAACCGGTCGAGCAACTGAGGCCGCAGCTCGCCCTCCTCCGGGTTCATGGTGCCGACGAGCAGGAACCGGGCCGCGTGCCGTACGGAGACGCCTTCGCGCTCGACGTACGAGGCGCCCATTGCTGCCGCGTCCAACAAGAGGTCGACGAGGTGGTCGTGCAACAAGTTGACTTCGTCAACGTAGAGGATGCCTCGGTGCGCGCTGGCAAGGAGCCCCGGTTCGAACGCTTTGACGCCCTCCGAGAGCGCCCTTTCGATGTCGAGCGCGCCGACCAGCCGGTCCTCCGAGGCGCCGACCGGCAGCTCGACCATCCGGGCGGGCCGGTGCGCATCCGGCCCCGGCTCGTGCGGGCCGTCCGGGCACGACGGATCCGGTGCCGCCGGGTCGCAGGAGAACCGGCAGCCGGGGACGATGGCAACCTCGGGCAGCAGTGCCGAAAGGGCGCGCACCGCCGTCGACTTGGCCGTGCCCTTCTCGCCGCGCACCAGCACACCGCCGACCGCCGGGGACACGGCGTTCAGCAGCAGCGCGAGCCGCAGGTCGTCCTGGCCCACGACGGCCGTAAAGGGGAAGGGGGTTGTCACTGGTCGTCGCCCTCCAAGTCGCCTTCCAGCTCCAGGTAGGTGGCGCGCAGCCGCTCCAGCGTGTCCGCGTCGGGCTCGGCCCACAGGCCCCGGTCCGCCGCCTCCAGCAGCCGCTCGGTGATGCCGCGCAGCGCCCACGGGTTGGACTTCTCCATGAAGTCCCGGTTCTCCGGGTCGAAGACGTACTCCGCGCTGAGCTTCTCGTACATCCAGTCGTCGACCACGCCGGCGGTGGCGTCGTACCCGAACAGGTAGTCCACGGTGGCCGCCATCTCGAAGGCGCCCTTGTAGCCGTGCCGGCGCATGGCCGCCATCCAGCGCGGGTTGACCACCCGCGCTCGGAACACGCGATGTGTCTCCTCGCCCAGCGTCCGCGTCCTCACCTGGTCCGGTACGGCGCTGTCGCCCACGTAGGCCTCGGGGTTGGCGCCGGTCAGATGCCGGACCATCGCCACCATGCCGCCGTGGTATTGGAAGTAGTCGTCGGCGTCGACCAGGTCGTGCTCGCGGGTGTCGACGTTCTTCGCCGCAACGGCGATGCGCTTGAACGCTGTCTCCATGTCCCCGCGCGCCGCCCGCCCGTCGAGCCCGCGCCCGTAGGCGTAACCGCCCCAGACGGCGTACACCTCGGCCAGATCCGCGTCGCTGCGCCAGTTCCGGGCGTCGATCAGCGGCAGCAGACCGGCGCCGTACGCTCCGGGCTTCGAGCCGAAGATACGGGCCGTGGCCCGGCGCCGGTCACCGTGCTCGGCGGTGTCCTCGTCAGCGTGGGCCTTCACGAAGTTGCTCTCGGCCGGCTCGTCCAGCTCCGCCACCGCCCGCACCGCGTCGTCGATCAGCCCCACCACATGCGGGAACGCGTCCCGGAAGAACCCGGAGATGCGGACCGTGACGTCGACGCGCGGTCGGCCCAGCTCCGCCAGGGGCACGATCTCGAAGCCGGTCACCCGGCGCGAGGCGTCGTCCCAGACCGGGCGGCAGCCCAGCAGCGCCAGGATCTCGGCGATGTCGTCACCCTGGGTGCGCATCGCGGACGTACCCCAGACGGTCAGGCCGACGGACTTCGGGTACTCGCCCGTGTCCTGCAGATACCTCTGCACCAGGGAGTCGGCGAGCGACTGTCCGACCTCCCAGCTCAGCCGGGACGGGATCGCCTTGGGGTCGACCGAGTAGAAGTTACGGCCGGTCGGCAGCACGTTCACCAGGCCACGGGTCGGGGACCCCGACGGACCCGCCGGGACGTAACCGCCGTCCAGCGCCCGCAGGATGTGCCCGATCTCGTCCGTGGTCCTCGCCAGCCGCGGTACGACCTCCTCGCACGCGAACTCCAAAACGGCCACGGCATCCGGGAGTTCGCTGCCGAGGGCGTCACTCAGGACCGCCGGTACGGCCGCGCGGTCCCAGGCCCGCGCCTCCATGCCCTCCGCGATCCGCCGGCACAGCAGCTCCAGGAGGTCGATCGCGTCGGACGCCGTACGGGCCGGACCCTGCACCAGGTCCGTCAGCTCCACCGGCACCTTCACCGGAGCGCCCGGCTCGGCCAGCAACTCCTTCTCCACCAGGCCGAAATGGGCCGCCAGCGTGGCCCGCAGCCCCGGCAGCGCGTTCGCCTGCCCGCCCCACACCTGGGATGCCCGCAGCACGGCCAGCACCAGGTTCACGCGCGGCTCGCCCACCGGGCCGCCGCCCAGGATGTGCAGGCCGTCGCGGATCTGCACGTCCTTGATCTCGCACAGATAGCCGTCGATGTGCATGACGAACTCGTCGAACGCCTCGTCGTCCGGCTGCTCGTCCACATGCAGGTCGTGGTGCAGCTCGGCCGCCTTGACCAGCGTCCAGATCTGGGCGCGGACGGCCGGGGCCTTCGCCGGGTCCAGGTCGGAGACGAGCGCGTACTCGTCCAGCAGCTGTTCCAGCTTGGCCAGGTCGCCGTAGGTGTCCGCACGTGCCATCGGCGGCACCAGGTGGTCGACCACCGTGGCGTGCCCGCGCCGCTTGGCCTGGGTGCCCTCGCCGGGGTCGTTGACGATGAACGGGTAGATCAGCGGCAGGTCGCCGAGCACGGCGTCCGGCGCGCACCCCCGCGACAGTCCCAGCCCCTTGCCGGGCAGCCACTCCATCGTGCCGTGCTTGCCCATGTGCACGATCGCGTCCGCGCCGAAACTGTTCTCCAGCCACCTGTACGCCGCCATGTAGTGGTGCGACGGCGGCATGTCGGGGTCGTGGTAGATCGCGATCGGGTTCTCGCCGAAGCCGCGCGGCGGCTGGATCATGACGACGACGTTCCCGAACTGCAGGGACGCCAGCACGACGTCGTCGCCGTCGACGTACAGCGAGCCCGGCGGTTCGCCCCACGCCTCCACCATGGCTGCCCTGAGGTCCGCATCGAGCTTGTCGAACCAGGCCCGGTAGTCGGCCAGCGGCACCCGCGCGGGCGCCGCCGCCAGCTGCTCCTCGGTCAGCCACTCCACGTCATGGCCGCCGGCCTCGATCAGCCGGTGGATCAACTCGTCGCCGCCGGAGGGGTATTCGGTGACGCCGTAGCCGGCTTCCCGGAGGGCGTCCAGGACGCGCACCGCCGACGCGGGTGTGTCCAGGCCGACCGCGTTGCCGACCCGGGAGTGCTTGGTCGGGTACGCGGTGAAGACCAGCGCGATCCTCTTCTCGGCGTTCGGCTTGTGCTTCAACCGCGCGTGCCGTAGGGCGATTCCGGCCACCCGCGCGGCCCGCTCCGGATCGGCGACGTACACCGGGACCTCGTCCGGGCCATGCTCCTTGAAGGAGAACGGCACGGTGATCAGCCGGCCGTCGAACTCCGGGATCGCGACCTGCATCGCCGCGTCCATGGGGGAGAGCGCCGCGTCCGACTCCTCCCAGGCCTCTTTCGACGAGGTCAGACAGAGCCCCTGGAGAACCGGGATGTCGAGGTCGGCGAGCGCACCGATGTCCCAGGACTCCTCGTCGCCGCCCGCCGAGGCCTGCGAGGCGTGGGTACCGCCGGCCGCCAGCACGGTCGCGACCAGCGCGTCGGCCTTCGCCAGCAGCTCGTACAGCCCGGCGTCCGCACCGCGCAGCGAACCGCAGTAGACGGGGAGGGCGTTGGCGCCCTTCGCCTCGATGGCGTCGCACAGGGTGTCCACGAAGGCGGTGTTGCCGCTGAGCTCGTGCGCCCGGTAGAAGAGCACGCCCACGGTCGGGCGTCCGTCGACGAGGGCACGATCGCCGTGGACGCCGTACTCCGGCATCTTCCGCGGCTCCTCGAAGCCCTCGCCGGTGAGCAGCACGGTGTCCGACAGGAACCGGGACAGCTCCAGCAGGTTCGCGGGGCCGCCCTCGACCAGGTACTTCAGCGCCTCCGCCACCACACCGGCCGGCACCGACGACTCGGCCATCAGCTCGGCGTCGGGGACGGCCTCGCCGCCCAGCAGCACGGTCGGGACACCGGACGCCCGCAGCACGGCCAGCCCCTCCTCCCAGGCCCGCTTGCCGCCCAGCAGCCGTACGACGGCGAGGTCCGCGCCCTCCAGCAGCTCCGGCAGCTCCTGCTCGACGTCCACCCGCGTCGGGTTGCCGATCCGATAGTCCGCGCCGGAGGCCCGGGCCGCCAGCAGATCCGTGTCGGCGGTCGACAACAACAACACTGTGCTCATGCAGGCGCTCCCGGTGGGATGAAAGGCAGTCCTTGCGGCGCGCCCGACTCGATGAGCCGCCACAGCGCGTCCGTGTCCGCGTGCTGTTCGATCAGGTCGCCGAGCCGGTCGAGCTGCTCCTCGCGCAGCGCGGCGAAGGAGGTGCCGGGTGCGGGCACGAAGCGGCGGCCCGCGGCGGCGGCCACCTCGCGCAGGAAAGCCCGCCGGAAGCCGTCCGACTCGAGCGAACCGTGCCAGTGGGTGCCCCAGGTGTGGCCGACCCGGCAGCCGTCCAGGCTGTGTCCCTTGTCATCAGAGATGAACCCTTCGCCGCCGGTGACTTCGGCGACCCCGTGGTGGATCTCGTACCCCTCGACCCGCTCGCCGAGGGCCTCGCCGGCCGGCCGGGTGAGGGTCTTGTCGCGGGCGAACCGCACCCGCACGGGCAGCACGCCGAGCCCGTCGACCGCGCCGGCGCGCGATTCGACCTCGTCCTCGATGCGCTCGCCGAGGATCTGGAAGCCGCCGCAGATGCCGAGGACCGGGCGTCCTTCGGCGGCCCTTCGGACGAGGGCGTCCGCGAGCCCGCGCTCCCGCAGCCACTCCAGGGCCCGTACGGTCCCGCGCGTGCCCGGGATCACCACCAGGTCGGCGTCCGCCAGCTCCTCCGGGCGGTCCACGAACCGCACCACGACCCCCGGTTCGGCGGCCAGCGCGTCCACGTCCGTGAAGTTGGACATCAGCGGGATCGCGCACACGGCGACGCGCAGTACGTCCTCACCGACGGGCGGCGTCACGGTCGACTCGCGCACGGTGCCGCGCAACGAGACCCGCAGCCCGTCCTCCTCGTCGATGCCGAGCCCGTGCCGGAAGGGCAGGACGCCGTAGGTCCGCCGCCCGGTCAGGCCCTGAAGCATGTCCAAGCCGGGCTCCAGCAGGCTGACATCGCCCCGGAACTTGTTCACGAGGAACCCGGCGACCAGGTCCTGGTCCTCGGGCGAGAGCAGCGCCAGGGTCCCGAAGAAGGACGCGAAGACGCCGCCCCGGTCGATGTCGCCGACGACGAGCACGGGCAGCCGCGCGTTCCGCGCGATCCCCATGTTGACGATGTCGGTCCGGCGCAGATTGATCTCGGCCGGGCTGCCCGCGCCCTCACAGATCACCGCGTCATACGTGCCCCGCAACTCGGCCAGGCAGTCCAGCACCGTGCCGAGCAGCTTCTGCTGGCGTCCGCCGTGGTACCCGCGCGCGCTCAGCTCGCCCACCGGCCTGCCCAGCAGCACCACCTGGCTGCTCTGTTCGCCGCCCGGCTTGAGCAGCACCGGGTTCATCAGCGCGGTCGGCTCGATCCGGCACGCCTGGGCCTGCATGGCCTGGGCCCGGCCGATCTCCGCGCCCTCGCGGGTCACGAAGGAGTTGAGCGACATGTTCTGCGCCTTGAACGGCGCCACCTTCACGCCCTGACGCACCAGCCACCGGCAGATCCCGGCCGTCACGACGCTCTTGCCGGCGTCGGAGGTGGTGCCGGCGACGAGGAGTCCCCCGTTCACTTCCCACGTCCCTTCGGGCTCCTGAGGCTCTTGACGCTGCTGACGAGGAGGCGCGCGGCGACCGTGGTGCCGAGCGCGAGCAGGCCGACGCGGCGGGAGAGCCGTACGGCCCGGTCGATGTCGGAGACCCGGACGGCCCGGCCGGCGTCGCCGTTGAGCACGGGCCGGTGCTCGACGCGGCCGCCGTAGGAGAGCGTGCCCCCCAGGCGGACGCCGAGTGCGCCGGCGAAGGAGGCCTCCACGGGCCCGGCGTTGGGGCTCGGGTGCCTGCGGGCATCGGCCTTCCAGGCGCGCAGGGCACCGAGCGGGTCGGGTCCGGCTGCGGCGGCGAGTACGGCGGTCAGCCGGGCCCCCGGCCAGCCGGACAGGTCGTCGAGCCGGGCGGAGGCCCAGCCGTAGCGGCGGTAGCGGGGGGACCGGTGACCGACCATCGCGTCCAGGGTGTTGACGGCCCGGAAGCCCAGCAGCCCCGGCACCCCGGCCACGGCTCCCCACACCAGGGCGCCCACCACGGCGTCGGAGGTGTTCTCGGCGACCGACTCGACCACGGCCCGGGCGATCCCGTCGGCGTCCAGCGCCTGCGGGTCCCGGCCGCACAGATGCGGCAGCCGGGCGCGGGCCGCCTCGACGTCCCCGAACTCCAGGGCGCGCCCGATCGTGCGGGCCTCCCGGGCGAGCGAGGTACTGCCCACGACCGCCCAGGTGGCGGCGGCGGTCAGCGCGACGGAGGCGGCGGGGGAGGGGCGTACGGCGCGTGCGGCCAGCGTGCCGAGCGCGACGGCGCCACCGGCGCACACGGCGGTGTGCACGGCGCCCCAGCCGCGGTGGTCGTGCCACAACGCGCGGTCCACGGCAGCGGCCGCACGTCCGAACGCGGCGACCGGATGCCCGCGGCGCGGATCGCCGAGGAGCAGATCACCGAGAAGGCCGGCGGCGGCGCCGTACGCGTAACTGCGATCGGCACCCATCGGCTCAGCCGAGGTGGATGGCAGCAGCGCCCCGAAGGGGCGCGGGGCTGAGTGGGACAAGCGGCTGCCGCCGGGATGGGGGTCCCCCCGGGTTCGAGCGAAGCCGAGAACTTGGGGGAGCGACCAGCCACGACGGGCCTGCGGACGACCGACGGCCTGTCGTGGCACTCCCCGCGGAGCGCCTGGTGGTGGTCCTTGTCCTTCGGCAGCCGGGCATGGCGATCGATGTCCTCACTCAGGGTGTCCGCGCCCTGGTTCGACGAGATTCGGCGGTGAGAGTTCCTGGCTCCCGGGGGTTCTTCCCCGGTGACAGTGGCGGGACCGCGCCGGATTCGCACCGGCTTCCTCTCCTGCCGCCGTACATGGCCTGGGCAGTCCACCACGTGCCCCGAAGGGCCGTCAACTTGCCGTTGACCTGCGAGGGGAGAGTGTGCCGATCCCCACATCGTGGGGCGCCCGTGACCTGTGGGCGTGAAAAAGGCTCCCCTCCGTCACGGACGGAGGGGAGCCTTCGGGCTGCCTGGTTCGTGGTGCTCGGTCAGGACTTGGAGACGATGAGGAAGATGCCGTACGCCACCGCCGCCGCGCAGGCCGCGAAGCAGACGTAGGCGCCGGTGACGGCGAGGGTGGCGGAGCCGCCCTGGGCCGCGGCCTTCTCGCGCCGCGCCAGACCGTTGACGCCGAGGGTGAACAGGGCCACCAGGCCCACCGTGAACACGAGGCTGACGCCGATGACGGAGCCGAGGGCCGACCAGTCGATCTTCATGGGTTGCTTCCTTGGTTACCGGTGCGGCCGGGGTCAGACGGTGGCGGCCGGCGGGGCGGCCTCGGGGGCGGGCGCGGGCTCGGCGGCGGCCGGGGAGGGGATCGTGGCCGTCAGGTCCTCGGTGATGGTGCCCGCCGGGGGCGGGGTCACCGCGGCGATGGCGGCGGTCACCACACCGGCAGGCTCCCCGGTCTCGGCCACCACGTTGGTGTGGTCGACGACCTCGCGGCGGGAGATCTTCCAGATCGCGGCGCTCGCGGCGACCAGGAGGACGGCGACCACCGCGGTGCCCCAGTCACCGAGGCCGGTGACGGACTCGGCGCCCGCGCCGACCAGCGCGGCGGCCGGAAGGGTGAGCACCCACGCGATCGCCATGCGGGTCGCGGTGGACCAGCGGACCACCCCGCCCTTGCGGCCGAGGCCCGCGCCCATCACGGAGCCGGAGACGACATGCGTGGTGGACAGGGAGAAGCCCAGGTGGGAGGAGGCCAGGATGGCGGTGGCGGCGCTGGTCTGGGCGGCGAAGCCCTGGCGCGGCTCCAGGTCGGTCAGGCCCTTGCCCATGGTGCGGATGATCCGCCAGCCGCCGATGTAGGTGCCGAGCGCGATGGCCAGGCCGGCGGAGAGGATGACCCAGGTGGGAGGGTTCGAGCCCGGGGCGATGGCACCGCCCGCGATCAGCGCGAGAGTGATGACGCCCATCGTCTTCTGCGCGTCGTTGGTGCCGTGGGCGAGGGAGACCAGGCCGGCGGAGGCGATCTGCCCGGCGCGGTAGCCCTTGCGGGTGGCCTCGCCCTCGGCCTTGCCGCCGATGCCGTAGGAGAACCGGGTGGCCAGCATCGACGCGACGCCCGCCACGACCGGCGCGGCGACCGCCGGGAGCAGCACCTTGGTGACCAGGACGTCGCCGTGCACGGCGCCGAGGCCGGCGGAGGCGACGGTGGCGCCGATCAGGCCGCCCATCAGGGCGTGCGAGGAACTGGAGGGGAGGCCCACCAGCCAGGTCACGAGGTTCCAGAGGATCGCGCCGACCAGGGCGGCGAAGATGACCTCGGGACGGATGCCCTTCTCGTCGACGAGACCCTTGGAGATCGTGTTGGCGACCTGCACGGAGAGGAAGGCGCCCACCAGGTTCAGGGCGGCGGACATGGCCACCGCGATCCTGGGCTTCAGGGCGCCTGTGGAGATGGTGGTGGCCATCGCGTTGGCGGTGTCGTGGAAACCGTTCGTGAAATCGAACGCGAGAGCGGTTACTACCACTATCGCGAGGATCAGCGAGAAGCTTTCCATTTACCCAGGCAATCGTTCGAGGTCATTGGGTGGACGACCGTAGGCAACCTGGGTGAACGGAAGATGAACTGAGTCGTACGCCAGGGTGTCTGCGGAGGGGGATTACGGTTCCGTGGAGGGGGAGTGCGGTTCCGCTCGGCCCCGGTGTCCCAGGCGTCCCTTGGCTACCGACCGCGCGCGAAGGTCCGCAGCCGGCTCCCGGTGCCGTTGAAGAGATCCTGGTCACCCGGCAGCCGGCCCCCGCTGCCGAACTGCCAGAACGTCCAGTACCGCCACCCGCCCGGCAGCTTCCCCGGCCGCGAGGTGCCGTGCCGGGCGATCCACAGGGCGTGGCTCTTCGAGAACGCACGGCTGTTGCCGGTGCACAGCCGCCACCACTGGGTCGTCGTGTAGATCACCGGGCGGCGGCCGGTCTCCCGCTTGACCTCGTCGCTGAAGGACCGGATCCAGCGGACCATCCGCGTCCTGCCCAGCCCGTAGCACTTGTGCCTCTTGCTGTACGGGTTGTACTCGATGTCGAGCGCGGGCGGCAGCGTCCGGCCGTCCGCCCGCCAGTCCCCGCCGTGCCGCACGAAGTAGGCGGCCTGCCGGGCGCCGGAGGACCTGTCCGGCCGTGCGAAGTGGTACGCGCCCCGGTACAGGCCCTCCTTGCGCGCACCGTCGTACTGCTGGGAGAAGTAGGGGTTGCGGTAGTCCGTGGACTCGGTCGCCTTGACGTATACGAACCGCGCGCCCCTGGACCGGGCGGCCGCCCAGTCGACGCGCTTCTGGTGCGAGGAGACGTCGTGTCCCCGGGGCTTGGCCGCGGCCAGCGCCAGAGGTCCGGCCGCCGCGGGCGCGGTGCCCGCGAGGGCGAGCGCCGCCGTGGCCGCCACGAGAACACCGGCGCGGCGACGGAGATGAGTGCGTACCTGGGCCATGTGTCTCCCCGGGTCGGCGGACGAGATCTCGCCCGGCGGGCCAGGCAGCCCATTGAAGGCCCGGCGATCAACGAATCGGCGCCTCATGTGCGGCGATTCCTGCCGACAACCACCCGTTCGGGGGTGCGCGCTCGCGGCCGGAAGCGGCCGCCCGCCCTCTCCTTGTGGGCGCGGCTGGCAGGATCGCGGCATGGCTGAACAGCGGCGGGACGCGGAACGGGAACGGACCTGGGCGGAACTGGTCGCGACGGCGCGGCGGACCGTAGCCGACGGGCTGGTGGTCGGCACCTCCGGGAACGTCTCGGCGCGCGTCGGCGACCTGGTGCTCGTCACCCCCTCCGGTGTGCCGTACGACCGGCTCACCCCGGACGACATCACCGGCGTCGACCTCGCCGGACGCCAGGTGCTCGGCACGCTGGTGCCGACCAGCGAGCTGCCCATGCACCTCGCCGTCTACCGCAGCACCGACGCCCGCGCGGTCGTCCACACCCACGCCGTGCACGCGACCGCGGTCTCCACACTCGTGCCCGAGCTGCCGCTGGTCCACTACATGGCCGCCGCCCTCGGCGGCCCCGTGCGCGTTGCCCCCTATGCCACGTACGGCACCGACGAACTCGCCGGGAACATGCTCCGCGCCCTGGCCGGCCGTTCCGGCTGCCTGCTGCAGAACCACGGCACGATCACCTACGGCGCAGGCCTCGACCAGGCCTACGACCGCACCGCCCAGCTGGAGTGGATGTGCCGCCTGTGGCTGACGGCGTCCTCGGTGCCGGGCCTGACCCCCACCCTGCTGACGGAGGCACAACTGGCCGAGGCGGGGGAGCGATTGCGGGGGTACGGCCAGCGGAGGTAAATCCCGAGCCTCCTTCGCCCCTCGCCGCTCCGCTGGCCGGTGATGGCAACCCCCACGACACTGGACCCGTGCGCACCGTCAAAGCGACCGCCCTCACCACGGCCATAGCCGCCGGCATGGCCATGGCTTCCGTCGCCGCCGGCCGGATCGCCAGCGACGCCGCGCTGAAGGCGCCCGCGGGCCGCCCGCTGCCCACCGAGCCCCGTCTCACCGTGCACGGCACCGCCGCCGGCCAGATCACCCTCACCCGCGACCTGGCCTCGCTGCGCCCCGGCACCTACGGCCTCGTCGGCGACGGTTCCCACGCGGTCGCCGGCCCCGTCCTGGCGGCGGCCCGGCACGAGGCCGACACCGTCGTACGCCGCCTGGAACGCGTCACCCACGGCACCTTCGCCCCCGGCGACGCGGTGTGGCTCACCCCGAACCTGCACATCGGCGACCCCGGCACCGCCCTCGGCCTCGACCACGCCGACATCGACGTGCCCGGCGAACTCGGCGAGCTGCCCGCCTGGTTGGTGCCCGGCGCCCGGGAGACCTGGGTGATCGCCGTGCACGGCCTCGGTGCCACCCGGGAACAGGCCATGAACCTCATGGCCCCCCTGCATGCCCGCCGGGTGCCGGTGCTCGCCCTCGCCTACCGGGGCGACCCCGGTGCCCCGCGCCCGCCGGACGGCCTGAACCACCTCGGCGAGACCGAGTGGCGCGACCTGGACGCGGCGATCCGCTACGCCGTCCGCCGCGGCGCCCGCCGCGTCGTCCTGCTCGGCTGGTCCACCGGCGCCACCATGGCCCTGCGCGCCGCCGAGCACTCCCCGGTGCGCGAGCGCATCGCCGGACTGGTCCTCGACTCGCCGGTGCTCAGCTGGGAGGCCACGCTGCGCGCCCTCGCCCGGGCCCGCCGCACCCCGCCGCCGCTGCTGCCGCTCGCGGTGCGCGCCGCCCAGGGCCGGACCGGCCTGCACGCCGACCGGGTCCCCGAGCTCACCGACCCCGGTCTGCTCACCGTGCCGACCCTGATCTTCCACGGGCCCGACGACGCGGTTGCCCCATGGGAGTTCACCCGCCGGCTCGCCCGCAGCCGCCCCGATCTCGTCGCCCTGCACACCGTGCCGCAGGCCCCGCACGCGGCGATGTGGAACGCCGACCCCAAGGAGTACGAGGAGCGGCTGCGCCGCTTTCTGACCCCGCTGGTGTGAGCATGCTCCGGGCCTCGGGCAGGCGCCGGAAGGCCCGGTGCCGGACATTCCGTTTAAGGCCGTACGACTGGCCTGATCACCACGCTCGCCCCGCCCCGGACCCCGTGCCTTGGCCAGCCCCGTCGCCCCCCGTGACATTCCGTTTGGGTTTTCGGACCGTCAACCGGAAGACTGCACCCGTGACGTCCCGTATCCCGCGCGACTCCAGGCTTCGACTCGTCCGACCGCGACCCCTGGCCGCCGCCCCCAGAGCTGTGAACCAGCGGCGCCCGCGCCGCCCCGCACCCCGGCCGCCGGAGGGCACCCCCGCCCCCGCGGAACTGGCCGGAATGGCCCGCACCGGGCTGGCCGGTCCGGTCCGTGTGGCTCGCTGGGCCGACGCCGCACTCGGCCCCGGCAGCGACGGCGCCACCGCCGACGGCAAGGCCACCCTCTCCGACGCCACAGCCCGACGCGCCGCCGCCGATCTCGGCCTGAGCGTCGCTCAGGTCCGCACCGACTGGGACACCGCACGCCTCGCCGGACTCGTCGAGGTGCACGGCGACAGCGCACGCCCCGGCTGGCGGCTGCGTGCCTGGGACCGCGACGACAGCGCCGTACTGCGCGGCTGGGTCGCCCTCTTCGACGCCTGGTCGCTCGCCTCCCCGGAACCCGAGGAGCACGAGCCGGCCGCCGTCGCCGAGGTCGTCTCGGCCATGCCCCAGGTGCTCTCCTTCCTCCAGCTCTCCGCCGGGCCCGTCCCGGTCGAGCAGCTCCTCGACCTGCTCCAGCAGCGCGTCACCGAACTACGCACCGAACGCTGCGAGATCCCCTACGAGCCCGTCCCGTCCCGGCCCGCCGAGCCGGGGTCCGCACGGCCTGCCGAGCCTGGCTCCGTGCGGGTTACCGAGCCGGGGTCCGCCCGGCCCGCCGGGCCTGGCTCCGTGCGGCTTGCCGAGCCCGAGGCACGGCCCGTCGAGCCCGGGTCAGCACGGCCCGCCGAGTCTGCGTCCGTGCGGCCTGCCGGGCCCGAGTCCGCACGGCCCGCCGAGCCCGGCACCGTACGGCTTCCCGAGCCCGGCACCGTACGGCTTCCCGAGCCCGGCACCGTACGGCTTCCCGAGCCCGGCACCGCACGGCTCACCGAGCCCGGGGCCGTGGCGCACGTCGAGACCAGCACCGCTCTGCCGACCGTGCCGGCTGCACGGCAGCCGTCCGAGCCCGGGGCCGTGCGGCAGGGCCTGGCGGGGGCGCGGCCGCCGGCCGAGCCGGGACACGGGCGCCCGGCGGGCGGCTCCCCGGGCCCGGCGGAACTCGTGGCCGTCCCGGGAGACCCCGCGCCCACCGGCGACACCCCGCTCGCGCCCCTCCTCGACTGGGCACTGCGGGCCCTCGCCTCGGTCGGCGCGCTGACCTACGGCGCCGGCCAGGCCACCCTCACCCCCCTGGGCAGCTGGGCGGTGTGGGTCAAGCTGGAGCAGATCTGCGTGGCCGCGCAGAGCCCGGCCGGCAACATCGAGCAGTCCGCCGAGGACATGCTCCGCGGCTGCGCCCAGCTCCGCCCCAACGCCGCCCGCGCCGAATACCGCGCCTGGCTCGCCGCCCGCACGGTCGGCGACGCCGTCACCGAGCTGATCCATGCCGCGCGCGGCGAGGACGCCCTGCTGCGCGGCCTGGCCTTCGAGGCGCTGCGCGTCGTTGGCGCCCCGGCGGAGCCCGACGTACGCGCCGTCGTGGACGAGCCGGCCCTGCGGCCCTACGCCCTGCTGTGGCTCGCCGAGCACGACGGGGTCGACCCGGAGGACGCCCACGAGGTCCTCACCCGGCAGGAGGCGACCTGGCTGTGGGTGGACACCGCCGCCGCCGTCGCCGACCACGGCGAGTCGCCGATGCTGGTCCGGCATCTGGAGTCCGCGGTGCAGCCCACCGTCCCCCAGCTGCTCGACGAGGTCCGCGCCGTCGGGCACCCGCGCACCGTGCAGGTCCTGGTCGCGCTCGCGGCGGCGCATCCCGACCCGGCCCTGGCCAAGGCGGTGCGCCGGGCCGCCTTCCAGGTGCACACCGGAGGATGAGCGGCGCGGGGGCCGCTCAGGCGCCGATCTCGGGGGCGTAGGTCCCGAAGCTCCAGATGTTGCCCTCGGTGTCGCGGGCCATGTAGTCCCGCGAGCCGTAGTCCTGGTCCGTCGGGGGCATCAGGATCTCCACGCCGTGCTCCAGGGCCCGCTGGTGGTGGGCGTCCACGTCGTCCACCACGACGTACACCCCAGCGGGTCCGGCGTCCTTCATCGCGGTGTCGAACAGGCCGCCCCGCCCCTTGGAGCCGATCATCACCGCGCCGTTGCCCTGGACCAGCTCGGCGTGCATCACCTTGCCGTCCTCCGTCTCGTACAGCGACAGCTCGGTGAAGCCGAGGGCCTCCGTGAGCTGCCTGATCGCCGCCTTCGCGTCCGTGTACAGCAGCGTGGGGTAGAGACTCGGCCGTGCGCCGCCCGTGCCTGCCATGCCGATCACTCCTTCGTGCGTCGGTTCTCCGGCGTCCCGTTCAGTCTCGCAGCCGCCACCGACAACGCCTCGGCGCAACGTGTCGGCACAGCTTCATGACGAACGTGCGTCCAGGTCCGCGACGCTCGCCCGCAACGATCTTCCGCAACGATCTCCGCGGTACGGACCGAACGCACGGACGGAGAAAACCGCTTGCACACCCCCGTTAGACTTCTCCCCATGGCCATTCTCCTCGCGCATTAGACGGCGGGAACGTCCTCAGCCGCCCACCCGTCAATCCCTGTACGCCCTGGAGTCTGTCCGTGATCTCCGCCTCCGGTATCGAGCTGCGCGCCGGTGCGCGCGTCCTCATCGAGAACGCCACCTTCCGTGTCGCCAAGGGCGACCGCATCGGCCTCGTCGGCCGCAACGGCGCCGGAAAGACCACCCTCACGAAGTGCCTGGCCGGCGAGGGCATCCCGGCCGCGGGCCAGATCACCCGCTCCGGCGAGGTCGGCTACCTCCCGCAGGACCCCCGCACCGGCGACCTGGACGTCCTCGCCCGCGACCGCATCCTCTCCGCGCGCGGCCTCGACGTACTGATCCGCAAGATGCGCGAGAACGAGGAGCGCATCGCCAACGGCAAGGGCGCCACCCGCGAGAAGGCCCTCAAGCAGTACGAGCGCCAGGAGACGGAGTTCCTCACCAAGGGCGGGTATGCCGCCGAGGCCGAGGCCGCCACCATCGCCGCCGCGCTGAACCTGCCCGACCGCGTCCTCGGCCAGCCGCTGCACACCCTCTCCGGCGGTCAGCGCCGCCGTATCGAGCTGGCCCGGATCCTGTTCTCGGACGCCGACACCCTGCTCCTCGACGAGCCGACCAACCACCTCGACGCGGACTCGATCATCTGGCTGCGGGACTACCTGAAGACCTACCGCGGCGGGTTCATCGTCATCAGCCACGACGTCGATCTGGTCGACACCGTGGTGAACAAGGTGTTCTACCTGGACGCCAACCGGTCCGCGATCGACATCTACAACATGGGCTGGAAGCTCTACCAGCAGCAGCGCGAGGCGGACGAGAAGCGCCGCAAGCGGGAGCGGGCCAACGCCGAGAAGAAGGCCGCCGCCCTCAACGCCCAGGCCGACAAGATGCGCGCCAAGGCCACCAAGACGGTCGCCGCGCAGAACATGGCCCGCCGCGCCGAGAAGCTGCTCTCCGGCCTCGAAGAGGTCCGGATGTCCGACAAGGTCGCCAAGCTGCGCTTCCCGGAGCCCTCGCCCTGCGGCAAGACCCCGCTGATGGCCGAGGGTCTGTCGAAGTCGTACGGCTCACTGGAGATCTTCACCGACGTCGACCTCGCCATCGACAAGGGCTCCCGGGTCGTCATCCTCGGCCTCAACGGCGCGGGCAAGACCACCCTGCTGCGCCTGCTCGGCGGCGTGGAGCAGCCCGACACCGGGCGGGTCGTCCCCGGCCACGGCCTCAAGCTCGGCTACTACGCCCAGGAGCACGAGACCCTGGACCCCGACCGCACGGTCCTGGAGAACATGCGCTCGGCCGCCCCCGACATGGACCTGGTCGAGGTCCGCAAGGTGCTCGGCTCGTTCCTGTTCTCCGGCGACGACGTCGACAAGCCGGCCGGTGTCCTCTCCGGCGGCGAGAAGACCCGTCTCGCCCTGGCGACGCTGGTCGTCTCCTCGGCGAACGTGCTCCTGCTCGACGAGCCGACGAACAACCTCGACCCCGCCAGCCGCGAGGAGATCCTCGGCGCCCTGCGCACCTACAAGGGCGCGGTCGTCCTCGTCACCCACGACGAGGGCGCCGTCGAGGCGCTCCAGCCGGAGCGGATCATCCTCCTCCCGGACGGCGTCGAGGACCTGTGGGGCTCCGACTACGCGGATCTCGTCGCCCTGGCCTGACCGAAGCCTGATCCACTGCGTACTGATCCACTGCGGATGGATCATTCGGCTCATCCGTGATCCATCATCTGTGTGAGATCTCCTCGTATCGGGGTGTGTCGTACACGCATTTTCCGGCCGATCCCTTGCGCGCCAAGGGGTCGGCCGTTTCGCGTCTCTGACCTGGCACTTCGCGAATCCACCCGTTCGGCCCCGCCGACACCACCCCTCGGAATCCTTGATTCCGCTTGTGGGGATCCACTCCTGTCGTCACAACGATGTCCCACGGACCTTGCCGAATGGGTGGCCATCAGGGCCGGGAGGGGTGATCATGAGGAGACCAGAGCGCACTTCCCATGAGGAGGCACGGGTGGCCGAGACTCTGAAGAAGGGCAGCCGGGTGACCGGCGCCGCGCGCGACAAGCTCGCGGCAGACCTGAAGAAGAAGTACGACTCCGGTGCGAGCATCCGGGCGCTGGCCGAGGAGACCGGCCGCTCGTATGGCTTCGTACACCGGATGCTCAGTGAGTCGGGCGTCACGCTGCGCGGGCGTGGCGGAGCGACCCGGGGCAAGAAGGCCGCATCGTCCTGACTCCGGGCGGCCCATCGTCTTCGGCGGTGGCCACCCGGCCGACCTCCCCCTGGGCCTTGAGGGGCCCGGGGGACCGCCGGATCGGCCGGGTGGTTACTGTGCAGTCACTTAGCATGCCGTAACGGCACTGCGTGATGACCGCACCCATCGGAGGCGCCCCATGGCTTCGCCCGACCAGGACCTCGCTCCTGTACTCGACAAGGACGGCGTACGGCTCACCGTCGACGACGCGCTCGCCACGGTGACGCTGACCAACCCGGACAAGCGCAACGCGCAGAGCCCCGCCCTGTGGCGGGCGCTCACCGAGGCCGGGCGGATGCTGCCGGGCTCCGTCCGTGTTGTCGTGCTGCGCGGCGAGGGCAAGTCCTTCTCCGCCGGGCTGGACCGGCAGATGTTCACCCCGGAGGGGATCCCGGGCGAGCCGACCTTCATCGACCTCGCGCGCCGTGACGACGCCGGGCTCGACGCGAGCATCGCCGAGTTCCAGGAGGCGTTCACCTGGTGGAGGCGGAACGACATCGTGTCCATCGCCGCCGTGCAGGGGCACGCCATCGGGGCCGGCTTCCAGCTCGCGCTCGCGTGCGATCTGCGGGTCGTCGCGGACGACGTTCAGTTCGCCATGCGCGAGACCAGCCTCGGCCTCGTTCCCGACCTGACCGGCACGCACCCGCTGGTCGGTCTCGTCGGGTACGCCCGCGCGCTCGAGATCTGCGCGACCGGACGGTTCGTCGGCGCGGCGGAGTCCGTGGCGTCCGGGCTGGCCAACGTCGCCGTGCCGGCCGCTGAACTCGATGCGGCCGCAGGGGACTTGGCGGCCGCGCTGCTGGCCGCTCCGCGGGACGCCGTGGTCGAGACCAAGGCGTTGCTGCGGGGCGCGGTGGACCGTACGTACGACGAGCAGCGTGCGGCGGAGCGGGCTGCCCAGGCGCGCCGCCTTCGGGATCTGGCCGGTCTCGGCGAGTAGTCGGGAGGCACGGCGGTACCCGGGCCCCACAGGGGCGCGTCAGCCGACCGCCGTGATCAACACCGCCACCGTCGGCCGGTCCTCCAGCGCATCCCGCACGGCCGCACGCACCTGCCGGGCCACCTCGACGGCCCGGCGGTCCGCGCTGGTCGTCAGCTCCACGCGCACATGCCGGTGCGGCAGCGCCGTACCGGCCGGGCGCTGCTCCAGGTGCACCGCCCGGCCGAGACCGCCGAGGGAACCCGTCAGCCCGGTGACCCCGGGGACGGACAACGCGGCACCGGTCACCCGGGCCTCGTCCGGGTCGGTGGGCTCCCGCGCGGGCACCGGCTGCGGAGCACGCACCCGCGCGGCCGGTTCCGCCGCGTCCAGCAGCTCGGTGACCCGCAGGTCCACCTCCGTCACGGCGAGCCCGAGGCGCTCCGTCGCGGCCGTCGCCAGCGTCAGGCGCAGCCCGGACGCCACCGTCGGCAGCGGCTCGGCGGCCGTCGCGGCGAAGTCCGCCGTCAGCCGCAGCGGGCCCGGCGGCAGCGCACTCGGCGGAGCCGGTACGACGGGCTCGGGCGCCTCTTCCGGTCCGGCGAGCCCGAGCCGCAGCGCGCCGATCCGCACGCCGGGCATCCCGTCGGCCGCCGCGCGTTCCAGTACCGCCGCCGCCGCGCCCTCCGCGATCCAGGCGCCGTCGCCCGGCCCGCCGAGCGGCAGCAGCCTGCCCAGTCCGACCTGGCGCCGCACCATCTCTGTCCACCGGTCCGCCGTCATTCCTCCAGCCTGCCGTATCACCGGCGCGCGGACGGGGAACCTTGCTTACGGTGGGCTCAGGACGATCGAAGGGGACGACCGAAAGGGACCTACGGCGATGACCGAGATGACGACGCCCCCCGAGGGCGACCAGGAGCCACAGGTCACGACCCGCAAGGCGACCCGGCGTGGCGGCGGCGATCCGGCCACCCGTGGACGGACGACCATCGCCGACGGCGTCGTGGAGAAGATCGCCGGTCTCGCGACCCGCGACGTGGTCGGCGTGCACGCCCTGGGCAGCGGCCTGGCCCGCACCTTCGGCGCCGTGCGCGACCGGGTGCCCGGCGGCTCCAAGTCGGTCACCCGGGGCGTGAAGGCCGAGGTCGGCGAGGTGCAGACGGCGCTCGACCTGGAGATCGTCGTGGACTACGGCGTCTCGATCACCGATGTCGCCGGCGCCGTGCGGGAGAACGTGATCGCCGCCGTGGAACGCATGACCGGACTCGAGGTGGTCGAGGTCAACATCGCGGTGAGCGACGTCAAGCTGCCCGAGGAAGAGGAAGAGGAACCGGAGCCCCGGATCCAGTGAGAACCGGTGCCGGACCCTGCACGCCCGACGAGCTGAGGAGCGTTCCATGAGCATGGCCGTGGTCGGCATGATCGCCGGGATGGCGTTGGGCTTCGCCGGGTACTTCGGCGGCTTCGGTGCCTTTCTCCTGGTGGCGGCCCTGGGCGCGATCGGCTTCGTCGTCGGCCGGTTCGCGGAGGGCGACCTGGAACCGGGCGACTTCTTCCGCATCCGCGACCACCGGCGCGACCGGCGGCGGTGACCGGAGGTGAGTGCCGAGACCGGCGTGGGGCGCCCGCCGTCGGGCCTCGTGCCACCGGGCGAGCGCGGCGCCACCCGGATCGCCGACCGGGTCGTGGCGAAGATCGCCGCACAGGCCGCCCGTGAGGCGCTGCCGCCGCCGCCCGCGGACGCGGCTGCCCCGCACGCCACGGTCGTCGTGCACCAGGAGACGGTCCGCGCGAGCGTCCATCTCGAACTCGGCTACCCCGGCGACATCGGCGCCCAGTGCGCCGCCGTGCGTCGCCATGTCGCCGAGCGGGTAGGCGCGTTGGTGGACATGGCGGTGCCCGAGGTCGCCGTCCACGTCGAACGGCTGCACCCGGAACCGCACGGGAGGGCGTGATGAGCGAGTCACAGCCGGCCACCCCGACCCTCGAGAAGGACCCCGGCACCGCCCCGCCCGCCCCCGCCGGGGGCAGCGGCCGCTTCTGGTCGCCGCGCCGCGTCCCGGCCGCCGTCGTCGCGCTCCTGCTGCTGGCCGGCGCCGGCCTGCTGCTCTACGACATCGCCGCCGTGCGCGCCCACCACCCCGCGATGCACTGGCGCCGTGCCCTCGCCGGGCAACTGGCCGAGCGGCCCCTGGACGACCCCTGGGTGCTGACCGGCGCCGCCGTCGCCGTCGTACTGGGCCTGTGGCTGATCGCCCTCGCGGTCACCCCCGGCCTGCGCGGACTGCTGCCCATGCGGCGCCCGCACCCCGATGTGCGCGCCGCACTCGGGCGCGACGCGGCGGCGCTCCTGCTCCGCGACCGGGCCATGGACGTGTCCGGGGTCCGGTCGGTCCGGGTGCGGATGCGCCGCAGGAAGGCCGACGTGCGTGCCGTCGCGCACTTCCGTGACCTGGACGAGGTACGCGCCGACCTGGACGCCGTGCTCTCGGACGCGATCCGGGGCCTCGGCCTGACCCGGCCGCCCGAGCTGTCGCTGCACGTGTCCCGGCCCGGGCGGAAGGGGTGAGGACGATGCGCGGCGGCGGCCTCAACCGGGTCCTGCTGGCCCTCGTCGGCCTGCTCCTGCTCGCGCTCGGCGGCGCGGTGCTGGCCGTCGGCCTGGGGGCGCCGTCGCCCTCCTGGTGGATCCACACCGGCCCGCACGACGTCCTGCTCACCAAGGCCGAGCGCACCCACTGGCGGGCCACCGGCTGGTGGTGGCCGGCGGTCATCGCGTTCCTGGCCCTCGTCGTCCTGCTCAGCCTGTGGTGGCTCACGGCGGTCCTGCGCCGCCGCCGGCTGACCGAGATCCTGATCGACACCGGCGACGACGAGTCAGCCCTCCTGCGCGCCAGGGCCCTGGAGTCGGCCCTGGCCCAGGACGCCGTGCGGCAGGAGGGCGTGGCGCACGCGGAGATCCTCCTGCGGGGCCGCCGTACGGCGCCGGGGGCGCGGGTGTGGCTGCGACTGGAACCGCACGTGGACCCGGCAACGGCCCTGAACGAGTTCACGGCCGGGGCCCTTACCCACGCCCGCCGGTCGGCCCGCCTGCCCTCGCTGCCGGCGGAGGTACGGCTGCGGGCGGTCAAGCACCGTGCGGAACGGGTCACTTGACGACCCGCACACCTCAGAACCCGTGCCGCATCCCCCCGTCCACAGGCACCATGATCCCACTCAGATAGGAGGCCGCCGGAGACAGCAGGAACGCCGCGACCCGGCCGAACTCCTCCGGCTTCCCGTACCTCCTGAGCGGAATCCGGGACTCGTTCGCGGCCCGGGTGGCCTCCGGGTCGGCGGACAGCGCGTCCAGCTCGCGCACGCGATCGGTGTCGATGCGCGCCGGCAGCAGCCCCAGCACCCGGATCCCGCGCGGCCCCAGCTCGTCCGCGAGCGACTTGGCGAACCCGGCCAGGCCGGGCCGCAGCCCGTTGGAGATGGTCAGCCCCGGAATCGGCTCGTGCACCGACCCGGACAGCACGAACCCGATGACGCCGCCGTCCTCCAGCTCGGCGGCCGCCGCCCGCGCGAGCCGCACCGCACCGAGGAACACCGACTCGAACGCGCCCCGCCACTGCTCGTCGGTGTTGTCCGCGACGAACCCCGGCGCCGGCCCGCCCACGCTCACCAGCACGCCGTGGAACGCGCCGAAGGCGTCACGGGCGGCCCCGATCAGCCGCTCCGGTGCCTCGGGGTCGGCGTTGTCCACGCTGACGCCCACCGCGTTCGGGCCCAGTTCGGCGGCGGCGTCGGCCACCCGCTTCCCGTCCCGGCCGCTGATCACGACCTTCGCCCCGTCGGCGACGAGTTCCCGCGCGGCGGCGTTGCCCAGCCCGCGGGTCGCCCCGGTGACGACGTACACCCGGTCCTTCAGTCCAAGATCCATGGCCCCTATCCTGCCCCGTCGTCCCCGAACAGGGTGAGGGCGGTGTTCACCAGCGCGATGTGGCTGAAGGCCTGCGGGAAGTTGCCCAGCTGACGGCCGTCGACGGGGTCGTACTCCTCGGCCAGCAGCCCGACGTCGTTGACCAGGCCCACCAGCCGGTCGAACAGCTCCCGCGCCTCGTCCTTCCGGCCGGTCAGACACAGGGCGTCGGCCAGCCAGAACGAGCAGGCGAGGAAGGAGCCCTCGCCGCTCGGCAGCCCGTCGACCACCGAGTCCTCGGTGTCGTACCGGCGCAGGAAGCCGCCGTGGCCGAGGCCGTCGCGGATCGCGTCGACCGTGCCGACCACCCGCGGGTCGTCGGGCGGCAGGAAGCCGACGCGCGGGATGAGCAGCAGCGCCGCGTCGAGCTCGCGGGAGCCGTAGTACTGGGTGAAGGTGTTGCGCTCGGGGTCGTAGCCCTTCTGGCACACCTCCCGATGGACCTCGTCGCGGAGGCTGCGCCAGCCCTCCAGGTCGCCCCTGAGGTCCGGGTACTCCTCCAGCGTCTTGACGGCCCGGTCGGCGGCCACCCACACCATCACCTTGGAGTGCACGAACTGCTGCCGGCCGCCGCGCACCTCCCACAGGCCCTCGTCCGGCTGCCGCCAGGCCGACTTCAGGAAGCCCATCAGGGCGCGCTGCATCGCCCACATGTGCGGTCGCGGGGGCAGGCCCGAGCTGCGGGCCAGGGCGAGCGTGTCCATCACCTCGCCGTACACGTCGAGCTGGAGCTGCTCGACCGCGCCGTTGCCGATGCGTACGGGGGCGGAGTCGGCGAAGCCGGGCAGCCAGTCCAGCTCCATCTCCGGCAGCCGCCGCTCGCCCGCGACGCCGTACATGATCTGCAGGTCGGCCGGGTCGCCCGCGACCGCGCGCAGCAGCCAGTCGCGCCAGGCCGAGGCCTCGTCGTGGTAGCCGACGTTGAGCAGCGCGCCGAGGGTGAGGGTGGAGTCGCGCAGCCAGCAGTACCGGTAGTCCCAGTTGCGCACCCCGCCCGGCTGCTCCGGCAGCGAGGTGGTCGCCGCGGCCACGATCCCGCCCGTCGGCCTGTAGGTGAGGGCCTTGAGGGTGAGCAGGGAACGGACGACCAGGTCCCGGTAGGGCCCCCGGTAAAGGCACTGCCGAGCCCAGCTCTGCCAGTCCTCGACGCTGCACTCCAGGCCCTCGAAGGGGTCCTTGAGCGGCGGGCGGCGTTCGTGCGAGGGGTGCCAGGTGAGCACGAACGCGACCCGCTCGCCCCCGGCGACGGTGAACTCCGAGTGGGTGCCGAAGTCCTCGCCCCAGGTGTGCACGGCGGGCTCGGAGCGCAGCCAGACCGAGTCCGGGCCCGCGACGGCCACCCGGTGCCCGTCCGCGCGGCGCACCCACGGCATGATCGAGCCGTAGTCGAAGCGCAGCCGCAGGGTGCTGCGGACGGTGACCCGGCCGCTGACGCCCTCGACGATGCGTACGACGTCGGGCGCCCGGTCGCGCTGCGGCATCAGGTCGGTGACCCGGACCGTGCCCTGGTCGGTCTCCCACTCGGTGTCGAGGACGAGGGTGTCGGGCCGGTAGGCGCGGCGCGTGCAGGTGTCCGCTCCCGTGGGGGCGATCCGCCAGTAGCCGTGGCTGTCGTCGCCCAGCAGCCGGGCGAAGCAGGCGCCGGAGTCGAAGCGGGGCAGGCACAGCCAGTCGATCGAGCCGTTCTTGCCGACCAGCGCGGCGGTCTGCTCGTCACCGATGAGTGCGTAGTCCTCGATGCGCGCGTTCACGGGACCCGGCTTCCCGGCGGACCAGAGGGCCAATCAGGTGGTGCGCCGGGGGAGTGACGGCGGTCACACCGGGGCCGGTGCGCTCTCCTCCGGCTTCGCCTCCGCCGCGGCCTCCTGCTGGTCGCGGATCTCCCGGCGGACGAGGAACCACCAGCCGACCGGGACGCCCGCGGCGAACAGCCACCACTGGATCATGTACGCGTAGTTCAGCGGGGCGTCCTCGCTGCCGGGGTCGGAGATCTGCTCCGGGCCGTCCTTGGGCGTGGGCGCCGTCTGCTCGACATAGCCGCCGAGCACCTGCGCGCCGAGCCGGTGCGCTTCCCGCGCGCTGTTGATCAGCATGATCTGCCGGTCGGGGAGGCCCTGGACGTTCTTGATGCCGCTCGCCGCGGTCGTCTCGTCGGCCATCAGCCGCCCGGTGATGGTGGTCCGGCCGGACGGCGGGGCGGGGATCTTCGGGAAGGCGGTCTGGACGCCGTTCGCGGGGATCCAGCCGCGGTTGACCAGGAGGACCCTGCCGTCGGTGAGGACGAGCGGGGTGAGCACGTGGAAGCCGACCTCGCCGTCGGAGTTGGTCCGGCGCCGGACCACTTCCTCCCTGGCGGTGTCGAAGGTGCCGGTCGCGGTGACCGTGCGGTACCTCTCGGTGCGGGTCACGGCGTGCCCGGGGGAGGCCAGTTGCTCGACCGGGACCGGCTTGGCGTGCAGAGCGGAGGAGACCAGGTCGTTGCGGGCGGTGCGCTCCTCGTACCGGTGCTTCTGCCAGAAGCCCAGCCTGATCATCGTCGGGATCAGCGCGATCGCGACGAGGGTGAGGATGACCCACTGGCGGGACAACAGAAAGCGGTAGCGGTGCACCCCACGACGGTACCTCCGGGCCGTGGGGTGCATTCAGGCGGGTACCGGGTCACACCCGGTCGACGATTCCCACCTTTCCCTCGGCGCGGGCGCAGTGGGCCCCGCAGTAGAACCGGCCGTCGGCCTCCACGCCCTGGCCGATGATCTGCACCCGGCAGTGCTCGCAGATGGGGGCCATCCGGTGGATCGCACAGGAGAAGCAGTCGAAGACGTGCACCGCACCCTGTGCGTGGACCTCGAAGGTCATTCCGTAGTCATTGCCGCAAACTTCGCATTTAGCCATGCGCCACAGGGTGGGCCGTCGTCGCCGGGCGGGCGAGCGGCCGCCGGGTGAGTCGCCCGGCAACCACCCGTTCGTACGATTTCCTGTCGGATTGGTGTGGTGTCCTGTGTCGTCACTCGTCGGCCGGTTCGACATCCCGCAGCAGCTGCCCGAACGCGGCCTCGTCGACGATCGGCGTACCGAACTGCCGCGCCTTGACCACCTTGGACGTGCCCGAGTCGGGGTCGTTGGTCACCAGCAGGCTGGTCAGCCGGGAGATGCTGGACGCCACGTGCAGACCGGCCTCGGTGGCCCGGTCCTCCAGCAGCTCGCGGTCGACGGAGGTGTCCCCGGAGAACGCCACCCGCATGCCCTGTTTGAGGTGTTTGCCGTCTTCGTAGCGACCCGGGTTGGGATAGGGGCATGCGGGCCTTCTGCGGGAGGGGCGCCAACTGGTCGGCCGGTAGCCGCCGTAGCCGCCCTGTCCGCCGGTCGACTGCCGGGGCACCGGACGGTCCGACCACTCCGTCAGCGGCCGGCACTCCAGCAGCGGCAGCCGGACGCCGCCGGCCGCCGCGGCCCGCAGGCTCGGCCGGAAGGCCTCCGCCAGCACGCGCGCATCGTCCAGCGCATGGTGCGCCCGCTGCTGTACGACGCCGTAGTGCGCCGCCAGCGACTCCAGCTTGAAGTTGGGCAGCGGCAGCCCCAGCTCCTTCGACAGCGCGATGGTGCACAGCCGCTGACGCACCGGCGCCTCACGCTTCGCGCGCGCGTACTCCCGCGCGATCATCTGCCAGTCGAAGACGGCGTTGTGCGCGACCAGCACCCGGCCGTCCAGCCGGGCCGCGAACTCCTCGGCGATGTCTGCGAAGAGCGGCGCCCCTTCGAGTACCTCGCTCGTCAGACCGTGTATCCACACCGGTCCCGGATCGCGCTCCGGGTTGACCAGCGTGTACCAGTGGTCCTCGACCTCGCCGCGCTCGTCCAGTCGGTAGACGGCCGCCGAGATGATCCGGTCGTCCCGGGCCAGGCCGGTGGTCTCCACGTCAACGACCGCGTATCCCTTCGGATACGCGGCCGGCCACTGGGTGGGGGAGGACACTGCGGTCGCACGGTCTTCGAGCATGGTCACTGAGGATACGGGCCACGGCTGACACCGCTGACCTTCAGGTGCCGGCCCCGCCCGCCGGACCCCGTACGGGTGCACGGGTGCCGCACGCACGTACGCGCCCTGTTGCCAGGACTCGTGCTCAGCCGAACGCCCCGAACGGTGTTGGGCGTTCTGGTCGACCGCTTTCGCTCCGCGTCCGGCGCGCACGGATCGTGTCCGTGGTCCGGGGATGCGGGGGCGGTTTCCCCTCACGCCCCGAGCTGTACTCGCGGGTCTACGACCCGATCTGGGCCACGTGCGCCGAACTCGGCGTCCCCGTCAACCACCACGCCGGCTCGGCCTCCCCGCCGCTCGGCGAGGAACCGGCCGCCCGCGCGGTGTTCATGGTGGAGACGACCTGGTTCTCCCACCGCGCCCTGTGGCACCTGGTGTTCGGCGGCGCCTTCCGCCGGTACCCCGGGCTGAGACTGGTGCTGACCGAACAGGGCGCCGCACCCTCTCAGGTGTGGCGGGAGAACTGCTTCGTCGGCGCCGGCTTCATGCGCCCGCACGAGGTGCCGTTGCGGGACCGCATCGGGGTCGACAGGATCATGTGGAGCAGCGACCACCCGCACGACGAGGGCACCCATCCGTACACCCGCGAGGCCCTGCGGTTCGCCTACGCGGGCGTGCCGCGGGAGGAGGCCGCGGCCATGCTCGGCGGCAACGTGAGGGACGAGGTGCGTCGTACGGGTCCCGCGGCCGGGAAGGTGCCATCCTCGGTCCTGTGACCGAACCAACCCACGAAGAGGCCCATGGGGGCGCGCTCGGCTCGCGGCTGAACTGGCTGCGGGCCGCCGTGCTCGGCGCGAACGACGGCATCGTCTCCACCGCGGGCATCGTCGTCGGCGTGGCCGGCGCGACCCAGAGCCGCTCCGCCCTGCTCACCGCCGGGCTGGCCGGCCTGCTCGCAGGGTCGATGTCGATGGCGGCCGGCGAGTATGTCTCCGTCTCCACCCAGCGCGACTCCGAGATGGCCGCGCTGGCCGTGGAGAAGCGGGAACTGCGCGAGCAGCCGGAGGCTGAGCTGCAGGAGCTGACCACGCTGCTGGAGGAACGCGGACTGTCCCACGAGGTGGCCCGGGAGGCCGCCGAACAGCTCACCGCGCGGGACCCGCTCAGGGCCCACGCGCGCGTGGAGCTCGGCATCGACCCGGAGGACCTGACCAACCCCTGGCACGCGGCCTGGGCGAGCTTCCTGGCCTTCACCGTGGGTGCGCTGCTGCCGCTGCTGGCCATCGTCCTGCCCCCGGCCGGCTGGCGGCTGGGCGTGACCGTCGTCTCCGTCCTGGCCGCGCTCGTCCTCACCGGCTGGAGCAGCGCCCGGCTCGGCGCGGCCGACCCGGGACGCGCGGTGCTGCGCAACGTGGCGGGCGGGGCGCTGGCGATGGGAGTCACCTACGCGGCGGGCCGCCTGCTGGGCGCGGCGGGCGTCTGACACGCGCCGGGGACCCCGGGCGCGCGGAGCCTGGCCATGCCGGGGCCCTGGGCCCGGGGCGCGCGGGCCGGGCCGGTGACCGCGTACCGTGAGGTGCGCTCGACCACCCCCTGAGCGCCCCGCACCGACCCGCACGAGAAGGACCCTCGCCATGCGCGCCACCACCATCCACGCCCCGTACGACCTGCGCGTGGAGGACGTCCCCGAGCCCGTGGTGCAGCTGCCCACCGACGCCGTGGTGCGAGTGCTGCGCGCCTGCATCTGCGGCAGCGACCTGTGGGCCTACCGGGGCGAGGCGGCCCGGCAGCCGGGGCAGCGCATCGGGCACGAGTTCCTCGGGATCGTCGAGGAGACCGGCTCCGAGGTGGGCACGGTCCGGCGCGGTGACCTGGTGGTCGCGCCGTTCATGTGGTCCGACGGCGTCTGCGACTACTGCCGCGAGGGGCTGACGACGTCCTGCGAGCACGGCGGCTTCTGGGGCTCCGTCGGCTACGACGGCGGCCAGGGCGAGGCCGTGCGCGTGCCGTTCGCCGACGGCACCCTCGTCCAGCTGCCCAAGGACGCCGCCTCCGACGACCATCTGCTGTCCGCCCTGCTGACCCTCTCCGACGTCCTCGGCACCGGCCACCACGCCGCCCTCGGCGCGGGCGCCCGCCCCGGCGCCACGGTCGCCGTCGTCGGTGACGGCGCGGTCGGCCTGTGCGCGGTCCTGGCCGCCAGGCGGCTCGGCGCCGAGCGGATCATCGCGCTCGGGCGGCACGAGGTCCGTACCGACATCGCGCGCCGCTTCGGGGCCACCGACGTCGTCGCCGAGCGCGGGGACGCGGCCGTCGAGGCCGTACGCGAACTCACCCGCGGCCAGGGCGCGCACGCCGTCGTCGAGGCCGTCGGCACGGAACAGTCCATGCGTACGGCCGTCAACATCACCCGCGACGGCGGCGCGATCGGCTTCGTGGGTGTGCCGCACGGCAGCGGCACCGGCCTCGACCTCGGCGTCATGTTCGACCGGAACATCGCCCTGCGCGGCGGCGTCGCCCCGGTCCGCGCCTACATCCCCGACCTGCTCCCCGACGTTCTGGACGGCACGATCGACCCCTCGCCGGTGTTCGACATGACCGTCGACATCGAGGGCGTGCCCGAGGGCTACAAGGCGATGGACGGGCGCACCGCCCTCAAGGTCCTGGTCACGGGCGACAGGGCCTAGCTCCAGCGGATCGGCAGCGGCAGGGCGGTGAGCAGCCCCGAGACCGCGACGACCGCGCCCAGGGCGATCACCTCGGCCCACGCGGGCGCGCAGGCGGCCAGCGGGTCGGCGGCGCGGCGCAGCCGGATCCGCGCCCACAGGGCGAGCAGGGCGACGGCGGCGACCAGGATCACCTTGGCCAACAGGGTGCGTCCGTACGCCGTCGTCGTCACCTGGTCGAGGATCGTCGCCGACGGCATGCGGCGCAGCGCACTGCACACGCCCGTCGCGGTGATGGCCGCGAGCAGAACGGCCGCCACGCGCGCGTAGCGGCCGAGCAGCGCGGCCCCGGCCGGATCGCCGCGCCAACGCCCGACGAGCCGCAGGGCGTGCAGCAGACCGCCCGCCCACAGCGCCGCGCACGTCAGGTGCACCAGCGTCAGGCCCGAGCCGGCCGGCGGGCTCTGCTCGGTCGTGGGGTGGGCGCGCAGCGCCTCCGCGACCACCACCGCGGCCAGCGGCCACACCTGGGCGGCCGGACGGCGCAGGAACGCGCACAGGGCCGCCAGCGCAAAGGCGTTGACCTCCAGCAGGGCCAGCCGGCCGTCACGGGAGCCGTACAGGCCGCCGATGTCGATCTGGCCGAGGCGGTGCGGGATCAGATTGCCCGCGGACACCACCGAGGCGAGGGCCAGCGCGGCGACGAACCCGGCGGCGGTCGCGAACGGCGCCCAGCTGCACGGCCGTTCAGCCGGGGCACCGGGCAGGCGCCGGGCGAGGCGCTGCACGAACAGCTCGCCGAGGGGCACACTCAGGGCGGCGAGCAGCACCGCGCGCAGCAGCCCGATGCCGCCGACCCCCGGTGCGGCGGCCTCCCCGGTGCCGTGCAGCGCGGCCGACGGACCGAACAGGGGGATCAGGGCGCCCAGCGCCACCAGGGTCACCAGAGCGGCGGCCCGGCCGGTGCCGGACCGCCGCGCGGGGCCCTCTTCGCCGGTCGCCTCGGCGGTCGGTCGTATCAAGCTCACCCCGTGATCTTCGCCAGCCGCCGCAGAACCGGGCAAGTACCGGAAAACAACTGGCAGTACGGAATTCCACGCATACATACGTTTCCGGCCGCCCGTGTGCTCACCTGTTTCCGGCCGGTCCCCTGCTCACCGCCAGCGGGCGCTGTCCGTCCCCCACGGCACCGGAGGCCGCGCCCAGTCGGCGGGGCCGCCCGTGAAGGACACCGGCGGCAGTGCGTGCCGCAGCCGGCCGAGGGGACTGTCCGTCTCGGCCAGCCAGGCGTCCGGGCCCTCGTACGGCACACCCGTGGCAGGGGTGGGCCGGATTCCGTCGGTCAGCCAGCGCGCGGTCCGGGCCAGCGCCAGCCGTACCAACCGGCCACCCCCGTCGTACGACTGCTCGGTCAGCGCCCGCAGTACGGCCGCCGCCAGGAGATAGCCGGTGCCGTGGTCCAGTGCCTGCGCGGGCAGTACACCGGGCTCTTCGGCCGAGCCCTCGGTCGTGGCGATGCCGGTCGCGACCTGCACCAGGCTGTCGAAGCCGCGCCGCCCGCCCCAGGGGCCGTACGCACCCCATGCCGAGATCTGCGCCACGACCAGCCCGGGACGGCGCGCGAACAGTGCCTCAGGCCCGAGCCCGAACCGGTCGAGGGCGCCCGGCCGGTAACCGGTGACCACCACGTCGGCCGCGGCCAGCAGCTCCTCGAAGGTGGCGCGGTCGGCGGTGAGGTCGAGGGTCGCCGAGCGCTTCCCGAAGCCGGTGTCGGCGTGCTGGTCGGGGAGTTCGGGCAGCCAGGGGGCGTCCAGCCGGAGCACCTGCGCGCCGAGCAGGGCGAGGGTGCGGGTGGCGACCGGGCCGGCGAGGACCCGGGTCAGGTCCAGCACGCGCAGTCCGGCGGCGGGCAGCAGGGGAGCGGTGGCCGGGTCCAGCGGCGCGAGCAGGCGCGCGGGTGCCGTGGTGGGCCGTTCGCGCTCGACGAGCGGCCGAGCGGCCACCTCGGCGGCCTGCTCGTGCGCCTGCCACTCCTTCGGGGTGCGCAGGGCCACCGCGAGGCCGCCGGCGCCGTGCACCGCCTCTTCGACGGACGGCGCGGAGCACTCGGCGAGTCGGGCGGCCACCGTCTCCACGGAGGCGTCCGCAGGCAGGCCGAGCGCGCCGAGCAACCGGGCCCGGTGGTGCGGGTAGTTGGCGTGGGTGCGCACCCAGCCGTCCGCCGTCCGCCAGAACCGCGACAGGGGCGCGAAGACGGCCGGTGCCCGCCCGTCGACCAGCAGGTGCCGTTCGCTGTGGAAGGCGGCCGCCACGGCGCCGTCGTCGACCCGGACGGCGGGCACCTCGGCGAGCCCGGCGCGGCGGGCCGCCAGTTCCGCGGCGGCCAGCGCACAGGCGCCGACACAGGCACCGGCGAGCTCCCGCACGGGAAGGCGCGCCCGGAGCGCGCCCTCCCGCGCCATGGTGGTGAGCCGCGCGAGGTGGGCGGGGTCGCCACCCAGCGCGGACCAGGCGAACTTGATAGCAGTCATGACTGCACTATGCATTATTGACTCAGTGCACCTTTGACTGAATCAAGATATGGCGGTCGGCCCCAGCCTTACCTGGTCACCGCGGCCAGCGCGTCCGCCGTGCCGTGACCGTAGAAGCCGTTGTGGTTCCTCGCTCCCTCGCACACCGCGTCGACCTTGCCGTCACCGTTGATGTCGTACGGGTCCGGGCACGGCGTGGCGTCGGCCTCCGCGTACAGCAGCGCCTTGACCAGGGAGGCCGGGGCGTGCGGATGGGTTGACTTGATCAATGCGGCAACACCCGCGACATGCGGCGTGGCCATCGACGTACCGGCCATGTAGCCCCACTTGCCGCCCGGCAGCGGGCCCAGGATGAGACCGCTGGTCGCCGGGGGCTCCGGCTTCTGGTAGGCGGTCGAGTCGCCGCCGGGCGCGGCGATGTCGATCACCCCGAGGCCGTAGTTGGAGAAGGACGACTTCAGGCCCTTCGCGCCCGTCGCCGCGACCGTCACGACACCCGGCAGCTGGGTCGGTATGTCGTAGCAGGTGTGCGGGTCGACGACGCGGTCCGACGGGGTGCCGTCGTTCGGGGAGACCGGATCGGTGATCGAGTCGGACGCGAGGTCGTAGTTCTCGTTGCCCGCCGCCGCGACGTTGACCGTGCCCTTCTCCTCCGCGTACCGCGAGGCCCGGGTGATGGCGTCCACCAGGGCCCGCTGGTCAGGGTCGGTGGTGCAGTTGAAGTACCAAGGGTCGGTGTAATAGCTGTTGTTGGTCACGTCGACGTGGTGCTCGGCCGCCCACACGAAGCCGCAGACCACGGCTTCGGTGTAGAAGTACCCGCCCGGGTTGGCGACCTTGATGCCGGCCACCCTGACCCCCGGCGCCACACCCGTGATGCCGACGCCGTTCTTCGCGCCCGCGATCTCACCGGCGACGTGCGTGCCGTGCGGGCTCTCTGACGCGCTGGGCCGCCAGGCGCCGTCCGTCGTGTCGGGCTTTCCCGACACGCAGTTGACCGAGGCCGCCCGGTCGAAGTTGGGCGCGATGTCCGGGTGCGTGTCGTCCACCCCGGTGTCGATGACCGCGACCGTGACGTCCGGGCTGCCCAGGGTCTTCTCGTGCGCCTTGTCCGCCTTGATGGCCGGCAGGTCCCACTGCAGCGGCTCCAGCGGGTCCTGCCCCGCGCTCGCCCGCGCGCCGGCCTCGGCGACCTGCTCGGCGCTGAGCACCTGCGGCGTGCCGACATCGGTCGTGGACTGGGCGGGCAGCGGCGCGTTCCGCGTGGCACCGGCCGAGTCCACCCCGCGCACCGCGCGCATCCGCGCGGCGAAGTCCGGGTTCGCGGAGTGGGCGACGATCACACCGATCCTGTCGTAACCGACCACGACCGAGCCGCCGTTGCGGACGACCTCCCGCTGCACGGACTCGAACGTGCGGTGATCCGTACGCGTGTTGACCACGTACGAGAGGTTCGGCCCGTCCGCCGCGCCCACCGCACCGGCCGCACCGGAGGCAGCCGAGGCCGCTGCCGGCAGGAAGCCGAGCGAGGCGGTCAGCGACAGCACGACGGGCACGGCGAGCGCGAGCCTGCGTCTGGAACGCAGAGGAACCATGGGATCTCCACTTCATCCGGATACAGAACCGCCCGAGACACGGAACGGTGCTCGGGCAGGTACATGACGCGTGGTGCAGGCAGACGCTAACCCCACGGCTCACTGCTCGGCAATGACTTGGCAATGGCTCGACAAGACCACTTGCGAAACAACTCATAGGACTTGAACCGGTCCTCGCGTGGCGCCGTGGACCTTGGGCAGGGAGCGCCAGCACGATCGAGCTCCCCGTTCGTCATCGCATCCGCAACGCGAGGAGACCCCGTGGCCACCGAGACACCGCCCCCCGCCACACCGGGGGCCCCACTTCCCTCCACCGAGGAGTTCGCCGAGGTGCAGCAGAGCGCGGAGTTCGGCGAACTGCGCCGCGCCCACCGCTCGTTCGCCTTCCCGCTGGCCATCGCCTTCACCGCCTGGTACCTGCTGTACGTGCTGCTCTCCAACTACGCGGGCGGCTTCATGGGCACCAAGGTGGCCGGAAACATCAACGTGGCCCTCGTCCTGGGCCTCGCCCAGTTCCTCACCACCTTCCTCATCGCCTGGTGGTACGCCCGGCACGCCGCCACCCGGCTCGACCCCAAGGCGGAGGCCATCAAGTCCCGGATGGAGGGCGGCGCATGAGCCCCGCGATCACCTTGGCCGCCGGCGAGGCGAGCCAGCACCGGACGCTGATCATCACCCTGTTCGCGGTGTTCGTCGCCGCGACCCTCGTCATCACCGTCTGGGCGGGCCGCCAGACCAAGGACGCCGCCGACTTCTACGCCGGCGGACGGCAGTTCACCGGCTTCCAGAACGGCCTCGCCGTCTCCGGCGACTACATGTCCGCCGCATCCTTCCTCGGCATCGCCGGCGCCATCGCCCTGTTCGGCTACGACGGCTTCCTGTACTCCATCGGCTTCCTCGTCGCCTGGCTCGTCGCCCTGCTCCTGGTCGCCGAACCCCTGCGCAACTCCGGCCGGTACACCATGGGCGACGTGCTGGCCTACCGCATGCGCCAGCGCCCGGTCCGCACGGCCGCCGGCGTCTCCACGATCGTGGTCTCGATCTTCTACCTGCTGGCCCAGATGGCCGGCGCCGGCGTCCTCGTCTCGCTCCTGCTCGGCATCACCAGCGACGGCGGCAAGATCGGCATCGTCGCCCTGGTCGGCGTCCTGATGATCGTCTACGTCACCATCGGCGGCATGAAGGGCACCACCTGGGTGCAGATGGTCAAGGCGGTCCTGCTGATCGCCGGCGCCCTGCTGCTGACCTTCCTGGTCCTGCTGAAGTTCCACTTCAACGTCTCCGACCTGCTCGGCAAGGCCGCCGACAACAGCGGCAAGGGCGCGGCGTTCCTGGAGCCGGGCCTGAAGTACGGCGCCACCGGAACCACCAAGCTGGACTTCATCTCGCTCGGCCTCGCCCTGGTCCTCGGCACCGCGGGTCTGCCGCACATCCTGATCCGTTTCTACACCGTGCCCACGGCCAAGGCCGCCCGTAAGTCGGTCATCTGGGCGATCGGCCTGATCGGCGCCTTCTACCTGATGACCCTCGCCCTCGGCTTCGGCGCCGCCGCACTGATCAAACCGGGCGAGATCATCGCCTCGAACAAGGCGGGCAACACCGCGGCACCCCTCCTGGCGCTGCACCTGGGCGGCGTCGACTCCAACGGGGGCGCCATCCTGCTCGCCACCATCTCGGCCGTCGCCTTCGCCACGATCCTGGCCGTCGTCGCCGGCCTCACCCTGGCCTCGTCGTCCTCCTTCGCCCACGACATCTACGCCAACGTCATCAAGAAGGGGCAGGCCACCGAGCAGCAGGAGGTCGGCGCGGCCCGCTGGGCCACCGTCGGCATCGGCGCGGTCTCGATCGTCCTCGGCGCCCTGGCCCGCGACCTGAACGTGGCCGGCCTGGTCGCCCTCGCCTTCGCGGTCGCGGCCTCCGCCAACCTCCCGACCATCCTCTACAGCCTGTTCTGGAAGCGGTTCACCACCTCGGGCGCCCTGTGGTCGATCTACGGCGGCCTGGTCACCGCCGTCGGCCTGGTGCTGTTCTCCCCGGTCGTCTCCGGCAGCCCGGCCTCGATGTTCCCCGACGTCGACTTCCACTGGTTCCCGCTGGAGAACCCCGGCATCATCTCCATCCCGGTCGGGTTCCTGCTCGGCGTCGTGGGCACCCTGCTGTCCAAGGAGGCCCCGGACGCCGGCAAGTACGCCGAACTGGAGGTGCGGTCCCTGACCGGCACGGGAGCACACTGACCTTCGTACGACGGCCGCGTCGTGCCGGGACTGTACGGTCCTACGACGCGGCCGGGTCGTACCTCGTCGGAACGGGCCGCTGTTGTTGTCAGTGGCGTCACGTAGGCTCGCAGGTGACGGAAGACAAGCGCTCCGGGATTCGAGGGAGGGGGCCCACGTGCTCATCGACACCTACGGCCGGGTGGCCACCGACCTGAGGGTCTCGCTGACCGATCGGTGCAACCTGCGCTGCACGTACTGCATGCCCGAGGAGGGCCTGCAGTGGCTGGCCAAGCCCGATCTGCTCACCGACGACGAGATCGTCCGCCTCGTCGACATCGCCGTGCGCCTGCTCGGCATCGAGGAGGTCCGCTTCACCGGCGGCGAGCCGCTGCTGCGCCCCGGCCTGGTCGGCATCGTCGAGCGCGTGGCGGCCCTCGCCCCCCGCCCGCAGACGTCCCTCACCACCAACGGCATCGGCCTCAAGCGCACCGCGACCGCGCTCAAGGCGGCCGGCCTGGACCGGGTCAACGTCTCCCTGGACACCCTCCGTCCCGACGTCTTCAAGACCCTGACCCGCCGCGACCGCCACAAGGACGTCCTCGAAGGCCTCGAGGCCGCCCGCGAGGCCGGCCTGACCCCCGTCAAGGTCAACTCGGTCCTGATGCCGGGCCTGAACGACGACGAGGCCCCCGACCTGCTGGCCTGGGCCGTGGCGCACGACTACGAACTGCGGTTCATCGAGCAGATGCCACTGGACGCCCAGCACGGCTGGAAGCGCGAGGGCATGGTCACCGCCGGCGACATCCTGGCCTCCCTGCGCACCCGCTTCGACCTCACCCCCGAGGGCGCCGACGCGCGCGGCTCGGCCCCGGCGGAGCGCTGGCTGGTGAACGGCGGCCCGCACCGGGTCGGCGTCATCGCCTCGGTCACCCGCCCGTTCTGCTCGGCCTGCGACCGCACCCGTCTCACGGCCGACGGCCAGATACGGACCTGTCTGTTCGCCACCGAGGAGACCGACCTGCGCGCGGCCCTGCGCTCCGGCGCCCCGGACGAGGAGATCGCCCGCATCTGGAAGCTGGCGATGTGGGGCAAGAAGGCGGGAGCCGGACTGGACGACCCGTCGTTCGTGCAGCCGGACCGGCCGATGTCGGCGATCGGCGGTTAGGCCACGGTCAGGCCCCTTCGGGACCCTGCCAATCAGCGAACCTCACGACGTCCTTCAGGAAGCCCCGCACCCCGAGGAACCGCGAAAGATGCTCGCGATGCTCCTCGCACGCGAGCCACGTCTTGCGCCGTTCCGGCGTGTGGATCTTCGGGTTGTTCCACGCCAGCACCCACACGGCGTCGGCACGGCAGCCCTTGGCGGAGCAGATCGGCGTCTCGTCACTCACGGGTTCGTCTCGGGTTCGTCGTACAGAAGGGGCCCCAACAAGGCGACGCCGAGCAGCCACGGGGGGAGCTGCCCGGCGTCGGTCCGTCGCTCCGACGGGGGATGCGGAGCGCGTACGCAGTATGTCACGGCAACCCCGTCGCCCGGCACTGGAACTACACGATTGATCTGAGCTTTTCTTGAGCTTGGCACACGGTCATGCAGCCGTCCCACCCTGTCCCCGCTGCTCAGCTCCCGGAACGGATTCCGCCTGCGCCTCCTCCGGCCGCGGCGGGGTGATCATCGGCCGCGTCGGCGTGGCGATGAACGTCGAGGGAAGCGACGGCGGCCGCTCACGGCCCGCGTTCGCGATCACCACGGCGATATAGGGGAGCAGCGCTCCGGCGACGAGCGCCACGATGGCGACGTACCGCTCGACGTTCCACAGGGAGACCGCGAGGATCACCGACACCGTGCGGATCGTCATCGAGATGACGTACCTGCGCTGCCGGCCCCGTACGTCCTCGGCGAGTCCCGTCCGGGCCCCGGTGATCCGGAACACCTGGACGCTGCCGCCGTGCTGTTTCCGCATCACATTCCACCATCCGCCCACATCGGCCCTGCCCGACCTTCTTACGTTACGCCGCGGCTGCACCGGCCACGAGACCGGGGCGCCCGCTGCCTGCGGCGACGCCACCGGCCCTGCCGCGCACGGGTGAAGTCGACATGCGCCGTACGGCGCACCGACCCACACTGTGCGTAATGCTCACGTCGAGCCGTACGAGGAGGCAGCCATGGGCTGGTTGTGGGCGATCATCGTGGGATTCGTGCTGGGCGTGATCGCCAAGGCGGTCATCCCGGGCAAGCAGCACAGCCCCCTCTGGCTGACCACCATCTGCGGCATGCTCGGCGCCATCGTGGGCAACGCGGTCGCCCGCGCCGTGGGCGTCGCCTCGACCCGGGGTATCGACTGGAGCCGCCACATCTTCCAGCTCGTGGCCGCGATCATCATCGTCGCAGCCGTGGACGCCCTTTACATGGCGACGCTGGGGAAGAGGAAGCAGGAGAGAGCGGGAGCGTGAACGCAGTCGGGCGGGACAGCGCCCTGAACCGGAGCGCCCCGTAAGGGGCGCTCACCAGTCCACCCACGCCCCCGCGGCGCTCAGGCGCCCAGGACCTCCACCGCGGCGAGGTTCTTCTTCCCCCGCCGCAGCACCAGCCACCGCCCGTCCAGCAGATCCTCGGACGAGGGCACCGCGTCCTCGGCGACGACCTTCACGTTGTTCACGTAGGCCCCGCCCTCCTTCACCGTCCGCCGCGCAGCGGACTTGCTGGCGACGAGCCCCACCTCGGCGAACAGGTCGACCACCGGACCCAGCTCGGCGACCTGGATGTGCGGCACCTCGGCCAGCGCCGCGGCCAGCGTCGCTCCGTCCAGCTCGGCCAGCTCACCCTGCCCGAACAGGGCACGGCTCGCGGCGATCACCGCGGCCGTCTGGTCGGCGCCGTGCACCAGTGTCGTCAGCTCTTCGGCGAGCGCCCGCTGCGCGGCCCGGGCCTGCGGTCGCTCCTGCGTCTGCCGCTCCAGCTCCTCGATCTCCTCACGGGACCTGAAGCTGAAGATGCGCAGGAACTTCGAGATGTCCCGGTCGTCCGCGTTCACCCAGAACTGGTAGAACGCGTACGGCGTCGTCATCTCGGGGTCGAGCCACACCGTGCCCGACTCGGTCTTGCCGAACTTGGTGCCGTCCGCCTTGGTGATCAGCGGGGTGCCGAGCGCGTGCACCACGGCGCCCTGCTCCACCCGGTGGATCAGGTCCGTGCCCGACGTCAGGTTGCCCCACTGGTCGCTGCCGCCGGTCTGCAGGGTGCAGCCGTACCGCCGGTACAGCTCCAGGAAGTCCATGCCCTGCAGGATCTGGTAGCTGAACTCGGTGTAGCTGATGCCGGCGTCGGAGTTGAGCCGCCGGGCGACGGCCTCCTTGGCGATCATCTTGTTGACCCGGAAGTGCTTGCCCATGTCCCGCAGGAACTCGATGGCCGACATGCCCTGGGTCCAGTCCAGGTTGTTGACCATGATCGCTGCGTTCGGGCCCTCGAAGTCCAGCAGAGGGGCGATCTGAGCGCGCAGCCGCTCCACCCACTGGGCGACGACCTCCGGAGAGTTCAGCGTCCGCTCGGCGTTCGGCTTCGGGTCACCGATCAGACCGGTGGCCCCCCCGACCAGGCCCAGCGGGCGGTTGCCCGCCTGCTGGATCCGGCGCATGGTCAGGATCTGCACGAGGTTGCCAAGGTGCAGGCTGGGCGCGGTCGGGTCGAAGCCGCAATAGAACGTGACGGGGCCGTCCGCGAACGCCTTGCGCAGTGCGTCCTCGTCCGTGGAGAGGGCGATGAGCCCGCGCCACTTCAGCTCGTCGACGATGTCCGTCACGGTTCTCGTATCTCCTTGATGGTCTTCGGGCAGTCGATCGACTACCGCCTACGAGGTTATACGCCCTGACTGACAGAGCTCATGTTGAAATCCGGGATCCGCAGCGCGGGCATCGCGGCCCTGGTGAACCAGTCGCTCCACTCCCGCGGCAGCGTCTTTTCGGTGCGCCCCGCCTCCGTGGCCCGCCGCAGCAGGTCCACCGGCGACTCGTTGAACCGGAAGTTGTTCACCTGCCCGGTCACCTCGCCGTTCTCCACGAGGTAGACGCCGTCCCGGGTCAGGCCCGTGAGCAGCAGCGTGGCCGGGTCGACCTCGCGGATGTACCACAGGCAGGTCAGCAGCAGCCCGCGCTCGGTGCCCGCGACCATGTCCTTGAGCGAGCGGCCGTCCCCGCCGTCCAGGATCAGGTTCCCGAGCACCGGGGCGACCGGCAGCCCGGTCAGGCCCGCGCTGTGCCGGGTGGTGGGCAGGTGCCTGAGCACACCCTCGCTGATCCACTCCGTCGCGTGGGTCGGCAGCCCGTTGTCGAACACGGACTGGTCCCCGCCGGAGGAGTGGGCGACCACGAAGGGCGGGCACTCCAGGCCCGGCTCGTTCGGGTCGCTGCGCAGGGTCAGCGGCAGCTCGGCGAGCCGCTCGCCCACGCGCGTGCCGCCGCCCGGCCTGGAGAACACCGTCCGGCCCTCGGCCGCGTCCCGGCCCGACGCCGACCACAGCTGGTAGATCAGCAGGTCCGCGACGGCCGTGGGCGGCAGCAGCGTCTCGTAGCGCCCGGCGGGCAGCTCCACGCGCCGCTCGGCCCAGCCGAGCTGTACGGCCAGTTCCGCGTCGAGCGCGCCGGGGTCGATGTCCTTGAAGTCCCGCGTGGCGCGGCCCGCCCAGGCCGAGCGCGTGCGGTCGGGCGACTTGGCGTTCAGCTCCAGAGTGCCGGTGGGCTGGTCGTGCCGGAGGCGCAGCCCGGTGGACGTGCCCAGGTACGTCGACACCAGCTCGTGGTTGGCGAAGCCGTACAGCTCACGGCCGCCCGCACGCGCGCGTGCGAACGCCTCGCCGAGCGCCGGGGCGAAGTCGGCGAACACCGCGGAGGAGGTCTCGGCGGGCGCGTCCGCGAAGTCCGGCGACTGCGGCACGCCCCCGACCAGCGGCTGCGCGTCCTCGGCGGGCCCCGCGCCGCGCGCGGCGGTCTCGGCGGCGCGCACCAGCGGCTCCAGTTCCTCCGCCGTGACCGCCGAGCGCGACACGACACCGGAGGCCGTGCCCTCCTTGCCGTCCACGGTCGCGATCACGGTGAGCGTACGGCCGCGGGTCACGCCGTTCGTGGTGAGCGCGTTGCCCGCCCAGCGCAGGTTGGCCGTGGAGTGCTCGTCGGCGATGACGACACAGCCGTCGGCCCGGGACAGCGCGAGCGCCTGCTCGACGATCTCGTGCGGCTTGTTCGTACGGGCGCTCATCGACCGGCCTCCTGCGTGGTGTTGAGGATGTTGACGCCCTTGAAGAGGGCGGACGGGCACCCGTGCGACACGGAAGCGACCTGCCCCGGCTGGGCCTTGCCGCAGTTGAAGGCGCCGCCGAGCACATAGGTCTGCGGACCGCCGACGGCCGTCATGGACCCCCAGAAGTCGGTGGTCGTGGCCTGGTAGGCGACGTCCTTCAGCTGTCCGGTGATCCGGCCGTTCTCGATCTTGAAGAAGCGCTGTCCGGTGAACTGGAAGTTGTACCGCTGCATGTCGATCGACCAGGACCGGTCGCCGACCACGTAGATGCCCCGGTCGACGCTCCCGATCAGACCCTCGGTGGACAGCCCCGCCGGGTCCGGCCGCAGCGAGACGTTGGCCATGCGCTGCACCGGCACATGCGCGGGGGAGTCGGCGAACGCGCACCCGTTGGACCGGTCGAACCCGGTCAGCCGCGCGATCCGCCTGTCCAGCTGGTAGCCGACCAGTGTGCCGTCCTTCACCAGGTCCCAGGACTGCGCCTCGACGCCCTCGTCGTCGTATCCGACGGTCGCGAGGCCGTGCTCGGCGGTGCGGTCGCCGGTGACGTTCATCAGCTCGGAGCCGTACCGCAGCTTGCCCAGTTGGTCGAAGGTGGCGAAGGAGGTGCCGGCGTAGGCGGCCTCGTAGCCGAGCGCGCGGTCCAGCTCCGTCGCGTGTCCGATGGACTCGTGGATGGTCAGCCACAGGTTGGACGGGTCGACCACCAGGTCGTACAGGCCCGGCTCCACGCTCGGCGCCCGCATCTTCTCGGCGAGCAGCTCCGGGATCCGCTCCAGTTCCTCGTCCCAGTCCCAGCCGGTGCCGGTCAGGTACTCCCAGCCCCGTCCCACGGGCGGCGCGATGGTCCGCATGGAGTCGAACTCCCCGCTGGAGTCGTCGACCGACACCGCGGTCAGCTGCGGATGCAGCCGCACCCGCTGCTGGGTCGTCACGGTTCCGGCGGTGTCGGCGTAGAACTTGTTCTCGTGCACGGTGAGCAGGGAGGCGTCCACATGGTTGACGCCGTTCGCGGCCAGCAGCCGGGTGCTCCAGTCCGTGAGCAGCGCGACCTTCTCCTCGTCCGGCACGGAGAACGGATCGATCTCGTACGACGAGATCCACGTCCTGTCGGCATGCACCGGCTCGTCGGCCAGCTCCACCCGCTCGTCGGACCCCGCCGCCTTGATGACCTGAGCGGACAGTTTGGCCATGGCCACCGCCTGGGAGGCCACCTTGGCGGCCGCGTCCATGGTCAGGTCCACACCGGACGCGAAGCCCCACGTACCGCCGTGCACGACCCGCACCGCGTACCCGAGGTCGGTGGTGTCCGACGATCCCGCGGGCCTCGCGTCCCGCAGCCGCCAGGACGCGCTGCGCACCCGCTCGAGACGGAAGTCCGCGTGCTCGGCCCCGAGCGCACGCGCGCGTGCCAGCGCGGCGTCGGCGAGGGACCTTAGCGGAAGCGCCGTGAAGGCTTCGTCGATGGAATGAGGCACGGAGGTCTCCCTGCTGTCGTGGCCTGTCGGGTCCGATCATGACGCGGACGCGGCCCCGCGGACTACACGGTTTCGGTCCCGGCCGGATCCTTTCTGTAGGGATCCGACAGGGACTCACCCGAGCCACTGTGGGTGCCCGCTTCCCCGAGCGTGCGGTGCGACCGATAGGTTTTCGATGAAGCCGCCTGTCATCGACGTGTTCGGGCGGGCAGTCCGACCGCTTCAGACCGCTATCGAAAGGGTGATCCGTTGAGCCGCTCGGTTCTCGTCACCGGAGGAAACCGGGGCATCGGCCTCGCCATCGCCCGCGCGTTCGCCGACGCAGGCGACAAGGTCGCGATCACATACCGCTCGGGTGAGCCGCCGGCCGGCTTCCTGGCGGTCAAGTGCGACATCACCGACCCGGAGCAGGTGGAGCAGGCCTACAAGGAGATCGAGGAGCAGCACGGTCCGGTCGAGATACTGATCGCCAATGCCGGTGTGACCAAGGACCAGCTGCTGATGCGCATGTCCGAGGAGGACTTCACCTCGGTCATCGACACCAACCTCACCGGCACGTTCCGCGTCGTCAAGCGGGCCAACCGCGGCATGCTGCGCGCCAAGAAGGGCCGCGTCATCCTGATCTCGTCCGTGGTCGGCCTGCTCGGCTCGGCGGGCCAGGCGAACTACGCCGCCTCCAAGGCCGCCCTGGTCGGCTTCGCGCGCTCCCTCGCCCGTGAACTGGGCTCGCGCAACATCACCTTCAACGTCGTCGCGCCCGGTTTCGTCGACACCGACATGACCAAGGTGCTCAGCGACGAGCAGCGCCAGAACATCGTCTCGCAGGTGCCGCTCGGCCGTTACGCGCAGCCGGAGGAGATCGCCGCGACGGTGCGGTTCCTCGCCTCGGACGACGCCTCGTACATCACTGGAGCCGTCATTCCCGTTGACGGCGGACTGGGAATGGGTCACTGATCACCATGAGCGGAATCCTCGAGGGCAAGCGCGTACTGATCACCGGTGTGCTGATGGAGTCCTCCATCGCCTTCCACGCGGCCAAGCTGGCGCAGGAGCAGGGCGCGGAGATCATCCTGACCGCGTTCCCGCGGCCCACCCTGACCGAGCGCATCGCCAAGAAGCTGCCGAAGCCCACCAAGGTCATCGAGCTGGACGTCACCAACGACGAGCACCTCGGGCGGCTGGCCGACATCGTCGGCGAGGAGCTGGGCGGCCTCGACGGCGTCGTGCACTCCATCGGCTTCGCGCCGCAGGACGCGCTCGGCGGCAACTTCCTCAACACCCCGTTCGAGTCGGTGGCCACCGCCATGCACGTCTCGGCGTACTCCCTGAAGTCGCTCACCATGGCCTGTCTGCCGCTGATGCAGAACGGCGGCTCGGTCGTCGGCCTCACCTTCGACGCGCAGTTCGCCTGGCCGCAGTACGACTGGATGGGCCCGGCCAAGGCGGCCCTGGAGGCGACCAGCCGCTACATGGCCCGCGACCTGGGCAAGCAGAACATCCGCTGCAACCTCATCTCCGCGGGCCCGATCGGCTCCATGGCCGCCAAGTCCATCCCGGGCTTCGGCGAACTGGCCTCCGTGTGGGACTCCCGCTCCCCGCTGGAGTGGGACCTGAAGGACCCGGAGCCGGCCGGCCGCGGCATCGTCGCCCTGCTGAGCGACTGGTTCCCGAAGACCACCGGCGAGATCATCCACGTCGACGGTGGTCTGCACGCGATCGGCGCGTGACCGCTGCCGCTCAGGCATGACCGACGGCCGAGGCCCGCGTCCCCTCGGGGACGCGGGCCTCGGCCGTGCCAGAGGGGGCGAGGAGGTGGTTCCCGGGGAGGGGAGCGCCGACGGGGGTATGGCGGCCGGGGTGGCGGCATGGATTCCAGGGACGGGGACGGGGGCGGGGACGCGACGACCGGGAGGTGCGGCGAGGGGCCGGGGGCGGCGGATGCGGCCAGGTGACGGCGCATGTCGAGGCGCGGGGCGTCACCCGTTCGGCCCACCGGCCGGGCGCCCCCGGTTCGGGCGGCACACCCTGGACACGAGCGTCCACCCTGCGCGTCCCTCCCCAGCCCGGCCGAGGAGGTCCCCTTGTGCGCCTGTCCCGAAGCCTGGCCCCGGTGACCGTGGCCCTGGCCCTCGTGCTCTGTCTGCCGTACGACGCGGTGCCCTACGCGCGCGTGGCCGATGGAAAGCCGCACGCGCGCGTGGACGACGGAAAGCCCCTCGCGCGCGTGGCCGACGGAAAGCCCCCCGCGCCGAGTCTCTTCGGGGCCGCCTGCCGTACGACCGTCCGCGGCTCCCATGCGGTGGCCTACTGCCACAACCCCTATGTCGACACCGATCGCGTGCGACTGCACATCGAGTGCGCCCGCTGGTGGGACATCGACACCGACAGCGCACCGGTGGACATCGGGCCCGCCATGACCGTACGGCTCACGGGCCGGTGCTGGAAGGAGATCCGCACGGTGTGGATCAGCCACCAGAACGAGCACTGAACCGGCACAGGAACGGATAACTCGCGGCCTCGGCGGCCGCCGCCTCCGCGTCCCCGGCGCGGATCGCGTCCACCAGGCGCCTGTGCTCCATGTACGTCTCCGGAGTCAGCTCCGCGCCCACGTCCGCGCGCAGCCAGTCCCGCAGCACCTCGCCCAGATCGGCGTACATCGCGATGATCACGTCGTTGTGCGAGGCGGCCACGACGGCCAGGTGGAAGGTGGCGTCGGCGGTCACGAAGGTCTCCGCCTCGCCGGTCTCCCAGGCGACCTCGCGCCGGTCCAGCAGCGCGTCCAGCTGCTTGAGGTCCTTCTCGGTGCGCCGCTCGGCCGCCAGCTTCGCCGCGGCCGACTCCAGCGCGGCGCGCAGCTCGGCGATGTGCCGGGGATCGGCGTCGGCGAACCGGCGGTGCATCACACCGGCCAGCTCACTCGTCGCCACCACGTAGGTGCCCGAGCCCTGCCGGATGTCCAGCAGGCCGTTGTGGGCGAGCGCGCGGACGGCCTCGCGGACGGTGTTGCGGGCGACGCCCAGCTGCTCGACCAGTTCCGGCTCCGTGGGGATGCGTGAGCCGACCGGCCACTCGCCGGAGGTGATCTGGTTGCGCAGTTCGGCGATGACCTGCTCGGACAGCGCCGAACGGCGCGGGTGGCTCAGGGGCATGGCACACCTTCGCACGCGAGGCCCGGGCGGGGATGCCACGGGGATGGACAACCAATCATCCCATGATTCTATGATGGCTCTCATGGAGCGTGAGGAAACCCGGGCAGTGGACACCCGTACGGCGATGTCACCGACGGAACGCGGTACGGCCGCCACGACGAGCACCCCGGAGACGGCCCCCGGCGCCGGCCACACGCGCGCGTGGGCGACCCGGCTGGTGGTCGTCGGCATCGTCCTGTCCGCGGTGAACCTCCGCCCGGCCATCACGAGCCTCGGCGCGCTCCTGGAGGAGGTCCGCGACGGACTCGGCATGAGCGGCAGCGTGGCCGGCCTGCTCACCTCCGTGCCCCCGCTCTGCTTCGCGGTCTTCGGCATCACCGCGCCCCGGCTGGCCCGCCGCTTCGGTCCGGCCGCCGTGGTGTGCGCCGGCATGGCCGCCATCACGGCGGGCCTGCTGATACGGCCGTACCTCGGCAATACGGCCGGCTTCCTGGCGGCCAGCGCGCTCGCCCTGATGGGCATCGCCGTCAGCAACGTGCTGATGCCGGTCATCGTCAAGCGCTGGTTCCCCGACCGGGTCGGCTCCATGACCGGCCTGTACTCGATGGCCCTCGCCCTCGGCACCTCCGTCGCCGCCGCCGTGACCGTGCCCCTGACCGACGCCCTCGGCGGCAGGTGGCAGTCCGGACTCGCCGTGTGGGCCGCCCTCGCGGGCGCCGCCGTCCTGCCCTGGCTGCCGCTCCTGAAGGACCGCGACGGCGACTCCGCGCCCGCACGGCCGCGGCAGCAGCGCATGCAAGAGCCGCACACCGGGCAGCAGCGCGCGCCGCTGCGCATCACCCGCAGCCGCACCGCCTGGGCGCTCGCCGTCTTCTTCGGCCTCCAGGCCACCGCCGCCTACATCACCATGGGCTGGATGCCGCAGATCTTCCGCGACGCCGGAGTCCCGGTCGGCACCGCGGGCGTGCTGCTCGCCGTCACCATGGTGATGGGCGTCCCGCTGGCGTTCGTCATCCCGCGAGTCGCCACCCGGCTGCCCCATCAGGGGCCGATCGTGCTGGTCCTGGGCGCGTGCGGGCTCGCCGGGTACGCCGGCCTGTACGTCGCCCCGGCTGCCGGCGCCTGGGCCTGGGCGCTGCTGCTCGGCGTCTCCAACTGCGCCTTCCCGCTGGCCCTGACGATGGTCGGCATGCGGGCCCGGAGCGGGCCGGGCGTGGCCCAGCTGTCCGCGTTCGCGCAGAGCACCGGCTACCTCATCTCCATCCCCGGCCCGCTGCTGGTCGGCGTGCTCTACCAGCACAGCGGCGGCTGGGGCCTGCCGATCGCCCTCATGACGGGCCTGATGCTGCCCCAGATGGCGGTCGGCTTCCTGGCGGGCCGCAACCGCACGGTGGAGGACGAGGCGACCCGCTAGCGGGCGCGGGGCCCGGCCGTCCCAAGGGCGAGCGCGGGCCCCCTCGCACGCCCCCCCGTCCGAGGTCTGTCCATGGACGGGGCAGTCCGGGGGTTCGTGCGCGGCGACACACGCCCCCGGCCGATCCCCGCGGAGCCCAGGGTGCGAGACTGGGCGCATGCAGCCTGTGCTCGACCCGAACCCGCAGAACGGCCAGAAGAAGATGCTGCTCGTCTTCGGCTCGTTCTTCGCCATCTTCGTGATCATCGGCATCATCGCGACCCTCGCCTCACCCTGACGGCCGCGTCCGACCGGCGCTTCCCGGCGGATGGTGGGGTTGTCCCCACCATCCCCTAGGGGGAAAGGGTCAGGGTCAACTGGGTGGAAGCCCGGATGGGTTGGCGGCCCCCGATTCCGTAGCTTCGAGTGGTGACCGCAGGACACGGTCACGGACCCGTTCGAAGACCCACGGAGGCGAACATGTCGGCCCGCACCCTCTCCCGGCCCCACCCGGCGACCACGGGCGGCGTCGACATCCGGCTGCCCTGGTGGGCCCTCGCCCTGCCCGCGCTCGCCTTCGTCGCACTGCTGGCGCTGATACTGAACCCGTCGGACGCCCACGCGGCGAGCGGCGACCCCGCGATCACGCACCTCTTCGAGCGCGCCCACCAGCTCCTCACGCGCTGACCAGGAGCCCCCGCACGCGGTGAATCCGCATGTCAACTCCCTGCGCCGCATGGCCTGTTTCATGCGAAGCTGGGTCCCATGAGCGCCGCAGAACCTCGCAGTATCGTCCTCCTCCGGCATGCGAAAGCCGACTGGCCCCAGGTGTCCGACCACGAGCGCCCGCTCGCCGAGCGGGGCCGCACGGACGCCGCGGTCGCCGGACGCAAGCTGGCCGACACCGGCATCACCTTCGACCTCGCCCTCTGCTCCACCGCCGTCCGGACCCGCGAGACCTGGAAGCTCGCCGTCCACGAACTGGCGCACCGGCCGAAGACCGTCTACGAGGAGCGGGTCTACGAGGCCTCGCCCGGCGAACTGATCGCCGTGCTGAACGAGACTCCGGACGACGTGCGGAACGTGATCCTCATCGGCCACAACCCGGGCATCCACGGCCTGGCCGACATCCTGTCCGGCACGGCCGAGGGCGATGCCCGCGAGCGGATGAACCGCCGCGGCTTCCCGGCCGCCGGTTTCGCGCTGCTGTCCTTCGACGGCCCCTGGAAGAGCCTGGAGCCGGCCGTGGCCACGCTCCAGGACTACTGGGCGCCCGCCGAGTGACCTCACCCATGCGCAGGGGCCCGGCACCTCCGCGGTGCCGGGCCCCTGCCGCGTCCGGGCCGGTTCAGCCCTCGTCGTGCGTGTCGGCCGCCTCGACCTCTTCGCGGGTGACACCCAGCAGATACAGGACCGTGTCGAGGAACGGGAAGTTCACCGCCGTGTGTGCCGCTTCGCGGACCACCGGCTTGGCGTTGAAGGCGACGCCCAGACCGGCCGCGTTCAGCATGTCCAGGTCGTTGGCGCCGTCGCCGATCGCCACCGTCTGCGACAGCGGCACCCCGGCCTCCGCGGCGAACCGGCGCAGCAGCCGCGCCTTGCCCGCACGGTCCACGATCTCGCCGGTGACCCGTCCGGTGAGCCTGCCGTCGACGATCTCCAGCGTGTTGGCCTGTGCGAAGTCCAGGCCCAGCCGTTCCTTCAGATCGCCCGTGACCTGGGTGAAGCCACCGGAGACGACCCCGACCTGGTAGCCCAGCCGCTTCAGCGTGCGGATCAGCGTGCGGGCGCCCGGCGTCAGCCGTACCTCGTTGCGCACCTTCTCCACCACGGAGGCGTCCAGCCCCTTCAGCAGCGCCACGCGCGCGTGCAGCGACTGCTCGAAGTCCAGCTCCCCGCGCATCGCCGCCGCCGTCACCTCGGCGACCTTGTCCTCGCAGCCGGCGTGCGCCGCGAACAGCTCGATGACCTCGTCCTGGATCAGCGTGGAGTCCACGTCCATGACCACCAGACGCTGAGCCCGCCGGTGCAGGCCCGCCGCGACGACCGCGACATCGACACCCAGTGCCGCCGCGTCCGTGACCAGGGCCGTGCGCAGCGGCTCGGTCTCCACGCCGGAGACGGCGAACTCCACCGCGGTCACCGGGTACTTGGCGAGTCGGAAGATACGGTCGATGTTGCCGCCGGCCTTCGCGATCCGGTCGGCGATGGCGGCCGTCGACTCGGCGGTCAGCGGATGGCCGAGCACGGTCACCAGCGAACGCCCGAGGCCGCGCGGCCGGTTGTCGCCGTGCCCCGAGATGATCTCCGCCTGCATCTTCATCGACTCGGCCCAGCTGTGCACAGTGGCCCGCAGATCGCCCTCGAGACCCGCCGGGGGCTGCGTCACCAGCGCGCACAGCACCAGGCGGCCCCGGGTGACGACCTGCTCGATGTCGACCACGTCGACGAGGTAGGCGGCAAGGGTGTCGAAGAGGCCTGCCGTGATGCCCGGCCGGTCCTTGCCGAAGATCTTGACGAGGAGGGTGGGGACCTCGGGGGTCTGCGAAGCGGAGGTCTGCGAAGCGCTCATGGTGTCACCACCGTATCCGGCACCCAGTGCCGTCCGCCGCCGAGGTCCGACTGACGGACACGGAACAATGGATGTCGCGCCGGTGTCAGGGATCTTGCCACCGGGAGACACCGCCCGCCCGCACTGGCGGCTGCTCCCGGCCCCACCACGACTGTGCCACGAGATGCCCCGCGGGGCAGGACACGCGTTCCTGCCCGCCCCGGCCGGCTCACCCGCGGCGCTTCGGCTTCCCCGGCGGTGCCGGGGGCGGTGGCGGAGGGGGCGGCGGTGGCCATTCGGTGCCGTCCGACCCCTGCGCACGGTCGCCGCGGCGCGCTGTGGGACGGCGCGGGGGCGGCGGGGGAGCGGCGTCGAGCGGCTGGGCGATGGTCGGGGCGCCGTACATGTCGTCCCCGGCGGCCGTCGGCCCGGCACCCGGCGGTTCCTCGCGCAGGTCCTGCGGTTTCCCCTGGCGGTCCTCCGGTACCCGGAGATAGGGATTGGTGTCCGGGTTCGGCGGCCGGTACGGCGTGCCCGGCGCATACGGCCCGACACCGGCGCCGGATCCGGGACGACCGGCAGCCGGGGCCCCGGGGCCACCGTACGGCGCGGGCCCCGCCGCACCTCCGCACCCCGGGCTCTCGGCCGCCCCACCGTCGGCAGCGCCGTACACCGGACTTCCGCCGGCACTCTCGTACCCGATCCCCTCGGCCGCCCCACCGTCGGCAGCGCCGTACACCGGACTTCCGCCGGCACTCTCGTACCCGATCCCCTCGGCCGCCCCACCGTCGGCAGCGCCGTA
>NZ_JBSFIH010000025.1:116213-123730 GCF_053597455.1 Streptomyces sp. NPDC001393
TACACCGGACTTCCGCCGGCACCCTCGTACCCGACCCCCTCGGCCTCACCACGGACGGCGCCGCCGTACCCCGTGCTGCCACCGTCACCCCCGACCGCCCCCTTCCCCGGAACCCCGCGAGCCGCCCACGCCGCCCGTGCTCCCGCCGCCCCGGTCGCCCACGCCGCCAGGGCGCCGATCGCGCCGGCGCCCGCGCCCCACGCCGCGCCGAGCAGCAGGGCCGGGCCGAGGCGCCCGTGCAGGTCGAGGCCGGCCCCGAAGGCGTCGAAGCCGAGGACGGACAGGGAGGCGGTCAGGGACACGGCCGTGAGCCAGGCGAGCAGGGGCAGGGCGAGCGCGGTGGTGACACCGAGGCGCAGGCCGCACCGGGCGGCGAAGCCGAGGGCGCCGCCGGTCTGCCGCACCACCGGTGTGCGGACCGCCGTCAGGGCGCCGGCCAGCAGCATCGCCAGTGCCGCGGCCACGGCCAGCAGCCACACCCGGCCGTCCAGGCCGGCCAGTCGGCCCACTGTCACCGGCTGATCGGTGTGCGCCGCGAGGAGCTGGTCCAGCGGGTGGGGGAGGGACCGGGCGAGGACGCCGGAGGCGCGGCCGTCCCAGGGGACGAAGAGACCGAGGGGGAGGCCGAGCCCGATACCGTTCGGCGCACCGAGCAGGGCCGCACCGGCGATCCGCCCGGGATGGTCGTCGCCGATCGCCGCGTACGCCGCCGCGGCGAGCCCTGCCGCCACGGCCACCAGCACCACGGTGACTAGCGCCGACACCGGCGGCCGTACCACCCGGTGCACCGCGGACCACCCCGGCGGCAGCGGAGCGCGCCGGGAGGCGAGCAGGGCGATGAGCAGGACGCCGGCACACCGGAGCGCGCCGCCGAGCAGCGTGGCCGTCGTGTCCACCGTGAAGCCGACCGCTGCCTTGGCGTGGATCAGGTCGCCGAGACGGTGGGGCAGCAGTCCGCTCACGTCGCCGAGGCCGGGGATGCTCAGTCCGCCGCCTCCCCCGCCGCCGCCCGTGCCCGGCAGCCTGTCCAGTCCGAGCGAGCCGCCGTCGATCGTGACGACGTCGTGACCGGCCCAGGCGAGACCGCCGAGCAGCGCGACGAAGAGCGCGACCACCGTGCCCGCGCGGGCCAGGAGTTCGGCGGGTGCGACGACAACTCCGGCCGTGCGCAAGGACCGTAGGAAGAACCACGACAGCAGCACGGCACCGGCCAGACTCACCCCGAGTGGCGTGATCTCGATGGCCGTGTGGGCCTCGGCGCCTTTCAGTCCGAAGGCGGAGACATCGCCCGACGGCGTGACCGAACCACCCGCCCCGAGCGCCACAACGGCCGCCGTCATGGGGCCCAGTGAGCCTGCCGTGTCCGCTCCCAGGAGGTGCAGGCCGAGCGCGGCCGTGCCCGCCATGGCGATCAACGCCCAGCTCACCGCGGCGACCGCGGACAGCACAACGTCCGTCCAGGGCACCGTCGTGGCCCGCCGCGCGGTCTCGGCGTTCGTGGCAGACCTCATGTCAGACCCCCCGATCCGCGGCGCGGCACCGGAGCCGCGCTTGTCCCCCTCGCCGGGATTACCACTCTCCGGCCCGGTTTCAACCCCGTCAACGGGGCGAGTTGAAGCGTGCACGGGCGCCCGTTGACAAGGCCCGGGTTTCGGTCAGCGGGCCGGGCCTGAAATAGTTCCCCCCGATGTTCGACATCCCTAGACTCCCTGTGATGGGGGTAATTCGGGGGACAACTCAGTGGGGCATGGAGTGCCGGAACTCGTACTGGAATCAAACGGACGGACCTGGACGTTGGACCCGTCCAGGCCCTACACCCTCGGCCGCGATCCGCAGGGTGACATCGTCTTCGACGACGCCAGGGTGTCCTGGCGGCACGCCACGGTCAGCTTCAACGGCCGCAGTTGGGTCATCGAGGACCATGGCAGCACCAACGGCACGTTCGTGCAGGGCCGGCGGATCCAGCAGGTGGAGATCGGGCCGGGCGCGTCGCTGCACCTGGGCAACGCGACCGACGGACCGCGGCTGAACCTGTCGGGCGCCGCGGTCGGTCAGCAGCAGCCGGCGCCGTACGCCGCACAGGGCGCGGGGGCGCCGGGCTGGGCCCAGCAGGCATCCGCCGCGGCGCAGGCCGCCACACCGCCGCAGGCACAACAGGCACCGGCCGCGCCGCAGGCCGTACCGCACCAGGCGCCCGCGCCGCAGCAGGGCTGGCAGCAGCAGGCGCCCGCGTTCCCGCAGCAGCAGGCGGGGCCCGCGGATCAGTATGGGCAGAACACGCCCGGTGGTGACGCGGGGGCGCCGCCGGTCTACGGCGACCGCAGCCCGACCACCTTCCACCAGTTCGCCGTCGGCCGGGTGATGCGCATCGGCCGTGCCCTGGAGAACGACCTGGTCGTCTCCGACCTCCAGGTCTCCCGGCACCACGCCGAGTTCCACGCCACGCCGGACGGCCGGCTGGAGATCCGCGACCTCGGCTCGCACAACGGCACCTACGTCAACGGCCAGCCGATCCCCAAGGGCGGCTCGGTGCAGTTGGGCCCGGCCGACATCGTCGGCGTCGGCCACTCCACGTTCCGGATCGTCGGCGACCGGCTCGAGGAGTTCGTCGACACCGGTGAGGTCTCCTTCTCCGCCCGCCATCTGACCGTCACGGTCGACGGCGGCAAGCAGATCCTGAAGGACGTCTCCTTCGGCGTCCCGGAGAAGTCCCTGATCGCGGTCATCGGCCCGTCCGGTTCCGGCAAGTCGACCCTGCTCAAGGCGCTCACCGGCTACCGGCCCGCCAACCAGGGCGAGGTCCTGTACGACAACCGCAACCTGTACAAGCAGTTCGCCGAGCTGCGCCAGCGCATCGGTCTGGTCCCGCAGGACGACATCCTGCACAAGGAGCTGACCGTCAAGAAGGCCCTGAAGTACGCGGCCAAGCTGCGCTTCCCGGCCGACACCACCGCGGCCGAGCGCGACGCGCGCATCGACGAGGTGCTGCGCGAACTCAAGCTCGACATCCACAAGGACAAGAAGGTCACCTCCCTCTCCGGCGGTCAGCGCAAGCGTGTCTCGGTGGCCCTGGAGCTGCTCACCAAGCCGTCGCTGATCTTCCTGGACGAGCCGACCTCGGGCCTCGACCCGGGCATGGACCGCGACGTCATGCAGCTGCTGCGCGGCCTCGCAGACGACGGCCGTACGGTCCTCGTGGTCACCCACTCGGTGGCCGAGCTGGCTCTGTGCGACAAGCTGCTGGTGATGGCGCCGGGCGGCGCGGTCGCCTACTTCGGCCCGCCGGAGGAGGCGCTGAACTTCTTCGGTTACGACAGCTGGGCCGATGTCTTCTCCGCCTTCGAGAACTACCGCGACTACGACTGGGCGGGCCGCTGGAAGGGCTCGCAGCACTACCAGATGTACGCCGCAGACGTCGACGCCGTTGCCCCGCAGGCCGTACCGATGCATCCGATGCAGCCGATCAGGCCGCCCAAGCCGCAGGGCTGGGGCTCGCAGCTGGCCACGCTGATCCGCCGCTACGCCGCGGTGATCGCCTCCGACCGCGGCTTCATCGCCCTGATGTTCCTGCTGCCGGCCGTGCTCGGCGTGGTGAGCACGCTGATCCCCGCCGAGTACGGTCTCGGTCTCGGCCCCGCGCGGACCCACTTCACTAACCGGGACGGCAGCACGATCCTGCTCATCCTCGCCGTGGGCGCGTGCTTCGCCGGCGCCGCGAACTCCGTGCGTGAGCTGATCAAGGAACGGGTCATCTACGAACGCGAGCGGGCCACCGGCCTGTCCCGCTCGGCGTACCTGATGTCCAAGGTGATCGTGCTCGGCGCGATCACGATGCTGCAGGGCGGCATCATCGGCGCGATCGGCCTTCTCTTCCGCGGCGACAAGGTGCCGCAGGAGGGCCTGCTGCTGAAGAACTCGCCGGTCCTGGAGCTCACCCTGCCGATCATGGCGCTCGGCTTCACCTCGATGATGATCGGCCTGATCATCTCCTCGCTGGTGAAGACCGCCGAGAAGACCATGCCGCTGCTGGTGATGTTCGCGATCGTCCAGGTCGTCTTCACCGGCTGCCTCTTCCAGCTGCACGGCAAGGTCGGCGTCGATCAGATCTCCTGGCTGATGCCCGCCCGCTGGGCGGTGTCCGCGGCAGGCGCCACCGCCCAGCTGAACGTGCTGCTGCCCTGGGATCCCACCAACCCGGACCCGCTCTGGGACCACTCGCTCGGCCAGTGGTTCGCCGACATGGGCGTGCTGCTCGGTCTCGGTGTGCTCTGCGGCTTCGTCGTGGCCCGCTTCCTGCGCCGCCACGAGCCGGAGGTCATGCGCAAGTAACCGTGCCGGTACGACGCGAAGGGCGGCACCCCGCAATGGGGTGCCGCCCTTCGGCGTCACGTCGTTGAGGTCCGCGCCAGGCCTCAGTACGCGCTGTTGACGTTGTCCATCGAGCCGTACCGGTGGGCCGCGTAGTTGGCGGCGGCGGTGATGTTGGCGACCGGGTCGTAGATGTTCCACGACGTACCGGGCACGTGGTAGGCGTTGAAGGTGGGCTGGATCACCTGCAGCAGGCCCTTGGACGGGATGCCGTTGACGGCGTTGATGTCCCAGTTGTTGATGGCCATCGGGTTGCCCGAGGACTCACGCATGATGTTGCGGTGCAGACCGCTGTAGGAGCCCGGGATGCCGTGCTGCCTCATGATGTCCAGGGACTGACGGATCCAGCCGTCGAGGTTGTTGGCGTACGTCTTCGCGGCGACCGGCTGCATGTCGATGCGCTGGGCGGAGCGGCTCGCGGTCTCCGTCGCGGCGCGGTCCTGAGCGGCCTTCTTCGCGGCGGCCTCGGCGGCGGCCTTCTTCGCGGCCTCGGCACGCTGCTTGGCGGCGGCGGCCTCGTCGGCGGCCTTCTTCTGCGCGGCGAACGTGTCGAGCTTGACCGTCTGGGGGGCGAGCTGGTCGGTGACCGTGCCCTTGACGTTCTTCAGGGCCGTGCTCTCGGCGACCTGCGCGGCCGCGGCCGGGGAGCCGGTGGTGACGGTGTCGGCGTTGCTGGGGACGGCCGAGATGCAGATGGCGGCGGTGCCGAGAGCGGCGACGCCGGCGACGGCGATCCTGTGCTGCTTGGTCAGGGCAAGACGCTTGGTCAGGGCAAGACTATGAGCACGGTTGAGGATGTTCTTGGGCATGGCTGATGGACCTCTTCGATAGCGCGGAGGTCGCTCCTGCGTCCGCCGGGGGAATCGGCTCCTCCCACACGAACGCCGCGGGCCGCAGACCCACGGCGCTGAGCGACGGGAGCAATTCTTAGCTGGCGCAAAATCCCCAGGCAAAGGTGTGATGTACGATCCTCGATAGTGGATCACTGAAGGGCAAAACGGGACAGACTGGACCGTCTGTCCCGTTCATGTGGGGATGGTTTATCTCCTATGCCCGGTCGTACGTGATGTGGGCCCTATGCGCGGCCTCACATCGAGGACGTAACAGTTTCACCGTGAGTTGCCATCGCAACGCTCTGTGTGAGAGGTCTCCGCCGGGAGGATGAGATGCACGTCGCCGAACTCGTGCCACAGATAGAGCCCCCGGAGCGCCTCCTCGTAGGCACGGTCGACCGCGGCCCGCCCCGCCACCGCCTCCAGCATCAGCAGATGCGAGGCCTCCGGCTCGTGCAGCCCGGTCAGCAGCCCGTCCACCACCCGCACCCCGCGCTCGGGCGTCACGACCAGGTCCGTCCACCCCTCGGCCGCCCGCACCACCCCCTCCGGCCCCGCCGCCGACTCCACGGCCCGCACGGCGGTCGTACCCACGGCGATCACTCTGCCTCCCCCCGCTCTCACGGCGTTGACCAGCCGCGCCGACGCCTCCGGCACCGAGAACCGCTCCGGATAGGGCGGCTCGTGCACCTCCGCCGACGCCACCCCCGTGTGCAGCCTGACCGGCGCGAACTGCACCCCCCGGCTCACCAGCGCCGCCACCAGGCCCGCGGTGAACGGGCGCGCCGCACTCGGCATCTCCGCGCTGCCCTCCCCGTCCGGCGACGGCAGCGCGAACACCGTCTGGTACGCCGACAGCGGCTGGTCGCGCTCCGTATAGGAGTAGCGAATGGGCCGCCCGTGCGCCCGCAGCACCGCGCGGACGTCCCTGTCCGCCCGAGCCCACCACAGCCGCTCCCCGCGCGGGCTCAGCGGCTCCACCAGCACCAGCCGCCCCGCCCCCGGCAGCTCCACCTCCGTACCCCCACGCGTGCCCGTACGCGCGCGCGTGGTACCCCGCCCGTCCGGATCCCGTAGCTCGACCGCCCACCGGCCGTCGTCCCCGCGCGTGGAGAAATGCACCACCACGCGCGCGTGCCCGATCCGCCCGTCCACCGCGGCGGCCCGTGTGGGCGAGGTGTTCACCACCAGCAGGTCACCGGCCCGCAGCAGCCGCGGCAACTCCGGGAACCGGTGATGCCCGACCTCCGACCCGCGTGACACCAGCAGCCGTACGGCGTCCCGGTCCAGCCCCGGACCGCGCTGCTCGGCGGGCACGCGCGCGGACAGCTCCGGCGGAACCCTTCCCCACGCTCGAACCGGCTCGCGCGGGGGCCCCATGGTGACGGTCACCGCGCCTCCAGCAGCGCCGGCGCCGCGTACCGCCCGCTGGCCGGCCGTTCGTCCAGCAGTCGCAGGAACGCCGGTACGACCGTGTCCGGCGCCGGACGCGGATCGTCGTCGCCGGGTACGGCCGCCGCGTACAGCTCCGTCGCCATGTCCCCGGGATCCACCGCCCACACCCGCAGGCCGGGCTCCTCCACGCCCAGCACCGCCGTCAGCTGGTCCAGGGCCGCCTTCGAGGCGCCGTAACCGCCCCAGGTCTCGTACGCCTCGGCCGCCGCGTCCGAGCTGACCGCGACCACCGCCCCGGCCGGCGCCCGGCGCAGCAGCGGCAGCGCCTCACGGACCAGGCCGAGCGCGGCCACCACGTTCACCTCCAGCGCCCGCCGCAGCCCCTCCAGCGGCAGCTCGGCCAGCCGCACCAGCGGCTCCGCGCCCAGCGCGCTCGCATTGCTGACCAGCAGGTCGACCCCGCCCAGCCGGCGCGCGGCTGCCACCAGCGCGGCCCGGTGCCCGGCGTCCGTCACATCCCCGGCCCGCACCTCCACGCGCGTGCCGTGCCCTGCGATGCTCTCCGCGGCCTCCTTGAGCGCCTCGGCGCCCCGGGCGTCCAGCACCAGATCCCAGCCGCGCGCGGCCAGCGCTTCTCCGAGCGCCCGCCCCAGGCCCCTGGAGGCCCCCGTGATGATCGCCACCGGCATGACTACCGTCCCCTCGTCGCCTCCCGCCTCCGTCCGGCGGTGAGCACACCGTAGGAACGGCGCCGCCCCGGCCGCCTCGGACGCGAGCCGCAGAACGCAGGGGCCCTTCGCCGTACACCGCACGTCCGGGGCCCCGGGACCTAGGCCCTGTCGTCAAACTCCCGTCTGCCCCGCGACGCCATGCACGCTCCCCCACTGCCTCAAGGGCGTGGGAGGTGCCCCCACTCGCCGC
>NZ_JBSFIH010000026.1:0-122202 GCF_053597455.1 Streptomyces sp. NPDC001393
CAGGACCGCTTCTGGTTCATGTGGGACGACCTGGTACGCGGCGCGATCGGCGCGGTGGTGCTCGTGGACACCCGGCGCCTCGCCGACTGCTTCCCGGCCGTCGACTACTTCGAGAACTCGGGCCTGCCCTTCGTCATCGCCCTCAACGGCTTCGACGGCAACCAGCCGTACAACCCCGACGAGGTCCGTGAGGCCCTGCAGATCGGCCCCGACACCCCGATCATCACGACCGACGCCCGCCACCGGGCTGACGCCAAGTCGACGCTGATCACTCTCGTGGAGCACGCTCTGATGGCTCGGCTCCGGTAGTTCGGCGCTGGGCTGCCACGGCAGGTCGTACGCCGTCTGCGGGTGGTTCCTGGTTGCTCGCGCAGTTCCCCGCGCCCCTACGGGGCGCGGGGATTCCTTTTACCCGGCTGCGTGCACGGCAAGAAGGGCCCCTCCGCAGCGGAGGGGCCCTTCAGGAACCGGTGGAGCGGCGCAGCCTAGCCGTGCCAGCTGTGCGGGGCGCGGAAGCCGCCTTCGCGTTCCAGGCGGCGCCAGCCGGCCTTGGCGCGGCCGCGGCGGGTGCGGGCCGAGGGCGCCGGCTGGGCGGCGGCGCGGGCCAGGAGGACGGCCGTGATGGCGGCGACTTCCTCGGGCTCGGCGTGGCCCTTCTCGACGCGGATGTCAGGAGTGCTCATGGGTGTCAGTCTCCGTGAGAGAGAGGTCCGCGGGGTTGCCGCGGCGGGTCCGCTGGGTTACTGCGGGGGGTTGCCGTGCTTGCGGGAGGGCAGGTCGGCGTGCTTGGACTGCAGCATGGCCAGGGACCTGGCCAGGACCTCGCGGGTCTCGGCGGGGTCGATGACGTCGTCCACGAGGCCGCGTTCGGCCGCGTAGTACGGGTGCATCAGCTCGGCCTTGTACTCCTTGACCATCTTCTGGCGCATGGCCTCGGGATCCTCCGCCCCCGCGATCTGCCGGCGGAAGATGACGTTCGCGGCGCCCTCCGCGCCCATCACGGCGATCTCGTTGGTCGGCCAGGCGTAGGTGAGGTCGGCGCCGATCGACTGGGAGTCCATGACGATGTAGGCACCTCCGTACGCCTTGCGCAGGATCAGCGAGATCCGCGGCACGGTCGCGTTGCAGTAGGCGTACAGCAGCTTCGCGCCGTGGCGGATGATTCCGCCGTGCTCCTGGTCGACACCGGGGAGGAACCCGGGCACGTCCAGGAAGGTGACGATCGGGATATTGAAAGCGTCACACATCTGGACAAAGCGCGCAGCTTTTTCACTCGCCTCGATGTCCAGCACGCCGGCCAGGACCTGCGGCTGGTTGGCGATGATGCCGACGACCTGGCCGTCCAGGCGGGCCAGGGCGCAGATGATGTTGCGCGCCCAGCGCTCGTGGACCTCGAGGTACTCGCCGTCGTCGACGATCTCCTCGATGACCTTGGCCATGTCGTAGGGCCGGTTGCCGTCGGCCGGGACCAGGTCGAGCAGGACGTCGGACCGGCGGTCCACCGGGTCGGAGGAGTCCACCCGGGGCGGGTTCTCGCGGTTGTTCTGCGGCAGGAGCGACAGCAGGTACCGCACCTCGGCGATGCAGGTCTCCTCGTCGTCGTACGCGAAGTGGCAGACGCCGGAGGTCTCGGCGTGCACGTCGGCGCCGCCGAGCCCGTTCTGGGTGATCTCCTCGCCCGTGACGGCCTTGACCACATCCGGGCCGGTGATGAACATCTGGGACGTCTCACGGACCATGAAGACGAAGTCCGTCAGGGCCGGGCTGTAGGCCGCCCCGCCCGCACACGGGCCGAGCATCACGCTGATCTGCGGGATGACACCGCTCGCCTTGGTGTTGCGCTGGAAGATGCCGCCGTACCCGGCCAGGGCGCTGACGCCCTCCTGGATGCGGGCGCCCGCGCCGTCGTTGAGCGAGACCAGCGGCGCACCGGCCGCGATGGCCATGTCCATGATCTTGTGGATCTTCGTGGCGTGGGCCTCGCCCAGCGCACCGCCGAAGATCCGGAAGTCGTGCGCGTAGACGAAGACCGTACGGCCCTCCACCGTGCCCCACCCGGTGATCACACCGTCGGTGTACGGCTTCTTGGCCTCCAGGCCGAACCCGGTCGCCCGGTGCCGGCGCAGCTGCTCGACCTCCTGGAAGGACCCCGGGTCCAGGAGCAGTTCGATCCGCTCCCGAGCGGTCAGCTTCCCCTTGGCGTGCTGCGCCTCGGTCGCCTTCTCGCTGGGGCCCGCCACCGCCTGGGCACGAATCTCGTGCAGCTCGGCGACCCGCCCGCGTGCGTCCGTCGGCTCGCCGGTCGGCTCACCCGTCGTCTCTTCCAAAACGGTCATGTAGCGACCTTACGAAGGACACCAAGGAAAGCGAGCCGTTGACTCCGTACAGTCTCCGGACCGTTTTCCTGGTGCCAGTGAACAGAACCACGCCCGCGTGCAGCCGTTCCGACTGTTCACAGGGCATCGGGGTTGTAGGGGCGCCACAAAGTCGTCACCTGCGAGCCACCTCACATTTGTGGCTGGCACATGCCATCTCCGGGGTGACACGGAACCCCCGGACGGCGCCACACATCGGCGGGCCGAGGATGTTGAAAACCGAACGGAATGAGTCTACGGTCGAAGACGTCAGATTCGTTGAACGTTAAACAGAACCTTCGGGAGAAACGTCATGGGCATCTTCAGCCGCAAGGACAGCAGCACCCCTCAGGCCCCCGCCACCGGCCCCGACCTGACCGCGCTGACCGGTGACTACACCATCGACCCGGCGCACACCACGATCGGTTTCGTGGCGCGCCACGCGATGGTCACCAACGTCAAGGGCGCCTTCCAGGACTTCACCGGCACGCTGCACCTGGACGGGGCCGACCCCGCCAGGTCCACCGCCACGATCGACGTCGAGATGGCGAGCATCGACACCGGCAACGCCGACCGGGACGGCCACCTGAAGTCGTCCGACTTCTTCAAGATCGACGAGTTCCCGACCATGACCTTCCGCTCCACCAGGGCGGAGGCCCTCGGCGGCGACGCCTACCGCATCACCGGCGACCTCTCCCTCCTCGGCGTGACCAGGCCGATCACCATCGACCTGGAGTTCAACGGCGCCGCGAAGGACCCGTTCGGCAACGAGCGCGTCGGCTTCGAGGGCAAGGCCGAGATCCTGCGCTCCGAGTGGGGCCTCACCTGGAACGCCGCGCTGGAGACCGGCGGAGTGCTCGTCTCCGACAGGATCAAGCTGAACTTCGACATCTCGGCCATCAAGAACGCGTGACCCTCCGGGAGTTCAACCGGTTCCGAGACCTCCGCCGGGAGGAGCATCACCTTTACGGCCGTATGCCCGCTGACGCCGACGGCCGCCACCTCGGCGGTCGGCAGCGTACCCAAGGACGCACCGGCCAGCCGCTCAACCCCCGTGCGCAGTACGTCCGTTCGCGGCCATCCGCGTGCTGGGGCGGGGCACCCTAGAAACCCCCGCCGAAGTCGCCGCCGCCGTCTCCCCCTCCTCCGCCGAAGTCGCCGCCGTCCCCGAACCCGCCCCCGAAGTCCCCGGCGTCGAAGTCCGTGCCGGAGACGTCGCCGCCTTCGTAGCCGCCCCCGAAATCGCCCCCGCCGAAGTCGCCGTACCCGGAGCCGTAGTCGGCCGCGTACGACGGGGTGGCCATCATGCCGCCGAGGAGGGTGCCGACCAGGAGGCCCGGGAGGATGCCGCCGCCGAAGTAGCCGCCCGCCCAGGGGCCGTAGGCGGGGCCCGCGTCCCAGTAGGGGCGGCGGCCGTACTCCGTGTCGACCTCGCGGATCACCGGGTCGCGGCCGTCGGCCAGCCGGGTGGCGTCGGCCGCGCAGACCGGGACCTGGCGCGGGGCGCCGCCGGGCGGGGTCCAGGTGGCGTCGCTCACCGAGGGACCGTGCCGCGGGTCGAAGAAGCAGGGCGGGCGGCGCTCGGGCAGGGGCCGGCCCTCGCGGCGGGCGGCCAGCCGGGCCAGGGAGAAGCGGCCGTCCTCCAGGGCTTCGGTGACCGTGCGGACGTCCTCCGGGCGGCTCGCGGCGGCCATCCGCTGCTTGGCGGTCTCGTAGGCGTCCAGGGCGTGTTCGTAGTCCGCGCGCATCGCGTCGTCGGCGCCGGGCTCGGCCGGCTGGAAGTCGAGCCGGTCCAGCTCCTCGCCGAAGGCGGTGATGTCCTCGTCCACGACCACCCGGAGGCGGTCCAGGGCGGCCCGCTGCTCCTCGGCGTGCCGACGACGGTTGCGGCGCACCAGTGCGTAGGCGCCCGCGCCGCCCGCCACCAGCACCGCGGCCACCGCGATCAGGGCCGTGGCGGAGGATCCCCCGCCGGCACCGCCCCAGCTCTTCGGGGCGTGGCCGCCCATGTTGGCCAGGGCGCGGTCGGTGAAGTCGGTGAGCTGGGCCCTCGCCGCCTCGCCCTGGACGCTCGCCACGAGGTTCCGCCGGGCCGTCGCCGGCATCACGGAGGAGTCGGCGCGGGCGTCGAAGCGGTCGCCGAGTCGGATGCCGTACAGGCCGGTGATGCCGGTGGCCGCGCGGAGGTCGGCGAAGAGGTTCGTGGTCGGGTAGCCGGCCGGGAGCACCGCGATGAACAGCGGTCTGTTCGCGTCCTTGATGCGTTTCGCCAGCGCGTCCGCGTCCGCCTTCGGCAGCTGGGCCGAGGCGGCGGGGTCGACGTAGACCGGGCTCCTGCGGAGGGCCTGGGCGACGGCGGAGATGCTTGTGTCCGCGCTCGCCACTGGTGCGAACGCGGTCGCGACGACGAGGACGAGGGCGGCCAGCAGCAGGGCTGGGAGGCTTCGGGTCCGCAGGACGGCCTTCATCCTTCGAAGCTACCCGAAGCCTCCCTTAATCGGTCATATAGATCGACTCTACGCGGCCCGGTATGCCTCGATCAGCTTCTCCACCGCCTTTCCGTACCGGCCGGTCAGCAGCAGGTGGTCGGCGTCCGCGAAGGGCTTGGCCAGGGCCTTGGTCATCCGCTCACCGGCCTGCTGCTGCACGAGCAGCCGCGCCTTGGTGACCAGCTCGCGGCCGGCCCGGGCGTCGCCCTTGCGCTCGGCCGCGGCGGCTGCCACCGCGAGGGCGTGCAGGGTGGCCGTACCGCCGCGCGGCACGCCGGTGAGCGTGGTCAGGCCCCAGCCGTAGGGGAACTGCGGGTCGTACGACGCGTCGCCGACGTTGATCGGCAGCTGGGACTCGGACTTCGGCCAGGTGACGGGGAGCTGTCCGGTGAAGGGGCGCTTGCCGTAGAGGACGTCGGCGACGCCCTCGCCCTCGGTGCCGGGCAGCCAGGAGGCCACCAGCGCGTCGATCCTGCCGAGCCGGTCGCCGATGAGTTGCGGGCGGCCGGAGACGATCAGCACCGCGCACTTCATGGCTGCGCACACCTTGTCCACGGCCGCCTGGTCGGCGGCCGACAACTGCAGGCTGTGGCCGTTGCCGACGTCGCCGACGCCCTCGGCGTAGGGGGTCTCGCCGACGACGACCACGCCGGCGTCGTAGCCGTCCGTCGGGGCCGAGGCGTCCTTGGAGTAGGTGACGTTCCCGCCGGCCTCGCGCATGCCCTGGAGGATGGTCGTGCCCTGGGTGTGGGTGCCGGACGCGCCCTGCCAGGTCAGGGTCCAGCCGCCGGTCTGGTTGCCGAGGTCGTCGGCGTTGGACCCGGCGACGTACACCTTCTCGCTCTTCCTCAGGGGCAGCAGCCCGCCGCTGTTCTTCAGCAGCACCTGTGACTCGGCGGCGGCCCGGCGGGCGACCGCGCGGTGGGCCGGGGAGCCGATGGCGGCGGCGCCGGACGTGTCGGCGTACGGGTGCTCGAACAGCCCCAGCCTGAACTTCTGCGTGAGGATGCGGGAGACAGCGTCGTCGATCCGCTTCTCGCTGATCCGGCCCGCCGTCACCTCGTCGGCGAGCGTGCCGCTGAAGTCCTTGTAGGAGTACGGCACCATCATCATGTCGACGCCCGCGTTCACCGCCGTGCGGACATGGGTGGCGTAGTCGCCGGGGAGCTGGTCGATGGCGTTCCAGTCGCTGATGACGAAACCGGCGAAGCCCATCCGGTCCTTGAGCACGCCGTTGATCATGTCGCCGCGGGCGTGCATCTTCACCGCTCCCTGGCCGTCGCCGACGATGTCGAGGGAGGAGTACGAGGGCATGACCGTGCCGATGCCCCGCTCGACGGCCGTCTGGTACGGCGCCAGGTGGATGTCCTGAAGCTGCTGCCGGGTGACCGTGGTGACGCCCTGGTCGATGGTGTAGGTGCCGGTGGTGGAGGAGCCGTACGCGGTGCCGCCGTCGCCGACGAAGTGCTTGGCGGTGGCGAGCACCTTGTCGTCGTCCTTCAGGTTCCGCCCGTCCGGGGCGCCCTGCAGGCCCTGGATGATGGTCTCCATGGACTGCACGAGGGCCGGGTCCTCGCCGAAGGACTCGTAGGAGCGGCCCCAGCGTTCGTCACGGCTCACGCACAGGCAGGGCGCGAAGTCCCAGGGGATGCCGGTGGCCCGGACCTCGGCGGCCGTCACCGAGCCCGTGTCATGGGCGAGTTGGGGGTCCCGGCTCGCGCCGATGCCGATGTTGTGCGGCATGATCGTGGCGCCGGCCAGGTTGTTGTGGCCGTGGACCGCGTCGACGCCGTAGATCAGCGGGATCTGGAAGCGGGTGGCCCGGGTGCGGAGCTGGAAGCCGTCGATCATCTTCGCCCATGCCCCGGGGGTGTTGGGCGTGGGCGTGGAGCCGCCGCCGGACAGGAGCGAGCCGAGGGTGTAGGTCGCGATGTCGGCCCCGGCCCCGACGGCCCCGCGTTCGGCCTGGGTCATCTGCCCGGCCTTCTCCTGCAGGGACATGCGGGAGAGCAGATCCGCGACGCGCTTCTTCACCGGCAACTTGCTGTTCAGGTACGGCAGTCCGTGCGCGTCGATGACGACCTGCGGGGTCTCGGCGGGCGGCTTGGCGCCGGTGACCGTGAGCTTGAGGGGGATGGTCTTCGCGGGTGCGGGCGCCCTGTCCCTGAGCGTGGGCACCTCGATCGTTCTCGACGTTCCGGAGGCGGTGCCGGCCGGGAAGGTGAGGGTGCCCTCGACCGGCGTGTAGTCGTGACCGGCAGTGGCGGTGCCCCCCTCGGCCTTGTAGGTGACCGTCACCGGCTCGTCGACGGGCAGGTCTCCGGTCGTGGCCAGGGTGACCCTGACCTCGGCGGTGCGGCCCGCCCTGACGGGGTACACGGGCGCATCGGTGCCGACGGAGGCGCGCAGCGACTGGTCGGCCTTGCCGTACAGCTCGACGTCGTCCATGGCGAAGTCGCCCTTGGTGCCGGCCGGGAGCGTGACGGCGTACCCCCACATCCGGGTGAGGCCGAGGACGTGGTCGATGCCGCCGACCGGCTGGTAGTCGGTGCGGTACTGGAAGTCGGTGAAGGGGATCTCGATCTGCTTCCAGCCGGTGAAGTCGTCGGTGAAGGACGACGTCCAGAGCTCGGAGGCCTCGCCGTTCGCGCCGCCGTCCTTGATCTCGAAGGCGATCTTCCGGCCGTTGTCCCGGCCCTCCCACCAGAAGCGGATGCCCCGGTGGGCGGACCAGTCGTGGGCGGGCCGGTCGGCGGCGAAGTCGTGGGTGAAGCCGCCGTAGCCGCTGATGTCGTAGGTGCCGGTGAGGACCTTGGTGCCCTCGGGGGCGTCCGCACGGTCGGTGAGGTGCAGGGTGGGCGGGTCGTCGGCGTCACTGCCCCAGGTGAAGATGCCGTCGGCGGGCTGGGAGGCGAAGGGGACCTCGCCCTCGAAGCGGTCGACGGGGACCGGGGCGGGGTCGCCGGCGGCGTGGGTGGCGGCCTGGGCGGCGGACAGGGGCAACAGGGCGGCGAGCAGGGCCCCGGAGACGAGCAGGGCGGTTCTCGGCATGGACCTTCCCTCGGCTCTCGTGGTTCACTCATGTCTTAGATCACGTCGTGAGTTAACTGGCGGCGCACCAACCCGTCAAGAGTGCACGTCAGTTGTGCGCCCACCGGTTCTGTCGACCCGAGGGGAAGGGCGACGCACACCAGGAGAACTCCCCGCGCGGTCCCGCTGCTGCTGACCGGGAACGGTGTGCCGCGCTGCGCGTCGGCCCCTTACGGCCCATGGTGGTGGTATGACCACAGCGCAGGATCTGTTCCTCGTCAGCCTCGACGTGCCCGGCGATCACCCCGTCGAGGCGGGCGATCTGTCGCTGGCGCTCGCGGGGGCCGAGCTGATCGATCTTCTGGGGGCGCGGGCGCTCACCCTGGACGGTGATCGCATCGTGCCCAGGCCCGTGCTGACCACCGGTGACCGGATGCTGGACGAGGCGGGGGCGGCGCTCGTGCGCGAGGAGCCGTACGAGACGGTGGAGGACTGGCTGTGGCGCCGGGGGGAGGGGCTGGCCACGGCCTACCGGGACGTACTGGACACCTCCGGGCAGCTCTCCGGGAAGCGGCACCGCTGGCCCCACCGGGCGGACAGGGCGGCGGCCGCCGACACCCCGGCCCGGCGCCATGCCGCCGACCGCTGGTGGTCCCGCGAGCCGGTCCTCGCCGGGCTCGGCGCCACCCTGGGCATCCAGGGCGAGCGGCCGCCCGAGGAGGAGCCCGGTGAGGAGGCGGTCGTCACGGTTCTGGTGACGGTCGGCGACGCGGTGACCGAGCTGGGGGCGGTACGCGAGCGGCGGCGCATCGAGAACGCGGCCTTCGACAACATCTGGCGGGCGCCCTGAGCTAGGCGAGCGCCCTGAGCTAGAAGACCGGCTGGCCGATCCCCAGCAGGTTGCCCTCGCTGTCGCGGAACCAGGCGCCCCGCTCGCCGCGCGCGCCCTTGCTCGGGTAGTTGCCCTCGATGTCGGCGATGCCGTCCCGGGTGTGGAAGCCGGGGGCGTCCACGTCCTCGAACACCACACCGCGCCGCCTCAGCTCGGCCACGGCCGCCGCCAGGTCGTCCACCTCGAAGGCCATCTGGGTGAAGGTGCCGGGCGAGGTGCCGGTGGAGCGGAACACGACGAAGTCGGCCCCCGCGCACCGGTACAGCAGGCCGCCCGGGCGTTCGTCCACCGGGTTCAGGCCGAGCTTCTCGGCGTAGAAGCGCCGGGCCCGCTCCAGGTCCCCGGCGGGCAGCCGGGTGGCCACGCGGGCCCGGGACAGCACATCGGCGTCGGTCATGCCTCCACTGTGACTACTGAGCCGGCTCCACGCCCGCCCGCAGCAGCCCGTAGGTGTACGCGTCCTCCAGCGCCTGCCAGGACGCGGCGATGACGTTCTCCGCCACGCCGACCGTGGACCACTCGCCGGCGCCGTCGGAGGTGGAGATCAGCACGCGGGTGGTGGAGGAGGTGCCGTGCACGCCCTCCAGGATGCGGACCTTGTAGTCGACCAGGTCCAGCTTGGCGAGCTGCGGGTAGATCTTCTCCAGGGCCACGCGCAGCGCGCGGTCGAGGGCGTTGACCGGGCCGTTGCCCTCGGCCGTGGCGACGATGCGCTCGCTCTTGGCCCACAGCTTCACCGTGGCCTCGTTGGCGTGGGTGCCGTCGGGACGGTCCTCGACGATGGCCCGCCAGGACTCGACGTCGAAGTACTTCAGCGGGCGGCCCTCGACCTCGGCGCGCAGCAGCAGCTCGAAGCTCGCGTCGGCGGCTTCGTAGGTGTAGCCCTTGAGTTCGCGCTCCTTCACCCGCTCGACCACCCGGCCGACCAGTTCGCGGTCGCCGCCGAGGTCGATGCCGAGCTCCTTGCCCTTGAGCTCGACGGAGGCGCGGCCCGCCATGTCGGAGACGAGCATGCGCATGGTGTTGCCGACCAGCTCGGGGTCGATGTGCTGGTACAGGTCCGGGTCGACCTTGATCGCGGAGGCGTGCAGGCCGGCCTTGTGTGCGAAGGCCGACACGCCCACGTACGGCTGATGGGTGGAGGGGGTCAGGTTGACGACCTCGGCGATGGCGTGCGAGATCCGGGTCGTCTCCCGCAGCTTGCCGTCGGGCAGCACCTTCTTGCCGTACTTCAGCTCCAGGGCCGCGACGACCGGGAAGAGGTTGGCGTTGCCGACGCGCTCGCCGTAGCCGTTGGCGGTGCACTGGACGTGGGTCGCGCCCGCGTCCACGGCGGCGAGCGTGTTCGCGACCGCGCAGCCGGTGTCGTCCTGGGCGTGGATGCCGAGCCGGGCGCCGGTGTCGGCGAGGACCGTGGAGACGACGGCGTGGATCTGGGCGGGCAGCATGCCGCCGTTGGTGTCGCAGAGGATCACGACGTCGGCGCCGGCCTCCGCCGCCGTACGGACGACGGCCTTGGCGTACTCGGGGTTGGCGCGGTAGCCGTCGAAGAAGTGCTCGCAGTCCACGAAGACCCGGCGGCCCTGGTCCTTCAGGTACGACACCGTGTCGCGGACCATCTCCAGGTTCTCGTCCAGGGTGGTGCGCAGCGCCAGTTCCACATGCCGGTCGTGTGACTTGGCGACCAGGGTGATCACCGGGGCGCCGGACTCGAGCAGGGCCCTGACCTGCGGGTCCTCGGCCGCTTTCGCACGGGCGCGGCGGGTGGCGCCGAAGGCGACCAGCTGGGCGTGTTTGAAGTCGATCTCCGCCTGCGCGCGGGCGAAGAACTCGGTGTCGCGGGGGTTCGCGCCGGGCCAGCCGCCCTCGATGAAGCCCACGCCGAAGTCGTCCAGGTGCCGTGCGATGGCGAGCTTGTCCGCGACGGTGAGGTTGATTCCCTCGCGCTGCGCGCCGTCGCGCAGCGTGGTGTCGAAGACGTGGAACGAGTCGTCGAGCTCGCTGGTTGCCGTCTCGGTCATGGTTTCAAGGCTCCTGTTGTGGATCTTCGGTCTTACCGGAATAACCGGCTCCACCGTCCCCCCAATGGTCCCTCGCGCACCGCTCCCGGCTGCGGGTGGGCCGGAAAACGAAAAAACCCCTCGCGGGTGCGAGAGGTCTGCGCGCGGGTCGAGGACGACGGTGGCCACCCGCACCTGGTCGTACGAGGTGGTCACTGCGGACCGGCGCGCCTGCTGCCCATAATCATGGCGAACGAGAGCACGGGGGCAGTCTGGCACAAACCCGCCCCCGGCCCGCCGCCCGTCTCAGGATGCGGTCGTCAGACTGGAATCCGTCCGGTCCCTCACCCGGGCGAGGTCCAGGTCCTTCGTCTCCCGCATGGTGACGTACACGACCAGGGACACGGCGGAGCAGCCCGCCACGTACCAGGAGAAGCCGGACTCGATCCCGGCCTTCTTGAACCACAGGGCGACGTATTCCGCGGTGCCGCCGAACAGGGCGTTGGCGAGGGCGTACGGCAGGGCCACCCCGAGCGCGCGGATGCCGGTCGGGAACAGCTCGGCCTTCACACAGGCGTTGATCGAGGTGTAGCCGGTGACCACGACCAGCGCGAGCAGGGCGAGCCCGAGGGCCGGCCAGAAGCTGCCCGCGTGCCCCAGCAGATTCATGATCGGCACGGTGAGGACGGTGGAGCCGATCGCGAAGGTGATGAGCAGCGGGCGCCGGCCGATCCGGTCGGAGAGGGCGCCCGCGAGCGGCTGGAGGCAGGCGAAGACGACCAGCGCGGTGAAGGAGACGAGCGTCGCCGTCTGTTTGGGCAGTCCCGCCGAGTTGGACAGGTACTTGGTCAGATAGGTGGTGTACGTGTAGTACGCGAGGGTGCCGCCCATGGTGAGCGCGATGACCAGGAACGCCTCCCGCCGGTGCTGCCACAGGGCGCGCAGGGTGCCGCGCTCCTCGGCGTGCGAGGCGTCCTCCTCGTAGACCTCGGTCTCCAGCATGCTGCGCCGCAGGTAGAAGACGACCGCCGCGCCGAGCGCGCCCACGACGAACGGAATGCGCCAGCCGTAGCTGTGCAGCGCGCCGTCGGACATGGTCCGCTGCAGGATGATCTGCAGTCCGAGGCCGACGATCTGCCCGGCGGTCATGGAGACGTACTGGAAGCTGGAGGCGAACCCGCGCCGCCCGGGGTCCGAGGCCTCGGTCAGATAGGTGGCGCTGGCCGCGTACTCGCCGCCCACCGACAGGCCCTGCAGCAGGCGGGCGACGAGCAGCACGAGTGCGCCGCCGTAGCCGGCGACCGCGTAGGTCGGGGCGACGGCGATGAGGATCGCCGACGCCGACATCAGCGTCACGGTCAGCGTCAGCGCCGCCTTGCGGCCCTTGCGGTCGCCGACCCGGCCCAGCAGCCAGCCGCCCACGGGGCGCATGAAGAAACCGACCGCGAAGATGCCCGCGGTGTTCATGAGTTGGGCCGTCGGACTGCCGCTCGGGAAGAACGCGCCGGCGAAGTAGGTGGCGAAGCTCGCGTACACGAACCAGTCGAACCACTCGACCATGTTCCCCGCCGAACCGACCCAGATCCTCTTCCAGTGTTGTGGTCCCATGGGCCGGTACATGCCCGGCACCGGAGCAGACGATTCCTTTACCCGGCCGGTGCCAGGAGGGAGTCGGCGATGAACTCACTGACATGAACCAGCACTTGGTCGCGGTCGGTGCCCCGCAGCCCGATGGCGACGTGGATGGAGAACCCGTCCAGCAGCGCACGCAGCCTCGTCGCGAAACGGTCGGCGTCCACCTTGCGGAACTCGCCCCGTGAGACGCCCTCGGCGATCAGTGCGACCAGGTCGCGGTGCCAGGCGCCCTCGATGGCCACCTGCCGGGTACGCGCGTCGTCGTCGGCGTTCTGCGAGCGGTTCCAGACCTCCAGCCACAGCGTCCAGTGCGGGTCCCGGTGGCCGTCGGGGACGTACAGGTCGACGTAGGCCGCCAGGCGCTCGGCGGCGGTCGCGGGGCCGGTGAGCAGCCGGTCCCGTTCCGCGCCGAGCCTGCCCTCGCTCCACTCCAGGGTCTGCAGCAGCAGCTCGTCCTTGGAGCGGAAGTAGTAAAGGAGATGGCCGCTGCTCATCCCGACCTCGCGGCCGAGCGCCGCCATGGTGAGCTTCTCCAGACCGCGCTCGGCGATCATGTCCATGGCGGCGGCGAGTACCTCCTCGCGGGGCGGGGCGTTCTTCCGCGCCCGTGCCGCACCGGCCATCGATGTCTCCTACGTCACGCTCAGACCTTCGGCTGCTGCTGGGTGATGCAGTGGATGCCGCCCCCACCCGCAAAGATCGTACGCGCGTCCACCAGGGTCACGGTCCGCTCGGGGAACAGGCGGCGGAAGATCCCGGCGGCGATCTCGTCGCGGGGGTCGTCGAAGCCGCACAGCACCACGCCGCCGTTGCAGATGTAGTGGTTGATGTAGGAGTAGTCGGCCCAGTGGCCGTCGGCCTCCAGCACGGTCGGGGCGGGGACCTCGACGACCTCCAGCGCACGGCCCCGGGCGTCGGTCTGGGAGCGCAGGATGCCGAGGACCTCCTTGGTGACCTCGTGGTCGGGGTGCGCCGGGTCCGGCTGGGAGTGCGCCACCACGACTCCGGGGCGGGCGAAGGCGGCCACGATGTCGACGTGGCCGAGGGTGCCGAAGCCGTAGGGGGGATAGTCGCCGGTCAGGCCGCGCGGCAGCCAGATCGCCCTGCTCGTGCCGAGGTGGGCGTGGATCTCGGCCTCGACCTCCTCCTTCGACCAGTGCGGGTTGCGCTCGGGGCCGAGCTGGACCGTCTCGGTCAGCAGCACGGTGCCCTCGCCGTCGACGTGGATCGCGCCGCCCTCGTTGACCAGCTTCGAGGCGTACGTCTTCGCGCCCGCGAGGTCCGAGACATACGCGGCGATCTTGGCGTCGTGCTCCCAGCGGGCCCAGTCCTGCGCTCCCCAGCCGTTGAACGTCCAGTCCACCGCGGCCAGTTCACCCTTACTGTTGGTCAGGAACGTGGGGCCGATGTCCCGCATCCAGGCGTCGTCCAGGTCCCGCTCGACGGTGTCGATGTCCGGGCCGAGCAGCGCCTGCGCCTCGGCGGACTGGCCGGGACCGCACACCACGGTCACGGGCTCGAAGCGGCGGATCGCGCGGGCCACCGAGGCCCAGGCGGCGCGAGAGGCGGCGAGGTCGTCCGGGTCGTCGAAGGTGGGGTTGGGGCCCGGCCAGGCCATCCAGGTGCGCTCGTGCGGGGTCCACTCGGCGGGCATGCGGAAGCCGTCGGCGGCGGGGGTGGTCATGTGAAGTCCCTGGAGGTTAGAGGAAGTAGAGGCGGTTGAGGGAGACGGAGTCGGCGGGCTCGGAGCTGAGCGGGTCGCCGTCGAGGGTGACCAGGCCGGTGCGCCGGTCGACGTCGACCGCGCCGATCCGGGCGTTCAGCCGCAGGTCGGCGGGGCCGATGCCGCGGGTGCCGCGCACGGCGACCCTTCTCCTGCGGGTCGGCATGGTGTCGCCCCCCTGGTCGACGGCCGCCTGGGCGACGAACGCGACCGAGAGGTCGGCGGCGGTGGCGCCGTACGAGCCGAACTGCGGGCCCAGCACGAGGGGTTCGCAGGTGTCGGTGGCCGCGTTCGGGTCGCCGGTCACGCCGTACGCCGGGAAGCCGGACTTGAGGACGAGCTGCGGCTTGGCGCCGAAGTACTCCGGGCGCCACAGCACGATGTCGGCGAGCTTGCCGGTCTCGATCGAGCCGACCTCGTGCGCGAGGCCGTGCGCGATGGCCGGGTTGATCGTCAGCTTGGCCAGGTAGCGCAGGACGCGGGCGTTGTCGTCGCCCTCGCCGTCGCCCTCAAGGGGCCCCAGCTCGGCCTTCATCTTGCCGGCCATGGCGAAGGTGCGGCGGACCGTCTCACCGGCGCGGCCCATGCCCTGGGCGTCGGAGGAGGTGATGCCGATCGCGCCCAGGTCGTGCAGCATGTCCTCGGCGCCCATGGTGCCGGCGCGGATGCGGTCGCGGGCCATGGCGGCGTCGCCGGGCAGGTCGGGCTTGAGGTCGTGGACGGAGACGATCATGCCGTAGTGCTCGGCGACCGCGTCCCGGCCGAAGGGCAGGGTGGGGTTGGTGGAGGAGCCGATGACGTTCGGGACGCCGGCCATCTTCAGCACGTTGGGCACGTGTCCGCCGCCGCAGCCCTCGATGTGGAAGGCGTGGATGGTGCGGCCCTCCAGCACCCTAAGGGTGTCCTCGACGGACAGGCATTCGTTCAACCCGTCGCTGTGCAGCGCGACTTGGACGTCGTGCTCCTCGGCGACGCGCAGGGCGGTGTCCAACGCCCGCGTGTGCGCGCCCATGTCCTCGTGCACCTTGAAGCCGGACGCGCCGCCCTCGGCCAGCGCCTCGACCAGCGGGGCGCTGTGCGAGGACGAACCCCGGCCCAGGAAGCCGATGTTGACCGGCCAGGCGTCGAAGGCGTTGAAGGCGTGGCGCAGGGCCCAGGGCGAGTTGACGCCGACGCCCCACACGGGGCCGAACTCCTGCCCGATGATCGTGGTGACGCCGGAGGCCAGCGAGGCCTCCATGATGCGCGGCGACAGCAGGTGGACATGGGTGTCGACGGCTCCGGCGGTGGCGATCAGCCCCTCACCGGAGACGATGGAGGTGCCGGTGCCGACCACGACGTCCACGCCGTCGAGGGTGTCGGGGTTGCCCGCGCGCCCGATGGCGCAGATCCGGCCTTCCCGGATGCCGATGGACACCTTGCGGATGCCCTGCACGGCGTCGATCACCACTACGTTGCTGATGACGACGTCACAGGTCTCGCGGACGGCGGCGGCCTTCAGGTGCAGTCCGTCGCGGGCGGTCTTGCCGAAGCCGGCCAGGAACTCGTCGCCGTAGCGCTGGGAGTCGGACTCCACGCGGATGGTCAGGCCCGAGTCGCCGAGCCGGATGCGGTCGCCGGCGCGGGGGCCGTGGGTGGCGGCGTAGGCGTGCGGGTCGATGTGGATCGCCCGGCTCACCTCGCGCCCCTTCGAGCGGCTCATCGCTTCTCGCCTCCGTCCGTCGTCGCTCCCAGATATCCGCAGGCGGCGGCCCTGCGCAGGGCCTCTTCCCGCGCGCCGGGCGCGTCCAGCGGCCCGTCGACCAGTCCCGCGAAGCCGATCGCGACCCGGTCGCCGCCGATCGGCACCAGTCCCACCTCGACGCTCTCGCCGGGGCCGAAGCGCACCGAGGAGCCCGCGGGGACGGCGAGGCGCATGCCGTAGGCCTTCTCCCGCACGAAGTCCAGGCGCGGGTTGGCCTCGAAGAAGTGGAAGTGGGAGGTGACGGAGACCGGCACGGTCGCGGTGTTGGTGACCGGCAGCCGGACGACCGGCGCCGGGTCCGCGTGCTGGGGTCCGGGCAGCAGCGCGCCAGGTGCCTGCTCGCCGAGGCCGCCGCCGATGGGGTCGGAGACCACCGCGAGCCGGGAGCCGTCGTCGAAGACCGCCTCGACCATCACCTCGGTGACGACATCGGCGACCCCGGGCAGCACGTCCTCGAGGCCGAGCACCGAACGGGCCGCCTCGATGGCCTCGGCGAGCCGCCTGCCGTCCCGGGCCGCCTCGCACACGGTGTCCGCGATCAGCGCGGTCGCCTCCGGCACGTTCAGCTTCAGGCCGCGCGCCCGGCGGGCCCGGGCCAGCTCGGCGGCTCCGAAGAGCAGCAGCCGGTCACGTTCCGTGGGGGTCAGTCTCACGACGCGGCACCTCCTTGCCTTCCATACTTTAGAACATCACTCTAAACACAGAATTCGTGAGACGGAAGCATTGACTCTCGGCTTCGCTTCACAGACATTGAACGTCGCTCTAACTGGAACGGCGGTAGTCGAAGGAGACCAGCCATGCCGATAGAACAGCGCGGAGTCGACACCATCCCGGACGAGGAGCGGACCAGCGGTCCGCGCGACCTCGTCTCGATCCTGCTCGGCTCCAACCTCTGCCTCGGAGTGATCATCTTCGGCTGGCTGCCCCCGTCCTTCGGGCTCGGCTGGTGGGCGTCGGTCAGCTCGATCGTGGCGGGCACGGTCGTCGGTACGGCGGTGACGGCACCGCTGGCCCTCATCTCCCTGCGCACCGCCACCAACCTCTCCACCTCCTCCGGCGCCCAGTTCGGCGTCCGGGGCCGGCTGGTCGGCTCGGTCGTCGGCCTGCTGCTCGCCCTCGGCTACACCGCGCTGACGGTGTGGATCGGCGGCGACGTGATGATCAGCGTGCTCGGCCGGATGTTCGGGCTGCCCGCGGACGGGGTGTCGTACGCCGTCGTCTACGCGCTGCTCGCCGGTGCCACGGTCGCGGGCGCGGTGTACGGCTACCGGGTGCTGCTGAACATGTCGAAGGTCCTGTCCATCGGAATGACCGTCCTGCTGCTGCTCGGCGTCCTCGCCTACGCCCCGCACTTCTCCACCGCGGCCATGCCCCAGACGGGCGGCTATCTGCTCGGCTCGTTCTGGCCGACCTGGTTCCTCTCGGCCGTGGCCGCGGGCCTGTCCGGTCCCATCGCCTTCATCACCCTGCTCGGCGACTACACCCGGTACATCTCCCCCGCCCGCCACTCGGGCCGCCGCGTCCTGCGCGCCACTTGGCTGGGTCTGATCCTGGGCCTGCTGGTGCCGCAGCTGTTCGGCACGTTCACGGCGTACGGCGCCCGCGCGGCCCTCGACTACGCCGGTCCGCTGGTGCAGGCCTCCCCCACCTGGTACCTGATCCCGCTGCTGCTGTCCGCCTCGGCCGGCTCGGTCGGCAACGCCGGTCTGATGCTGTACTCCATGGGCCTGGACCTGGACGCGATCCTGCCCAGGGCGTCCCGCGCCCGAGCCACCTACACGGTCGCGATCGTGGCCACGGCCTGCGTGTTCGCCGGCCACTACGCCTGGAACGCCCAGTCCGCGATGACGTCCTTCGTCCTCCTCCTCACCGCCGTCGGCACCCCGTGGGCCGTGATCACCCTCATCGGCTTCGCCCGCTGTCGCGGTGTGTACGACGCCGACGCCCTGCAGGTCTTCAACCGCCGTTCGCGGGGCGGAATCTACTGGTACCGGGCTGGCTGGAACATCCGGGCGACCGCCTCCTGGGCCCTGGGCGCCGGCGTCGGTCTGCTGGCGGTGTCCCTGCCGTCGTACCAGGGCCCGCTGCTGCACCTGACCGGCGGCGTGGACTGCAGCTTCCTGCTGTCGGGCGCGGTAGGCGGCCTGATCTACCTGATCCTGACGCCCCGGCAACCGGAATCGGCCCGCGTCGAGGCCGCGCAGGAACCGGTCGGCGCCGAGAGCCGGGGCTAGTCGGTCACCCCGCCTCCAGGCCCGGCAGGAAGCGGGCCGCGCCGAACGCCGGCTTCAGGTCGGTGAACCAGGTCGCGCCCTCGTCGTACGCGGCGAAGAACGGCCGGTCCACCAGCTCGGGGTCGCGGGCCTGGATCAGGTGGAGGACGAAGACCTTCTCGCCCGCCACCTCGGCGACGCCGTCCACACAAACCTTGCCCGGCATCGCCGACATCACCGGTCCGCGCACCGTGCGGGCGAGCCCGGAGACCCGGGCGTAGGCGTCACGGAAGATCGCGTGGCCGCGGGCCAGCGGCACCCCGAAGTAGCCCTGCGGGCCGGTGTCCCGCTCCACGAACTGGTAGTACGGCACCGCCCCCAGCGCGGTTCGTCTCCTCCCACAGCTCCGCCCACGCCTCGGCGCTGTCGTTGATCCCGGCGACCAGCGGCCCCTGGCAGCGGATCACGGCACCAGTGTCCCGCACCCTGCGCATCGCCTCCCGCACCACCGGCGGGCGCAGTTCCTGCGGGTGGGTGAAGTGGGCCATGAGCGCGAGGTGACGGCCACCGGCGACGACCTTCTCGAAGAGCCGCAGCAGGTCGTCGGCGTCCCGGTCGGTCAGGAAGCGGTACGGCCACAAGGCGAGCGACTTGGTGCCGATCCGGACCGAACGGACGGTGTCGAACTGAAGCCCCGTCAGACGGCGGCCCACGTGCACGGGGATGTTGGCGTCGAGCCGGCCGGAGGGGTGCGGATCGAGCCGCATCCGGATCTCGTGCGCGGCACGCCGGACCTCGGCGCCGTGCGGGTCCATCCGCCGCCCCCGTTCGACCGCTGTTCCCTTTGTCGGCCGACCCCTTTGTCCGCTGCGACGGCGCTCAGCCCGTACGGCGGTGACCGGCGGTGCCGAACCGGACCTGGGTCGTCGGGCACCGCCGGCCGAAAGGCTCAGCCGATCTTGTGCATCCAGCCGTGCTTGTCGTCCGTCACACCGCGCTGGATGCCGAGCAGGGCCTCGCGCAGGCGGAGGGTGACCTCGCCGGGGGTGCCGTCGCCGTGGGTCCAGGCGTCCGTCTTGGTCTTGACGTGCCCGATGGGCGTGACCACGGCGGCGGTGCCGCAGGCGAAGACCTCGGTGAGCGCGCCCGAGGCGGCGTCCTTGCGCCACTGCTCGAGGGTGACCACGCCCTCCTCGGCGGTGTAGCCGAGGTCGCGGGCGACCTGGAGCAGCGAGTCGCGGGTGATGCCCTCCAGGATCGAGCCGGTCAGGGCGGGGGTGACGATCCGGTCGCCGTACACGAAGGCGACGTTCATGCTGCCGCTCTCCTCGACCTTGGTGCGGGTGACCGCGTCGAGGTAGACAACCTGGTCGCAGCCGTGCGCGGCGGCCTCGGCCTGGGGCAGCAGCGAGGCGGCGTAGTTGCCGCCGGTCTTGGCGTCGCCGGTGCCGCCGGGGACGGCGCGGACGTGGTCCTCGGAGACCCAGATGGTGACCGGCTTGACGCCACCGGCGAAGTACGCGCCGGAGGGCGAGGCGATGAGCATGAACAGGTACTCGTTCGCCGGGTGCACGCCGAGCGCGGCCTCCGTGGCGAACATGAACGGACGCAGGTACAGCGACTGCTCGCCGCCGTGCGGCGGGACCCAGTCGGCGTCCTGGGTGAGCAGCGCGTCCAGCGCGGCGATGAACAGCTCCTCGGGCAGCTCGGCCATCGCCATGCGGCGGGCGGAGTTGCGGAAGCGGCGGGCGTTCGCCTCGGGGCGGAACAGCGCGATCGAGCCGTCGGGCTGGCGGTAGGCCTTCAGTCCCTCGAAGATCTCCTGGCCGTAGTGCAGGACGTGGGTGGAGGGGTCGAGGGAGATCGGGCCGTACGGGACGAGCTGGGCGTCGTGCCAGCCGCGGCCCTCGGTCCACTTGATCGTCACCATGTGGTCGGTGAAGTGGCGGCCGAACCCCGGGTTGGCCAGGATCGCCTCGCGCTCTGCGGCGGCGAGGGGGCTGGCGGAGGGCTTGAGCTCGATCGTGGGCGTCGTCATGAGTGATGTGTCCTTCACCGGTTGTTGTGACGGGCCGCGCTCACGCCCCGTCACTGCGACCTGCCAGTGTTAGGACGTCCGAGCTTTCCCTCATGCCGCGGCTCCGCGTCCGATTATCGCGCGGGGCCCGCGGCGGAAGGAATGGGGGTGAATGCGGCCCGGGGTCGATGGTGGCACCCGGCGGGGACATGCGGAAGCCGCCGGGTGGTCGTCCGACCCGGCGGCTTCTCGTGCGGGAGCGCCGGGTCAGCCGGCTACTCGGGTGGCGAGCGCGTCGCCGATCTGCGAGGTGCTGCGGGCACCCAGCGCGGCGCGCTCGGTGAGGTCCGCGGCGACCGCCGCGTCGATGCGGTCGGCCTCGCTGTCGTAGCCGAGGTGGCGCAGCAGCAGGGCGACGGACAGAACGGTGGCGGTGGGGTCGGCCTTGCCCTGTCCGGCGATGTCGGGCGCGGATCCGTGGACCGGCTCGAACATCGAGGGGAACTCGCGGGAGGGGTTGATGTTCCCGCTCGCGGCCACGCCGATGCCGCCGGAGACGGCTGCGGCGAGGTCGGTGATGATGTCGCCGAAGAGGTTGTCGGTGACGATCACGTCGAACCGGCCGGGGTCGGTGACCAGGTAGATGGTCGCCGCGTCGACGTGGATGTAGTCGGTGGTGACCTCGGGGAACTCCTGGGCCACCTTGTTGAAGACGTTCGTCCACAGGTGACCGGCGAAGGTCAGCACGTTGTTCTTGTGGACGAGGGTGAGCTTCTTGCGCGGGCGGGCCTGCGCGCGGGCGAACGCGTCCCGGACGACACGCTCGACACCGAAGGCGGTGTTGACGGAGACCTCGGTGGCGACCTCGTGCTCGGTGCCCTTGCGGATGGTGCCGCCGTTGCCGGTGTACGGGCCCTCGGTGCCCTCGCGGACGACGACGAAGTCGATCTCCGGCTGGCCGGCGAGCGGGGTGGCGACACCGGGGAGGAGCTTGGACGGGCGCAGGTTGACGTGGTGGTCGAAGGCGAAGCGGAGCCTCAGCAGGAAGCCGCGCTCCAGGACGCCGGAGGGCACCGACGGGTCGCCGATGGCGCCGAGCAGGATGGCGTCGTGCTGCTTCAGCGCGTCGAGATCGGCGTCGGTGAGGGTCTCACCGGTGGCGTGGTAGCGCTTGGCGCCGAAGTCGTACTCCCTGGTCTCCAGCTTCACATCCTGCGGCAGGACGGCGGAGAGGACCTTGAGACCCTCGGACACGACTTCCTGTCCGATGCCGTCCCCGGGGATCACTGCGAGATCGATGCTGCGAGACATGCGGGCACCCTACTCCTCGTCCCAGGTGATGACACGGCCCGTCCACCATATGGACGACCGGGGCGGCTTCCGACGGGGTCTCAGTGGCCGGTCTCGCCGCCGTTGTCGCGGCGGTCGAGGGCGCGCTGGAGCGCGGCGGCGGCGTTCTTGCGGTCGGACTCGCTCGCGGGGGACACGCGGCGGACTCGGCGGCGGACGGTCGTCTCGGCCATGGGAATCGACTCCTTCGGCAAACACGGAGCACGGCAATGAGAGATTGCGAGACGCCGGAAGGGGCGGGGAGCCGAAGGGCCGCAGGGGTTGCCTGCACCGGGCCCGGCTCACGACCGCCATTCGCTTGATCGAGCGAGACGTTCGGCTCCTACAAAGTTAAGGGAGCGGCCCGCTTCTGTCTCCACAATTACTCGGACTTCCTACTATCTGAGACAGTGCACCGCGTCACACCGCTCTGAGCTGGGCATTCGTGCGTTCGGGTGATGTGCCGTCAGATACCTCCGCTCTGGATTGGAAACGGGCCGGGAAGCCTGCTCGGTGTCAGGCTTCCCGGCCCGTGCTCAGGGGGCCGAGGGTCAGCCCATGTGCGGGTAGGAGTAGTCGGTCGGCGGGACCAGGGTCTCCTTGATGGCGCGGGTCAGGGTCCAGCGCAGCAGGTTCTGCGGGGCGCCGGCCTTGTCGTTGGTGCCGGAGGAGCGGCCGCCGCCGAAGGGCTGCTGGCCGACGACGGCACCGGTCGACTTGTCGTTGACGTAGAAGTTGCCGGCCGCGTAGCGCAGCTTCTCCATCGTGTACGCCGCCGCCGCGCGGTCGTTCGCGATGACCGAGCCGGTGAGGGCGTAGTCCGACACCGACTCCATCTGGGTCAGCATCGCGTCGTACTGGTCGTCCTCATAGACGTAGACGCCGAGGAACGGGCCGAAGTACTCCGTGCGGAAGATCTCGTTCTCCGGGTCGGTGGAGACGACGACCGTCGGGCGGACGAAGTAACCGACCGAGTCGTCGTAGCTGCCGCCCGCGACGATCTCGCAGGTCGGGTCGGACTTCGCGCGGTCGATCGCGGCCTTGTTCTTGGCGAAGGCACGGTCGTCGATCACGGCACCGATGAAGTTCGACAGGTCGGTGACGTCACCCATGGTGAGGTGGTCGACCTCGGCCGCGAACTCCTCCTTGAAACCGCTGTTCCAGATCGACGCCGGGATGTACGCCCGGGAGGTCGCGGAGCACTTCTGGCCCTGGTACTCGAAGGCACCCCGGGTCAGGGCGGTCTTCAGCACCGCGCGGTCGGCGCTCGGGTGGGCGACCAGGAAGTCCTTACCGCCGGTCTCGCCGACCAGACGCGGGTACGAACGATACTTCTCGATGTTGTTGCCGACCGTCTTCCACAGGTACTGGAAGGTCTTGGTCGAACCCGTGAAGTGGATGCCGGCGAGGTCACGGTGCTCCAGGGCGACCTTGGAGACCTCGATGCCGTCACCGGTGACCAGGTTGATGACGCCCTTGGGCAGGCCGGCCTCCTCCAGGAGCTGCATCAGCAGCACGGCCGCGTGGGTCTGCGTCGGGGACGGCTTCCAGACGACGACGTTGCCCATGAGCGCGGGGGCCGTCGGCAGGTTGCCCGCGATGGCGCTGAAGTTGAAGGGCGTGATCGCGTAGACGAAGCCCTCCAGCGGACGGTGGTCGAGGCGGTTCCACACGCCCGGGGAGTTCGCCGGGGGCTGCTCGGCGAGGATCTGGCGCGCGTAGTGGACGTTGAAGCGCCAGAAGTCGACGAGCTCGCACGGCGTGTCGATCTCGGCCTGCTGGGCGGTCTTCGACTGGCCCAGCATGGTGGAGGCGGCGATCGTCTCGCGCCACGGGCCGGCCAGCAGCTCGGCGGCGCGCAGGATGATCGCGGCGCGGTCGTCGAAGGACATCGCGCGCCAGGCCGGGGCGGCGGCCAGGGCCGCGTCGATGGCGTCCTTCGCGTCCGCTTGCGTGGCGTGGCGGCCGGTGCCGATGACGGCCTTGTGGTTGTGCGGCTGGACCACCTGGAACGGCTCGCCGCCGCCCATCCGCTTCTCGCCGCCGATGGTCATCGGCAGGTCGATCGGGTTCTCGGCCAGCTCCTTGAGCTTGGCCTCCAGCCGGGCACGCTCGGGCGAGCCGGGGGCGTAGCCGTGCACCGGCTCGTTGACGGGGGTGGGGACCTGGGTCACAGCGTCCATAGGTTCCTTGACTCCTTGTACGTGAGCGGGTGTTCGGACTCAGCCCTTGCTGACCATCGAGCGGAGGAAGAAGCGCAGGTTCGCCGGCTTCTCCGCGAGACGGCGCATGAAGTAGCCGTACCAGTCGGTGCCGTAGGCGGTGTAGACGCGCATGCGGTGGCCCTCGGCGGCCAGTCGCAGGTGCTCGTCGCCGCGGATGCCGTACAGCATCTGGAACTCGTACTCGTCGAGCTTGCGGCCGGCCTTGTGGGCCAGCTCCTGGGCGATGGCGATCAGGCGCGGGTCGTGGGACCCGATCATCGGGTACCCCTCGCCCTCCATCAGGATCCGCAGGACACGGACGTACGCCTTGTCGATCTCGTGCTTCTGCTGGTAGGCGACCTCGGCGGGCTCCTTGTAGGCGCCCTTCACCAGGCGGACACGGCTGCCGTTCGCGGCGAGGCGGCGGGCGTCGGCCTCGGTGCGGAAGAGGTAGGCCTGGATGACGCAGCCGGTCTGCGGGTAGTCCTTCCGCAGCTCGTCGTGGATGGCGAACATCGAGTCGAGGGTGGTGTGGTCCTCGGCGTCGAGGGTGACGGTCGTACCGATGGCGGCGGCGGCCGCCACGACCGGGCGGACGTTGGCGAGCGCCAGCTCGTGCCCGCCGTCGAGTGCCTGCCCGAACATGGACAGCTTCACCGACATCTCGACCCGCTCGCCGAGCTCCAGCTCCTTGAGGTGGTCGATCAGCAGCAGATAGGCGTCCCGGGCGGCGGAGGCCTGCTCGGGGGTGGTGATGTCCTCGCCGACGACGTCCATCGTCAGCTCCAGGCCCTTGGCCGTCAGGTCCTTGATGATCGGCACGATGTCGTCGACGGTCTCGCCCGGGATGAAGCGGTCGACGACCTGCTTGGTCACCGGGGCCGCCGAGATCAGGCGTCGCATCCGGTCGCTGCGCGACGCGGCGAGAATCACGGGACCCAGCACGGGGCACCTCCACAGACAAGCACCAATTCGGCCGTCACTCGACGATTCGGGTACGGCACGGAGAACCACCGTGAAACCTAAGGATCTCTCCGATCGTGGGCCATCGACAGCTGTCACGCATCCGTGCACTGGATCTCAGACAGGTGTATGAAGGCCGCCGGAAAATGAGGGAGAATGCCCGAGTGGCGGCGGATTTCAAGGGCTTCAAAGCCTTCAAGGGCGACTACCAGGAACTGGTGGACGAGATCTCGGAGCTGCTGGGCGCCCCGGCGACCCTGGAGAACCGCGACTTCGAGCTGATCGCCTTCGGCGCCTACGACAGCGACGACGAGCTGGATCCCTCCGCGCTGGACCCGGTGCGCACCCGCTCGATCCTGACCCGGCGCTCCACGGCCACGGTCCGGGCGTGGTTCGAGGGCTTCGGGATCACCCGCGCGACCGGCCCGGTGCGGATCCCGCCGACCCCGGAAGCCGGGGTGTACCGGGGCCGGATCTGCCTGCCCGTACGCCATCGGGGCGTCGCCCTCGGCTATGTCTGGCTGCTGGACAGCGAGCCCGGGCCGACGGACGCACAGCTGGCCGCCGCGATGGAGGTGGCCGGCCGGATCGGCGCGCTGCTCGCGGACGAGGCGGAGGCCGGGGCCGGGCTGAGCCGGGAGCTGCGGGCGGTGCTCACCGCCGAGCGCGGCTGGCAGCAGGACATGGCGGTGGCGGAACTGCGCACCGCCCTCGGCCCCCGCGCCGACGGCCCGCTCACCCTCGTCTGCGTCGCCCCCTGGCCCTCGGCCGACCCGGAAGACGCCCCCGCCGCCCGCACGATCCCCCACGCCACCGCCCTGTGCACGCTTCCCTGGGGCCCCTCGCAACAGAGCCTCGCCCTGCTGGTACGACTGCGGACACCGCAGGTGACCACGCCGGCCCTGGCAGCGGCCACCCGCCTCCTCAAGGAGGCCGAGGGGGTTCAGGGCGCGGTGGGGGACGCGCCGCGCGCGACGCGCGGGGGCGGGGCGGGAACAGGCACGCCGACACCGGGGGGCGCGCCGCACGGGGGCGGGGCGGGGACAGGGGCGGCGGCACCAGGGGACGCGGCGCGCGGGGCCGGGGCTCGGGCGGCTGCGGCGGCTGCGGTGGGGCCCTCCGGAATGGCCAGGGGCGCCGGGGGTGCCGTATGCGCCGCCGGGGTTGGTGATCCCCGCACCGGCCTCGCCGAGTTGGGCACGCTCTGGCGGGAGGCCGCCGCCGCCACGCGCGCCGCGCTGGCCGAGCCGCGGTTCGGGCCGGTCGCCCAGTGGGCGCACATCGGGCCGTACCGGCTGCTGACCGCGCTGCCGCCGCAGGCCGCGCACGATCCCGTGGCCGGCCCTCTCCTTTCCCCCGCCCACCGGGAACTGGCCCGCACCGCCGAGGTCTACCTCGACTGCGCCGGCCAGGCCGGCCGTACGGCGGCCGAGCTGGGCATCCACCGGCAGACCCTCTACTACCGCCTCTCCCGCGTCGAGCAACTGACCGGCCTGGACCTGGACGACGGCGAGGACCGCCTGCTGCTGCACATGGCACTGAAACGGGCACGCCTGGGCTTCGGCTTCGCCGACCCGAGCTGAAAAGTCGCCGCTGCGGGGCGTCAGGGTCAGCGCCCCAGCACCTCACCGAGCGCCCGCGCTCCCACTCCCACTCCCACTCGCGCTAGCCGCGATGATCCGTCGTAGCCCCTCCGTCAACTGCTCCGCGCTGGTCGCCGAGGCCGGGTCGAAGAGCCACTGGACCATGAGGCCGTTGAGGAGGGTCATGTAGAAGCGGCCCTCGGTTTCGGTGGCCTCCTCGTCGAGGTCGGCTTCCGGGACGCCGCTGAAGAGGGACACCAGCCCCGAGCGCCCCTCCTTCTGCGCCTCGGCCAGCAGCTTGCGCACCTCCGCGATGCGATCGTCGCCCTGGAACATCAGCTCGAAGCTGAGCAGCCAGACCGCCCGCGACTCGGGCACCGTGCGGATGATCGTCGCCCACACCTCCTGGAAGCGCTCCAGCGAACCCGGCGACTGGCTGAACTCGCCGCCGAACGCCGGGTCGAACCTCTCCCCCACGCCCTCGATCAGCGCGATGTACGCCTGCACCAGCAACGCGTCCTTCGACCCGTAGTGGTAGCCGATCGACGCCAGGTTGGTCCCCGACTCCTTGACGATGTCCCGCGCGGTCGTACGCAGGAACCCCTTCTCCATCAGGCAGCGCTTGGCGCCTTCGAGCAGATCCTCACGGTGTCCCATGGGCGCCACCCTATCGCCGATCCATACGAGCGTCCTAGACGGGTGACTTATACAATCGTTCTAGACAAGCGTTTAAGACGTGCGTACAGTCCCTGTCATGACGAACGCGACGAGCACCACCACAACCCCGGCCACCCGTGCCGGACGGCGCGAATGGACCGCTCTCGGCGTGCTGATGCTGCCGCTGCTGCTGGTCTCGATGGACGTCTCGGTCCTGTACTTCGCGACCCCCGCGATCAGCGCGGACCTGCACCCGAGCGGCACCCAGCAGCTGTGGATCTTCGACGTCTACGGCTTCGTCCTGGCCGGTCTGCTGATGACGATGGGCTCGCTCGGCGACCGCATCGGCCGCCGCAAACTGCTCCTCATGGGGGCCGCGGCCTTCGGCGGCGCCTCGCTCCTCGCGGCCTACGCCGGCAGCGCCGACACCCTGATCGCGGCCCGCGCGATCCTCGGCGTCGGCGGTGCGACCCTGATGCCGTCCACGATGGCGCTGCTGCGCACGATGTTCACCGACCCCGCTCAGCGTGCGAAGGCGATCGGGCTGTGGTCCGGCGTCATGACCGGCGGTATCGCGCTCGGCTCCGTGATGAGCGGCATCCTGGTCGAGCACTTCTGGTGGGGCTCGGTCTTCCTGGTCAACCTGCCCGCGATGGCACTGCTGTTGCTCCTCGGTCCGGTGCTGCTGCCGGAGTCCAGGGATCCGAACCCCGGGCGTTTCGACTGGGTGAGCGTCCCGCTGTCCATGGCGGCCGTGCTCCCCGTCGTCTACGGCCTGAAGGAGATCCCCTCCGAGGGCTGGCACCCGCTGTACGTCGTCTCCGTCAGCGTCGGCCTGCTCTTCGCCGCGCTCTTCGTCCACCGTCAGCGCAGCAGCGACTCACCGCTGATCCCGCCGGCCCTGCTGAAGGGCCACGGCTTCACCCCGGCGCTGGTCCTGAACCTCGTCAGCAGCCTCGGCATGATGGGCTCGGCCATCTTCACCACGCAGTACCTGCAGTCGGTCCTCGGCTTCAGCCCGCTGTCGGCGGCCCTGTGGAGCCTGCTGCCCTCGGTGTTCATCGGGCTCGCCGGGCCGGTCACCGCACAGCTCGTGCAGCGGGGCGTCAACCGGGGGTACGTGGTCGCGGGCGGCTTCGCCGCGATGGCGGCCGGTTACGCGATGCTCGCCCTCGTCGGCACCGACTCGCTGTGGCTGGCGCTGGCCGGGGCCGGTGTCCTGGCCTGCGGCGTCGTCGCGATCATGTCCCAGCTGACCGACCTGGCCATGAGCAGTGCCCCGGTGGAGCGTGCGGGGACGGCCTCCTCCCTGCTGGAGACCAGCGCCGAGTTCGGCGGCGCGCTCGGCATGGCGGTCCTCGGCTCGATCGGTACGGCGGTCTACCGCCACGAGATGCCGGCCACCGCCCCGGCCCGGGCCCGCGAGACCCTGGGCGACGCCCTCGCCACGGCCGCGCACCTGCCGGGCCGGGCCGGCGAGTCCCTGCTCGGCACGGCCCGCGCGGCGTTCACCACCGGGATGCACGGCGCGGCGATCGCCGGGGCGGTGCTGCTGGCGCTGGCAGCGGTCGGGGCGGCGGTGTCCTTGCGGAGGATCGAGGTGCGGGACGACAGGTAGGCCACGAACGAACGCCGGGCGGGCTGACGAAAGTCAGCCCGCCCGGCGTTCGCAGACGAGTTCAGCCCTCCAGCCCGCCGAGTCGGGCGGGCGGGACAACAACTCAGGCCAGGTTCACCGACCGGGCCGATGTAGCACCGATTTCGGAAGCAACCTCGGCCAAAACAGCGGAGCCCACCGTGTCATCGACAGTGAGCACAGCCAACGCTTCGCCGCCCACCGCTGCGCGAGCAACCTGCATGCCGGCGATGTTGATGCCGGCCTCGCCGAGGATGCGGCCGACGGTGCCGACGACACCGGGACGGTCCTCGTAGCGCAGGACGACCATGTGGTCGGCGAGGGCGAGGTCGACGTCGTAGTCACCGACCGCGACGATCTTCTGGATGTGCTTCGGGCCGGCCAGCGTGCCGGAGACCGACACCTCCTCGCCGTCGGCGAGCGTGCCGCGCACGGTGACCACGTTGCGGTGCTCGGCCGACTCGGAGCTGGTGGTCAGCCGGACCTCGACGCCGCGCTCCTGCGCGAACAGCGGCGCGTTGACGTAGCTCACCGTCTCGTCGACGACGTCCTCGAAGACGCCCTTGAGCGCGGACAGCTCCAGCACCTTCACGTCGTGCTGGGTGATCTCGCCGTACACCTCGACGTCGAGGCGGTGCGCGACCTCGCCGGCGAGCGCGGTGAAGATACGGCCGAGGCGCTCGGCGAGCGGCAGGCCGGGCTTGACGTCCTCGGCGATGACACCGCCCTGGACGTTGACCGCGTCCGGCACCAGCTCACCGGCGAGGGCGAGGCGCACGGACTTGGCGACCGCGATGCCCGCCTTCTCCTGGGCCTCGTCGGTGGAGGCGCCGAGGTGCGGGGTGCAGACCACCTGGTCCAGCTCGAACAGCGGGGAGTCGGTGCAGGGCTCCTTGGCGTACACGTCGAGGCCGGCGCCGGCGACCCGGCCCTCCTTCAGCGCCGCGTACAGCGCCGCCTCGTCCACGATGCCGCCGCGCGCGGCGTTGACGATGCGCACGCTCGGCTTGACCCGGCGCAGCGCCTCGTCGCCGATGAGGCCGAGGGTCTCGGGGGTCTTGGGCAGGTGGACGGTGATGAAGTCGGAGACCTCCAGCAGCTCGTCCAGGGACAGCACCTTGACGCCCATCTGCGCGGCGCGGGCGGGCTGGACGTAGGGGTCGTAGGCGACGACCTTCATGCCGAAGGCGGACATGCGCTGGGCGACCAGGGCGCCGATGCGGCCGAGGCCGACGACACCGAGGGTCTTCTCGGCCAGCTCGACGCCCGTGTACTTGCTGCGCTTCCACTCGCCGTTCTTCAGCGCGGCGTTGGCCTGCGGGATGTTGCGGGCGGAGGCGAGGATCAGTCCGCAGGCCAGCTCGGCGGCGGTCACGATGTTGGAGGTCGGGGCGTTGACGACCATCACGCCGGCCTTGGTGGCGGCGGAGACGTCGACGTTGTCCAGGCCGACGCCGGCGCGGGCGACGACCTTGAGCTTCTTCGCGGCGGCGATGGCCTCGGCGTCGACCTTGGTCGCGGAGCGGATCAGGATCGCGTCGACATCGGCGATGGCGGAGAGCAGTTCGGCTCGGTCGGCTCCGTTGGCGTGCCGGATCTCGAAGTCCGGGCCGAGTGCGTCCACGGTCGCGGGCGACAGCTCTTCAGCGATGAGTACGACGGGTTTCGAGCTCACGTGAGGTCCTCACAAGTCCAGAGCATGCGGACGGCCGTCCCGACGGCCGCAGGCGGAGGAGGGGAGCGGCGCCGGGGAATTTCCGGTGCGCTCCCGCGCCCGCCGCGGCAGCGGCTGTATGTCACAGCCGGTGCGTGCTCTCGGTGTGCCGGACGAAGGTCCTCGTAGCGGAGCTACTAGGGCCTTTGGCCGGTGCGGCGAGAGTGCGTGCCGGGCGGCGTGGGGGTGTGCCGGAAATTTCTCGGGGTCGCTTAGCCGCGGAAGACGCACGACGCTGTGGGCCTGACGCGTTGTTGTACAGCAGTCTAGTGGCGCCGCGGTCGCCGTTTTGCGCCGCCGCGGAAGTATCACCCGGACGGGAATCTACATTTTGTAGCCCCGCCGGTGGTTGTGGAACAGGGGGCCGGAGCAGCATGCCCCGGCCCCCTGACGTGAGGCTTACGCCTCCTCGTTCACCCAGCTCATCAGCTTGCGCAGCTGCTTGCCCGTGGTCTCCAGCAGGTGCTCGGAGTCCTGCTGCTTGTACTCGTTGTACTTCTTCAGGCCGCCGTGGTACTCGTCCATCCACTGCTGAGCGAAGGAGCCGTCCTGGATCTCGGCGAGGACCTTCTTCATCTCGGCCTTGGTGGCGTCGGTGATGATGCGCGGGCCGGTGACGTAGTCGCCCCACTCGGCGGTCTCGGAGATGGACCAGCGCATCTTCTCCAGGCCGCCCTCGTACATGAGGTCCACGATCAGCTTCAACTCGTGCAGGCACTCGAAGTAGGCGATCTCCGGCTGGTAGCCGGCCTCGGTCAGGGTCTCGAAGCCCGCCTTGACCAGCGCGGCCGTACCACCGCAGAGGACGGCCTGCTCGCCGAACAGGTCGGTCTCGGTCTCCTCGGTGAAGGTCGTCTTGATGACGCCGGCGCGGGTGCCGCCGATGCCCTTGGCGTACGACAGGGCGAGCGCGAAGGCGCCTCCGGAGGCGTCCTGCTCGACGGCGGCGATGCACGGAACGCCGCGGCCCTCCTCGTACTGACGGCGCACCAGGTGGCCCGGGCCCTTCGGGGCGACCATGCAGACGTCCACGCCGGCCGGGGGCTTGATGAAGCCGAAGCGGATGTTGAAGCCGTGGCCGAAGAACAGCGCGTCGCCGTCCTTCAGGTTCGGGGCGATGGACTCCTCGTAGACCTGGGCCTGGATCGGGTCCGGGACCAGGATCATGATGACGTCGGCCTCGGCGGCGGCCTCCGACGGCGTCACCACGCGCAGGCCCTGCTCCTCGGCCTTGGCCTTGGACTTGGAGCCCTCGTGCAGACCGACACGCACGTCGACACCGGAGTCACGCAGCGACAGCGCGTGGGCGTGGCCCTGGCTGCCGTAGCCGATGACCGCGACCTTGCGGCCCTGGATGATGGACAGGTCGGCGTCAGCGTCGTAGAACAGCTCGGCCACTTTGGGTTCTCTCCTTGGTGTGCAGGTTGTGCGTCCCACCGTATGCCGGTGAGGGGAAGGGAAGTCTCGGGGTCTCGGCATCCGGGCGGACGGCGTGTCGCCACCCGCCCGGTTTCAGCCGTACTGCAGTTCTCTTCGGCTCTCTTCAGCTTTACGCGGATCGGTCGAGAGCGCGCAGCGAGCGGTCGGTGATCGAACGGGCACCGCGGCCGATCGCGATCGTGCCGGACTGCACCAGCTCCTTGATGCCGAACGGCTCCAGCATCTTGAGCATGGCGGACAGCTTCTCGCTGGATCCGGTGGCCTCGATGGTGACGGCCTCCGGGGAGACGTCCACGGTCTTGGCGCGGAACAGCTGGACGATCTCGACGATCTGGGAGCGGGTCTCGTTGTCGGCGCGGACCTTCACCAGGACGAGTTCGCGCTGCACGGCCTGACCGGGCTCCAGCTCCACGATCTTCAGCACGTTGACGAGCTTGTTGAGCTGCTTGGTCACCTGCTCCAGCGGCAGGTCCTCGACGCCCACCACGATGGTGATGCGGGAGATGTCGGGGTGCTCGGTGACGCCGACCGCGAGCGAGTCGATGTTGAAGCCGCGGCGCGAGAACAGGGCGGCGATCCGGGCGAGGATGCCCGGGGTGTTCTCCACCAGGACCGAGAGCGTGTGCTTGGACATGGTCTTTTTACGTCTCTCTCGCTCAGTCGTCTTCGTTGTCGCCGAAGTCGGGGCGGACGTCCCGGGCGGCCATGATCTCGTCGTTGGAGGTGCCGGCGGCGACCATCGGCCACACCATCGCGTCCTCGTGGACGATGAAGTCGATGACCACCGGTCGGTCGTTGATGGAGTTCGCCTCTTCGATGACCTTGTCCAGGTCCTCCGGGCGCTCACAGCGCAGGGCCGCGCAGCCCATCGCCTCGGACAGCTTCACGAAGTCCGGCACGCGCGTGCCCTTGGCCTCCGGGTTGATGTCGTCGGGGCCACTGTGCAGCACGGTGTTGGAGTAGCGCTGGTTGTAGAACAGGGTCTGCCACTGGCGGACCATCCCGAGGGCGCCGTTGTTGATGATGGCGACCTTGATCGGGATGTTGTTCAGGGCGCAGGTGGTCAGTTCCTGGTTGGTCATCTGGAAGCAGCCGTCGCCGTCGATCGCCCAGACCGTGCGGCCCGGCTGTCCGGCCTTGGCGCCCATGGCGGCGGGGACCGCGTAGCCCATGGTTCCGGCGCCGCCGGAGTTCAGCCAGGTGGCGGGCTTGTCGTACTGGATGAAGTGCGCGGCCCACATCTGGTGCTGGCCGACGCCCGCGGCGAAGATGGTGCCCTCGGGGGCGAGTTGGCCGATGCGCTCGATGACCGCCTGCGGGGAGAGCGAGCCGTCCTCGGGCTGGTCGTAGCCGAGCGGATAGGTCTCGCGCCAGCGGTTCAGGTCGCTCCACCAGGCGGTGTAGTCGCCCTTGTGGCCCTCGCTGTGCTCCTTCTGCACCGCCTGGATCAGGTCTGCGATGACCTCGCGGGCGTCACCGACGATCGGCACGTCGGCGGCGCGGTTCTTGCCGATCTCGGCCGGGTCGATGTCGGCGTGGACGATCTTGGCGTACGGGGCGAAGCTGTCCAGCTTGCCGGTGACGCGGTCGTCGAAGCGGGCTCCGAGGGCGACGATCAGGTCGGCCTTCTGCAGCGCGGTGACGGCGGCGACCGCACCGTGCATGCCCGGCATTCCCACGTGCAGCGGGTGGCTGTCGGGGAACGCGCCGAGCGCCATCAGGGTGGTGGTGACCGGCGCTCCGGTGAGTTCGGCGAGGACCTTCAGCTCGGCGGTGGCTCGCGCCTTGAGGACGCCGCCGCCGACGTAGAGGACGGGCCGCCGGGCGGAGGTGATCAGCTTGGCGGCCTCGCGGATCTGCTTGGCGTGCGGCTTGGTCACCGGGCGGTAGCCGGGCAGGTCCATGGTGGGCGGCCAGGAGAAGATCGTCTTCGCCTGGAGGGCGTCCTTGGAGATGTCGACCAGGACCGGGCCCGGGCGGCCGGTGGAGGCGATGTGGAACGCCTGCGCGATGACCCGCGGGATGTCCTCGGCCTTGGTGACCAGGAAGTTGTGCTTGGTGATCGGCATGGTGATGCCGACGATGTCCGCCTCCTGGAAGGCGTCCGTGCCGATCGCCTTCGAGGCGACCTGGCCGGTGATCGCGACCAGCGGGACGGAGTCCATGTGCGCGTCGGCGATCGGCGTGACCAGGTTGGTGGCACCGGGGCCGCTCGTCGCCATGCAGACGCCGACCTTGCCGGTGGCCTGCGCGTAGCCGGTGGCCGCGTGGCCGGCGCCCTGCTCGTGGCGGACCAGCACGTGACGGACCCTCGTCGAGTCCATCAGGGGGTCGTACGCCGGCAGGATCGCGCCGCCGGGAATGCCGAATACCGTGTCAGCGCCGACCTCCTCGAGGGAGCGGATGAGGGACTGCGCACCCGTCACGTGCTCGACGGGGGCGGACTGCTGTCCTCCGGATCGGGGCCGCGGCTGCGGATGGGCCCCGGTGGCCTGCTCGGTCATCGGCATTCTCTTCTCGATGCTGAGGGTTTTTGCGAGGTTTGTACGGAGTTCAAGCGCTGCACGAAAGGCACTCGTGCAACAAAAAACCCCTCGTGCCGTAGGGCAAGCGAGGGGAGCGCGCCGGTGAGGTCGCTGGGGTTGCCGGATCGTCCTCCGGTGGGCCCCAGCTCAGCCGACGCGCTGTCCAAGTACGAGAATTCGGGTGCGCATGGCACTGACCCTCCCCCCGACGCGCACCACGTGTCAAGTGGGTGGGACGGGAGTCTCAGAATGTGAGCGAAGGGCACTGCCACCTCCGAAGACAGCCGTAACACCCCCTGTGTACACCCCGGAGCGCCCCTTCGGTTCACTGGCGGTCCCGGCGAACGCCGGCTCGGCCGGTGCGTGCGGCACCGGATAATGGCCGGATCCGAGCGCCCGGCGCAGCCGGTACTCGTCCAGCGCCCCCGCGAACGCCATGCCCTGCCCATGTGTGCAGCCCATCGCGCGCAGCGCGACGACCTGCTCCGGCAGGTCCACGCCTTCGGCCACGGACTGCAGGCCGAGGTCGCCGGCGATCCTCAGCAGACCGCTGGTGATCTTGTGCAGCCGTGCGGACTCCACGACGCCCTCGACCAGAGTGCGGTCGAGTTTCAGCAGGTCCACGGGGAGCCGTCGCAGGGCGGTGATGGCCGCGTGGCCGCTGCCGAAGCCGTCCAGCGCGATCCGCACCCCGAGCCGGCTGAGCGCGGTCAGCCGCCGCTCCAGCTCGTCCAGGGAGATCTGCGGATCGGTGCCGGACAGCTCGAGGTGCAGCGCGCCGGGCGGCAGCGCGTGCCGGGTCAGCAGCGCCTCCACGGAGCCGAGCGGCATCGAGCGGTCCAGCAGCCGCCGGGCGCTCATCCGGACGGCGACCGGTACGACGGTCCCGGTGGCGGCACGTTCGGCGGCCTGCTCGACGGCCTCCTGCAGGATCCATTGGTCCAGCTCTGCGGTCTTGTCGCCGTCCTCGGCCACCCGGAGGAACTCGGCCGGGGTGAACAGCACCCCCTGCGAGGAGCGCCAGCGCGCCTGTGCCGAGACCGCCGTGATCCGGCCACTCGCCAGGCACACCACCGGCTGGTGCAGCAGGGTGAACTCGCCGTCGTGCAGCGCGGCGCGCAGCCGGGTGGCCAGCTCCGCCTTGCGCACGACGTCCTGCTGCATCTGCGGCTTGTACAGCTCGACCCGGCCCTTTCCGGCCGCTTTCGCGCGGTACATCGCGAGGTCGGCGTTGCGCAGCAGCTCGCCCGCGCCGAGGCCCGGCTCGGCGAAGGCGACGCCGATGGAGGCGTTGACCCGGACGTCCTGGCCGTCGATCGCGTACGGCTGGGAGAGGGTCACCCTGAGGCGGTCGGCGAGCTCCAGGATGTTCCGCTCCCGGGCGGCGCGGTCGCGGGTGCCGTCCCCGACGATCAGGGCCGCGAACTCGTCGCCGCCCAGCCGGGACGCGGTGTCCCCGTGCCGGACCGCGTCCTGGAGTCTGCGGGCGGCCTGGACGAGCAGCTCGTCCCCGGCCTGGTGCCCGATCGTGTCGTTGACGGCCTTGAAGCCGTCCAGGTCGATGAAGAGCACGGCGGTGCCCCGCAGGGCGGCGCCCCGGTCGGTGGCGCGGCGGCCGGACAGGGCCTGCTGCACGCGCCGGGTGAACAGCGCGCGGTTGGGCAGGTCGGTCAGCGGGTCGTGCTCGGCGTTGTGCTGCAGCTGTGCCTGCAGGCGGACGCGTTCGGTCACGTCCCGGCTGTTGAAGATCAGGCCGCCGTGGTGGCGGTTGACGGTGGACTCGACGTTGAGCCAGCCGCCGTCGCCGGAGCGGAAGCGGCACTCGATGCGGGTGGTGGGTTCCTCCAGGGGACTGGCGGCGAGGAAGCGGCGCACCTCGTGCACCACGCAGCCCAGGTCCTCCGGGTGAATGAGGCCGGCCAGTTCCGTGCCCACCAGGTCCTCGGCGGGGCGGCCGTAGACCCCGGCGGCGGCCGGGGAGACGTACCGCAGGACGCCGTTGGGGGCGGCGATCATGATCACGTCGCTGGAGCCCTGCACCAGGGAGCGGAAGTGGTTCTCCTTCTGCGCCAGTTCCTGGGTGAGGGTGATGTTGTCCAGCAGCATGATGCCCTGCCGGATGACGAGCGCGAGCACGACGGCTCCCGCGGTGATCAGCACGACATGGTCGGGTCGGCGCCCGTTGAGGACGTTGTACAGGATGCCCAGGGTGCACACGGCGGCGGCGAGGTACGGGGTGAGGGCGGCGAGGGAGCCGGCGAGCGGCCGGCCGGCCGGATACCGGCTGTGATCACCTCCCGGGGCGGGCACGGGCACAGGGTGGTGGCTCGTGCCGCGCTGTCCGGGCACGTGCTCGTGGACCACGCGCGTGTGCCCGTCCGGTACGTGCGCCTCCGGTGCGCCCTTGCGGCGGGGCGCGGCCCAGGGGGCGTAGGCGAGCAGCAGCGAACCGGCGAACCAGCCGGCGTCCAGCAGCTGCCCGGAGTGGTAACTGCTGTGCAGCAGCGGCGAGGTGAACAGCGCGTCGCACATCACGGTCAGGGCGAGCGCGCCGATCGCCGTGTTCACCGCGGTGCGGTTGCCCGGGGTGCGCCGGAAGTGCAGCGCGAGCACCATGCTGACCAGCACGATGTCGAGCAGCGGGTACGCCAGCGACAGCGCGGTGTGCGCCACGCTCGGTCCGTCGAACCGGGCCGCCTGGGCGAGCGCCAGGCTCCACGACAGCGTGAGCAGCGAGCCGCCGATCAGCCAGGCGTCCAGCGCCAGACAGACCCAGCCGGCCTTGGTCACCGGCCGCTTGGCGAGCACCAGCAGGCCCACGATGGCGGGCGGCGCGAAGCACAGGAAGAACAGGTCCGCGTACGAGGGGCTGGGCACGGGCCGGCCGAGGACGACCTCGTACCACCCCCAGACCGCGTTGCCGAGGGCCGCCATCGCCGAGGAGAGGGCGAACAGCAGCCAGGCCGAGCGGAAGCGGATGCGCGGACTGCGGGCGTACAGGAAGCAGGAGACGGCGGCGGTGCCCGCCGCGGCGGCCAGCCCGAAGTCGCCCATGATCAGCGCCAGTTCGTCCGTGCCCCAGTCGAAGGCGGCCCCGACGGCGTAGGCCGCGCAGACCAGGGCGAGAACGAGTTGCTCCTTCGTGCGCGTGCCGTCACCGGCGGCCGGCCGACCGGGCGACGGCGCCTGCTGCGGATGCGGTGCTCGCACCGCCGTGTCGAGGGCGGTCGTCACCGAGGGCGGCGCGCTCACCGGGGCCTCCCGGTCCGCGCCGTCCCCGGGTCCCGACGGTCCCGGTGCGCTGGGTGTGCATGCCTCCTGCGGCCGCTGGGCCTGCGTTGCTGGTGGCTGTGGTGACTGGTGTGGTGACCACGTCTGCGCGTGGCCGTGCGCCAGGGTCGTCGGCGGCTCCGCCGCGTCGGATCGTTCGTCCATAGGCCGTGCATCGCCCGTCGCCCCCCTCACAAATCTGAAATGTCCATCCCCGGCGCCGAACGCTCGGCGGCAGCCCCTGTCGGGACGATACACCAGGATCGTCACTCAGGGACATAGCGTCTCTACGCTCCGTGACGACCAGCGGGGATGCGGGCACGGGCCGCGTCCGAGGGGTTGCGGAGGGTGCCGGAAGCGGACTAGGCCCCTGTCGTCAGGATCACGTTCCGCAGCGGCTCGTGGTTCACGTAGCGGGTCAGCTGGTCGACGAGCAGCCGCTTCGCACGCGGCAGGAAGGCGGAGCTGGGCCCGCCCACGTGGGGGCTGATGAGCACGCCGGGGGCCTGCCAGAGCGGGTGTCCGGGCGGCAGCGGCTCGGGGTCGGTGACATCGAGGGCCGCGGTGATACGGCCGCTGTCCAGCTCCGCGAGCAGCGCCTTGGTGTCCACGACGGGACCGCGCGCGACGTTCACGAGCAGGGCACCGTCCTTCATCCGCCCCAGGAACTCGGCGTCGACCAGCCCTCTTGTCTCCTCCGTCAAGGGCGTGGAAAGGATCACGACGTCGGCGTGTGGAAGCAAAGAAGGCAATTCGGTGAGCGGATGCACCGGACCGCGCGCCGTGGTGCGCTTGGAGCGCGCGACGCGCGCCACCCGCGCGAGTTCAAAAGGCGCGAGCCGGTCCTCGATGGCTTCGCCGATGGCGCCGTAACCGACGATGAGGACGGACCTGTCGGCGAGCGAGGGATGGAAGGCGCTCTGCCAGCGCTCCTGCTGCTGGGCACGGACGAAACCGGGGATGCCGCGCAGGGAGGCGAGCGTCAGGGCGAGCGCGAGTTCCGCGGTGCTCGCCTCGTGCACCCCGCGCGCGTTGCACAGCCGCACGCCCGGCCGGATGACCGACAGCCGGGCGGTGACGTCGTCGACGCCCGCCGTCAGCGTCTGGATCACCCGGACGTTCGTCAGGTGCTCCAGCGGGCGCACCTTGACCGGCCACCGCTTCATGTACGGCACCACGTACAGCACGCAGTCCGCCGGGTCGCCGGGAAAGTCCTGGTCACCGTCCTCGCCGCCGTCCCAGAACAGGTACCGGAGCCCCTCGGGAAGCCCCTCGATCTCCTCCGGCGCTATGGGAAGCCACACGTCAGCACTCATGGCATGGAGGCTATGTCAGGTACGCGCGCGTGCAGAGGTTAGGTTGGGGGCCGGGCAGAGGGAGGTTCACGAGCAGGTGGAGCGCAGGACGATCGGCGCGGGGGCGCTCGCGGTGGGGGCCGTCGGACTCGGGTGCATGCCGATGAGCTGGGCGTACAGCGGGTCGCGGCAGCGGGGCGAGGAATCGCTCAGGACCGTGCACCGGGCGCTGGACCTGGGCTCGACCCTGCTGGACACGGCGGACATGTACGGCCCGTTCACCAATGAGCTGCTGCTGGGACGGGTGCTGAAGGAGCGGCGCGCGGAGGCCTTCGTGTCCACGAAGGCGGGGCTGCTGGTGGGCGAGCAGCACATCGTGGCCAACGGCCGCCCCGGGTATGTGAAGCGAGCCTGCGACGCTTCCCTGCGTCGCCTCCAGACGGACGTGATCGACCTCTACCAGCTGCACCGCGCCGATCCCGAGGTCCCCATCGAGGAGACGTGGGGCGCGATGGCCGAGCTGGTGCGGGCCGGCAAGGTGCGGGCACTGGGCCTGTGCGCGGTGGGCGCGCGCGGCGGCCGCCGCTCGGGGGCGGGGCTGCACGACGGTACGTTGCGGCAGTTGCGGCGAGTGCAGCAGGTGTTCCCGGTGGCCGCGGTGGAGGCGGAGCTGTCGGTGTGGTCGCCGGAGGCACTGCAGGCGCTGCTGCCGTGGTGCGAGGCGCGGGGCGTGGGTTTCCTCGCGGCCATGCCGCTGGGCAACGGTTTCCTGACCGGCACACTGACCCCCGGCGAGGGCTTCGAACCGGACGACGTCCGGGCCCGGCACCCCCGTTTCACCGCCGAGATGATGGCCGCCAACCAGCCGATCGTCGCGGGCCTGCGCCGCATAGCGCGCCGCCACGGCGATCACGTCACCCCGGCCCAGGTGGCCCTGGCCTGGGTCCTGGCACAGGGCCGCCATGTGATAGCCCTTCCGGGCACCAAGCAGGAACGCTGGGCCGTGGAGAACGCGGCGGCGGGCGACCTGCGACTGACCGAGGACGACCTCGGGGAGGTGTCGCGACTGCCGGCGGCCCAGGGGTCCTGGGACTGAGGGCTCCCCGGGATCGGTTGTGCCGGGGCGGGAACCCGGGTGGGCGGTGTATGAGAACGTGCACCTGGTGCTGGACGACCGCCTCGAAGGGACCGCGATCGTGCAACGACGAGCTGTGCCGGCCGCGTTGGCCGTGGCCGCCCTCCTGCTGACGGCCGGCTGCTCCTCGGGCGGGGGAGTGCCTCCTGGCGGCTTCGGGGTGCCGACCGCCAGGGGTACGGCACCGGGCACGGCCCCCTCCGGCCACGCCACCGACCCGGCGGCGCCCGCCAAGGGCTCGGTGACGGTGCTGCGCACCGTGGCCGAGGGCCTGAGGACACCGTGGGGTCTGGCCCCGCTGCCCGGCGGCGGTCTCCTGGTCTCCTCCCGCGACGACGGCACGATCACCCGGATCGACGAGAAGACGGGCCGCAGGACCGAGCTGGGCACGGTCTCCGGGGTCTCCCCGGCCGGCGAGGGCGGTCTGCTGGGCATCGCCCTGTCCCCCGACTACGCCGCGGACCACATGATCTACGCCTACTTCACCTCGGCCTCGGACAACCGCGTCGTCCGCGTGCTGTACGACGAGCGGAAGCCGCCCGGTGAGCAACTGGGCGCTCCGGACACGGTGTTCAAGGGCATACCCAAGGGCCAGGTCCACAACGGCGGCCGGATCGCGTTCGGCCCGGACGGCATGCTGTACGCGGGCACCGGCGAGAGCGGCGAGCGCGGACTGGCGCAGGACAGGAAGTCCCTGGGCGGCAAGATCCTGCGCCTGACCCCGGAGGGCGAACCGGCGCCGGGCAATCCGTTCCCCGGCTCCCCGGTGTATTCCTACGGCCACCGCAACGTCCAGGGTCTGGCGTGGGACGACCGACAGCGCCTGTTCGCCTCGGAGTTCGGGCAGGACACCTGGGACGAGCTGAACGCGATCAAGCCGGGCGGGAACTACGGCTGGCCGAAGGCCGAGGGCAGGTCCGCGAACGCCGCCTTCCAGAACCCGATCGCCCAGTGGCACACCGACGACGCCTCCCCCAGCGGCATCGCCTACGTCAAGGGTGTGATCTGGATGGCGGGCCTGAAGGGACAGCGCCTGTGGCGCATCCCGCTGAAGGGCACGGAGGTCTCGGCGGCACCCCAGGCCTTCCTCACCGGCGAGTACGGCCGACTGCGCACGGTGGTCGCGGCGGGCGGCGACAGGGTCTGGCTGGTGACCAGCAACACGGACGGCCGGGGCCGGCCGAAGCAGGGGGACGACCGGGTGCTGGAGGTGGCGGTGAGGTGAGGAGCGCCGTTACACGTCCTCGGCTTCGATGAGGGACTGTTCGAGGAGCGCCACCGAGACGAGGATCAGGAAGGCCCGGTGGACCATGTAGTCGACCGTCAGCCCGGGGGCCACGGACACGACGCGGATGTCCTCGCCGCTGACGGCCTGCGACACCGGCGTGAACGGGTCCTCGGCCAGCTTGAGGAGGCCGCGCTCCAGCAGCTTGCGCCGCTCCTCCGGAAGCGCGTCCCGCTGCGCCGCAGCGCGCTCCGTGAACTCGATCTGGTACAACATGACTCCTCCCGCGTCGCCTGCCACCACTATGGCGCGGCGGTGCCATCCCCCTCCCCGCTTCCCGGGCGCTCGCTGTCCCGCGCCGGATCGGGCTCCGTCCCGGCCGGCGCCGGTTCCGGCAGACGTATGACCGCCTTGCCCGAGGCCAGGTCTATCGGGCCCCGTCCGGGGTCGTTGTCGCCGACGTCCTCGCGGGTCAGCTCCAGGCGGTTCTGTTCGTCCCGGGTGTGTTTGCGGCCGGGTGCGAACAGTTCCTCGAAGGCGTTGAACACGGCCCCTCCCCCGCTTTCTCCCCCTTGCGGCTTTTCTTCAGCGTAGATCTCAGCCCGCCGTTCCGGCAGTGAGCGTCTCGGCCGGGAACAGGCCCAGCCGGTGCGCCATCGCCGCCGCCTCGCCCCGACCGGAGACGCCGAGCTTGCCGAGGATGTTGGAGACGTGGACGCTCGCGGTCTTCGGTGAGATGAACAGCTCCTCGGCGATCTGGCGGTTGGTGCGGCCGGCCGAGACCAGGCGCAGCACGTCCCGCTCCCGGCTGGTGAGGCCGAGGGCCGCGGCCGGGTCGGCGGAGGCGAGGGCCTGCCGGGGCGGGCGGGTCAGGGGGAGGCGGGCCCGCTGGGCGAGCCGCGCGACGGTGTCCGCGAGAGAGCGGGCGCCGAGGTGGGCGGCGACGGCGGCGGCCAGCCGGAGCAGTTCCACCGCGCGGTCGCGTTCGTCGTCGCCGCCGCCGGCCAGGAGCGCTCCGGCGAGACGGTGACGGACCCGGGCGAGCTCGTAGGGGCGGTCCAGGCACTCGAAGGCGGTGACGACCGGCGACCAGTCCTCGGCCGTGTCCGCGCCCTCCGCGCGGCGCAGCTCCGCGCGGGTCCACTGGTCGTACGCCTGCCAGAGCGGGACCCCGGTGGTGAGCGTGCGTACGGCTTCACGCAGGCGGTCGAGGGTCTCGGCGCGGCCGGGTTCGGCGGCGGGCAGGGCACGGGCCTCGGCCTCCGCGGTGGCGGCGGCCCGCAGCAGCGGCCAGCCGTAGCGCTGGGTGCCGGGCGGGAAGCCGTCGTCCAGGGCCCGGTGCAGTTCGGCGCGGGCGTCGGCGATGCGGCCCTCCTCGGCGGCGACACCGAGGGCGACCCGGGCCAGGGGCAGGGAGAGCTGGGGCATGGGGTCGTGGGTGCCGTAGTGGGCGCGGGCGGCGGCGAGTTGGCGGCCCGCCTCGGCGAGGTCGCCCCGGGCCAGGGCGAGATGGGCCAGGCCCAGGGCGCCCTGGCCGCGCGGCTTGGCACTGTGGCCGACCCGGGTCGCGTGGGTGGCGGTCTCGGCGGCCTCCGCCCAGTCGCCGAGCGAGTAGAGCGCCTCGGACAGGTTGCCCCGTATCCATGACTCGGCGTCCATCTGCCCGTGGGCGCGGGCGAAGACGATGCCCTCGCGCAGGAGAGGGACGGCCTCCCGGTCACGCCCGATGCTCTGCAGCTCGGACGGCAGGTTCACATAGGCGCGGCCCGCGACATGGTGCACACCCTCAGCGAGGGTGTGCCGCAGCACCTGCCGCATCTCCGCCAGGCCGGTCTCGGTGTCGCCCGCGTCCACCCTGAGGCCGCCGAGGGTGAGGCGGGCGTGCAGTTCGGTGTCGCGGGCGCCGACCATGCGCGCGTACTCCACGGCCCGCTCGGCGGCGGCGAAGGCCTCGCTTCCGGGCCGGTGCAGCATGGACCAGCCGGCGGCGAGGGCCAGCACCTCGGCGTGCACCTCGGACGGCGGCAGGCCGCGCACCAGGTCCTGGGCGGTGGCCAGTTCCTGCCAGCCGTCGCCGCGGGCCAGTGCCTGGACGAGCCGGGAGCGCTGCACCCAGAACCAGGCGGCGCGCAGGGGGTCCGGCTCGTCCTCCAGGAGACGCAGCGCCCGCTTGGTGATCTTCAGCGCGCGTTCGCGTTCCCCGCCGAAGCGGCCCGCGACCGCCGCCTCGGCCATCAGGTCGAGATAGCGCAGCGGAGTGGTGGCCGGGTCGCAGCCGCACGGGGGGTAGACCTCGGTGTAGTCGACCGGGCGCAGGGCGGAGCGCACCTCCTCGGGGGCGCTGTCCCACAGCTCCATCGCCCGCTCCAGGAGCCCGAGTTGCTCGGTGTAGGCGTGCCGGCGGCGGGCCACGACGGAGGCGTCCAGGACGGCGGGCAGGGCCTTGGCGGCGTCGTGGGCGTGGTACCAGTAGCTGGCCAGGCGCATCACCCGGGCGTCGGCCGGGACGAGCGTGGGACCGGCCTCCAGGGCTTCGGCGTAGCGGCGGTTGAGCCGGGAGCGTTCGCCGGGCAGCAGGTCGTCGGCGACGGCCTCGCGGACCAGGGAGTGCCGGAAGCGGTAGCCGTCGCCGGCCGGGGTGACGGTGAGGATGTTGGCGCCGACGGCGGCCCGCAGCGCCTCGATGAGGTCGTCCTCGGCGAGTTGGGCGACGGCGGCGATCAGCCGGTACTCCACGGTGGAGCCGCCCTCGGCGACGACCCGGGCGACCTGCTGGGCGCTCTCGGGCAGCGCCTCGACCCGGACCAGGAGCAGGTCGCGCAGGGAGTCGGTGAGGCCGGTGCAGCAGCCGTCGCAGGCGGCGACGGCGAGTTCCTCGACGAAGAAGGCGTTGCCGTCGGAGCGTTCGAAGATCTCGTCGACCTGGGCGGGGTCCGGTTCGGCGGCGAGGATGCCGGCGATCTGGCGGCCCACCTCCTCGCGGGTGAAGCGGGCGAGTTCGATGCGGCGGACGGTGCGCAGCCGGTCGAGTTCGGCGAGCAGCGGGCGCAGCGGGTGGCGGCGGTGGATGTCGTCGGAGCGGTAGCTCGCGAGGACGAGGAGGCGGCCGGTGCGCAGGGTGCGGAAGAGGTAGGCGAGGAGGTGGCGGGTGGAGGCGTCGGCCCAGTGCAGGTCCTCCAGGACGAGCACGACCGGGTGTTCGGCGGCGACCCGCTCCAGCAGCCGGGCGGTGAGCTCGAACAGGCGGGCCATGCCCTGCTCGTCGTGGCGGCCGGCGCCGGCCTCGCCCAGGTCGGGCAGGAGGCGGGCCAGTTCCTCCTCCTGTCCCTGCGCGGCCGCGGCGAACTGAGCGGGCAGGGCGTCGCGCAGGGCGCGCAGCGCGGTGGAGAAGGGCGCGAACGGCAGGCCGTCGGCGCCGATCTCCACGCAGCCGCCGACGGCGACGACGGCGTGCCGGCCCGCGGCGGTGGCGAACTCCTCGACGAGGCGGGTCTTGCCGACCCCCGCCTCGCCGCCGAGCAGCAGCGCCTGGGGCTCGCCGGCGCGGGCGCGGGCGAGCGCGTCGTTCAAGGTGTTCAGCTCGTCGGTGCGGCCGACGAACACGGGGCTGACGGACCTGGTCTCCACGGGCCCGAGCATCGCACGGGGTGCGGACGGCACGGCAGCGGTTTTCCACAGGTCCGGTGTGATCGTCGTACCGGTGGCCGGGAAGGTCGTGCCAACAGACGGAAGGGTCGTACGGCCGGGATGGGCAGTCGTACGACCCTGGTCCGGGAGGTCAGGACGATCAGGAAGGTCCGGAAGGTTGGGAAGGTCCGGAAGGCGGCCGACCCCCGTACGGCCACCCTCCGTCCCGGCCCCGTTCGCCCCGGCCCCGTTCGCCCCGGCCCCGCCCGTCGGTCCGGTGTTCACGCGGTGCGCGGGACGCGGCGCCGGCGGGGCCGGGCGGTATGGGACTCGGCGACCGCGCCGGCGTGGCCGGCGGAGCCCTCGCGGCGGGCGGCGCGGCGGGCCCGGACGGCCTCGCTGGCCAGGCGCACCTGTTCGGCCTCGTGGATCAGCTGGGCGGAGCGCATCTTGTGGTAATCGAACTCGATCATGACGTGTCCTTCGAGGAGAGCCGGTGTCGTGCATCGCTTTCTGCGATGCCTCCACCTTCGTCTCCCAGGGGGGTGCGCCACATCGGGAGAGTTCCGCATCTTCGGGCGGCGTACGGGCACGCACGCACGCGTAAGGGGCCTTAGGACATCCGTAAGGTGCTCTCGGATGCCCTAAGGCCCCTGGGACCTGCGGTTTCTCAGCCGGTCGAGGGCAGTGCGAGCAGGGCGTCGGAGTACTTCAGAACGGCCAGCAGCAGGCCGATGCCCCCGAGCGCGACGCCGGCCCACGCGACCGACTTGATCCAGCTCGCCTGCGGGCGGCCGGGAGCGCCGAAGGCGGGCCGGGCGAGCACGACCACGCCGGTGAGCAGCGCGGCCAGCGCGAACAGGCCGGCCCACAGGGCGGTGCTGTGCCAGGCGTTGCCGTAGACCGCCTTGATCTGGGTGGCGACGCTCGCCGTGGAGGAGGTCCGCAGTTGGCCGATGAGCTGCTCGCGGGCGCCGGCGACGGTGCCGATCCAGCCGCCGCTGAGCGAGACGAGCCCCAGGGCGGCAGAGACGACGGCACCGGCGCCCTGGCCCACTCCGGAGGGCGCCTTGTCCGGCGCGGGTTCCTGCTCCCCGGCGGCTTCCTCCCCGGAGGCTGCCTCCTCGACGGACTCCTCCTCGACGGCGTCCGCCTGTCCCGAGCCGTCCTCAAGGGCCTTGGCCCGCGCGGCTCCCTCCTCGGTGGTGGCGGCCTCCACCGCCGTCTCGTCGCCCTGCGCCCCGGTGCCGGCCGTGGCGCCTTCCGCTGTCTTCGTAGCCATGCCCGGCACCGTACGGACCCTGTCTGAGAGGTCCCTTAATGATCGCAAACAGTGATGGTCAGCGAGCGTCGTGCGCGGTACGCGCGCGTGCCGCGCGCCAGTCGGGGGCGAGCACCGACCAGATCTCGGTGTCGTGCCGGACCCCCCGGTGCAGATGGTTCTCCCGGAGCACGCCGTCCCGGGTCATCCCCAGCCGCCGGGCGACGTTGATGCTCGGCAGGTTGCCGGAGGCCGCGTGCCACTCCACGCGGTGGATGCCCCGCTCCTCGACCGCCCAGTCGATGAGCAGGCGCATCGCCCGGGTGATCAGTCCGCGTCCGGTCGCGGCGGGCTCCAGCCAGCAGCCGACCTCGCAGTTGCCCCGCTCGGCGTCGAAGTTCAGCGTCAGCACCCCGCCGACGAGCTTCCCGTCCAGCCAGATGCCGTGGTAGGAGGCGCTGTCGGCGGCGCGCAGATCGGCGTACCGGCGGAGCGTCTCCCGGGCCGAGGCCAGGTCGGTGACCTGCGAGCCGAACGGGATGAACTGCCCGATGAACTCCCTGCCCCGGTCCAGGTGGGCGAGGAACTCCTCCGCGTGCCACACCTCCAGGGGCCGCAGTTCGGCGCCGTCGTCACCCAGGGATATCGCGTACATCGCGCTGCTCTTCCTTCCGCAGTTCCTCCACCGACACCCTGCCGAGCCTCTCATGCGCGGCGCGGCACTCGGGCGGCTCGATGCTGAGGCGGGGCAGGCGGCGCTCGAGCCAGGCGGGCAGCCACCAGTTGGCGGCGCCGAGCAGATGCATCAGCGCGGGCACGAGGAGGGTGCGCAGAACGAAGGCGTCCAGGGCGACGGCGGCGGCGAGCGCGATGCCGAACATGGCGATCACGCGGTCGCCGCTGAGCACGAAGGCGAGGAAGACCGAGATCATGATGATCGCGGCGGAGTTGATGACCCGGCTGGTCTCGGCGAGGCCCACGCGGACGGCGCGCCGGTTGTCACCCGTTTCCAGCCACTCCTCGTACATCCGGCTGACCAGGAAGACCTGGTAGTCCATGGAGAGCCCGAAGAGGACGGACACCATGATCACGGGGAGGAACGGCTCGATGGGCCCGGCCCGGCCGAGGCCGAGCAGTTCACTGCCCCAGCCCCACTGGAAGACCACGACGACCACGCCGAACGCGGCGGCCACGGCGGCGATGTTCATCACGGCGGCCTTGAGCGGGATGCCGAGCGAGCGGAACGCGACGAGCAGCAGCAGACAGCCCAGTCCGATGACTGCGCCGACGAACAGGGGCAGCTTACCGACGATCACACCCGCGAAGTCGTCGTAGCCGGCGGTGACCCCGCCGACCTGGATGTCGAGGGAGGTGCCGGTTTCCGCGCGCGGCAGCACCTTCGTGCGCAGCCGGTCCACGAGGTCGCTGGTGCGCTGCGACTGCGGCGCGGAGTCGGGGACGACGGTGAGGTAGGCGGTGCCGCCGCCGGTGTCGTAGGTCGCCGGAGTGACGGAGGCGACGCCCGGCGTCGAGCGCAGGGTCGTGTCGAGGTTGTCCAGGGCGAGCCTGTCGGCGGCACCGTCCACGCGGGTGACCAGGGTGAGCGGCCCGTTCACTCCGGGCCCGAAGCCCTCGGCGAGCAGGTCGTAGGCCTTGCGGGTGGTGGCGGTGCGCGGGTCGTTGCCCTGGTCGGAGGTGCCGAGGTGGAGGGAGAGGGTGGGCAGGGCGAGCAGGGCGACGACGGCGACGGCGAGCGAGCCGAGCAGCTTGGGGCGACGCTCGACCAGCGCCGACCAGCGGGCGGCGAGACCGGTGGGCAGCTCCGGGCTCGGCCCGTGCTCGGCGAGCCGGCGCCGCTCGCGGCGGCTGAGCGCCCGGGGGCCGATGTACGACAGCAGAGCGGGCAGCAGGGTGACGGAGGCCGCGACGGTGAGCACGACCGTCAACGAGGCGGCCACGGCGACCCCGTTGAGAAAGCTCAGCCTCAGTATCAGCATCCCCAGCAGGGCGATGCACACCGTCGCACCCGCGAAGACGACCGCGCGTCCGGTGGTGGCCACCGCGTTCACGGCGGCCTCGGTGACACTCAGGCCGCGTTTCAGTCCGCGCCGGTGTCTGGTCACTATGAACAGCGCGTAGTCGATGCCGACGCCGAGGCCGATGAGCATGCCGAGCATGGGCGCGAAGTCGGCGACCGTCATGGCGTGGCCGAGCAGGCCGATGCCGGAGTAGGCGGTGCCGACGCCGACCAGGGCGGTGGCGATGGGCAGGGCCGAGGCGGCGAGCGAGCCGAAGGCGAGGAACAGTACGACCGCGGCGACGAGCACGCCGACCAACTCGGCGGTGTGTTCGCGCGGGGACGCCGTGAGCCCGATGGCGCTGCCGCCCAGTTCCACCTGGAGCCCGCCGCTCTCGGCGGCCTTGGCGGTGTTCACCACGGCCTGGGCCTGGGCCTTGCCGATGTGCTCGGCTTCCTGCGTGAAGGTGACGGTGGCGTAGGCCGTGTGGCCGTCGGCGCTGATCCGGTGGGCGCCCTGGCCGCCGTACGGGCCGGTCACCGAGGCGACGCCGGGCAGCGAGGCGATCCGGTCCAGGGTGCGGGTCATGGTCTGCTCGACGCCGGCGGCACGGACGGTGCCGGTGGCGGTGTGCCAGACGACGGTGTCGCTGTCCCCGCCCAGGCCCGGGAAGCCCTCCTTGAGCAGCTGCGCGGCACGGCCCGCCTCGGTGCCGGGGACGTCGTAGGCGTTCGAGTACGACGATCCGGCCACGGCCGCGGCCGTGGTGACTCCGCCGAAGGCGAGGAGCCACAGCAGCACGGCGATCAGCCGATGCCGGACACACCAACGGGCGAGGTCTGCCACGGACGTGCTCCCAGAAGTGCGAATTTTTGGATCTTTGGCCGGGAACGATCGTCCATAAACTGAACAGCCCGCAAAGAAGGTATGAGCAATCAGAAGACACTGTTGCAGGCGAAAGTGATCGTTTGCGACGATCATGGGCTTAATCACAGGAGTGGGAGCGACATCACAGGACACTCCGGCGAACTCTGTCGCCTCATAAGGTTTTTGTAAGCGAGAAAAGGGGCAGTGCACCGGGTTCGGTGCACTGCCCCTCGGGATCGCTCCGCGCTGCCGCTCAGCCCTCGCTGACGCCCAGCTTCTGAAGGATCAGCTCCTTGACGCGGGCCGCGTCGGCCTGACCCCGGGTCGCCTTCATGACCGCGCCGACCAGGGCACCGGCCGCGGCCACCTTGCCGCCGCGGATCTTGTCCGCGACGCCCGGGTTGCCGGCGATCGCCTCGTCGACGGCGGCGGTCAGCGCGCCCTCGTCGGAGACGACCTTCAGACCGCGCTTGTCGACGACCTCGTCCGGGGTGCCCTCGCCCGCGAGGACGCCCTCGATGACCTGCCGGGCCAGCTTGTCGTTCAGGTCACCCTTCGCGACCAGCTCGGTGACCCGGGCCACCTGCGCGGGCGTGATCGCCAGCTCGTCCAGCGCCTTGCCGGACTCGTTGGCGCTGCGCGCCAGTTCGCCCATCCACCACTTGCGGGCGGAGGCCGCGTCGGCACCGGCGTCGATCGTGGCGACGATCGGCTCCAGCGCACCGGCGTTGAGGATCGCCTGCATGTCGGTGGTGGAGATCCCCCACTCGGCGAGCAGCCGGGTGCGGCGGGCCAGCGGCATCTCGGGCAGCGCCGCGCGGATCTCCTCGACCCACTCGCGCGAGGGCGCGATGGGCACGAGGTCGGGCTCCGGGAAGTACCGGTAGTCCTCGGCCTCCTCCTTCGTGCGGCCGGAGGTGGTGGAGCCGGTGTCCTCGTGGAAGTGGCGGGTCTCCTGGACGACCTTGCCGCCGTCGTTCAGCACGGCGGCGTGGCGCCTCACCTCGAAGCGGACCGCGCGCTCCACCGAACGCAGCGAGTTGACGTTCTTGGTCTCGCTGCGGGTGCCGAACTTCTCGGCGCCCTTCGGCATCAGCGACAGGTTGACGTCGCAGCGCATCTGGCCCATCTCCATGCGGGCCTCGGACACGCCGAGGGCACGGATGAGCTCGCGCAGCTCACGGACGTAGGCCTTCGCGACCTCGGGGGCGCGCTCGCCGGCGCCGACGATCGGCTTGGTGACGATCTCGATGAGCGGGATGCCGGCGCGGTTGTAGTCGAGCAGGGAGTGCTGCGCGCCGTGGATACGGCCGGTGGCGCCGCCGACGTGCGTCGACTTGCCGGTGTCCTCCTCCATGTGGGCGCGCTCGATCTCCACGCGGAAGGTCTCGCCGTCCTCCAGCTGGACGTCGAGGTAGCCGTTGAAGGCGATCGGCTCGTCGTACTGGGAGGTCTGGAAGTTCTTCGGCATGTCCGGATAGAAGTAGTTCTTCCGGGCGAAGCGGCACCACTCGGCGATCTCGCAGTTCAGGGCGAGACCGATCTTGATCGCGGACTCGACTCCGGTCGCGTTGACGACCGGGAGCGCGCCCGGCAGGCCGAGGCAGACGGGGCAGGTCTGGCTGTTCGGCTCGGCGCCGAGCGCCGTCGAACAGCCGCAGAACATCTTGGTCTTGGTGCCGAGTTCGACATGGACCTCAAGGCCCATGACGGGGTCGTACGACGCCAGCGCGTCCTCGTACGACACCAGGTCGGTCGTGGTGGTCACGGTGAAAACTTCCCTCTCAGCCCAGCAGGACGTCGTCGTCGCCCAGCCGCTTCAGCTCGCGGCAGAGGATCGCGAGGCCGGTCACGATGGCCACGGCGGAGACCGTGGCGTCGATCAGCCGCAGCGTGTCGTGCTCGGCGCGGGCCTTCTTGATCTGCTTGGCGACACCGAACGCGCCGAACGCGGTGGTGGCCATGGACAGGTACGTACCGGACTTGGACTTCTTGAAGTCCTTGGCCTTCGACAGCTTGCTCACAGCGACGGTGCCTCCTCCAGCAGCGGGTGTCCCCACTTTTCCACGAAGGCGGCCTCGACGGCGGCGCCCACCTTGTACAGGCGGTCGTCCTTCATCGCGGGGGCGATGATCTGCAGGCCCACCGGGAGGTTGTCCTCCGGGGCGAGGCCGCAGGGCAGGGACATGGCCGCGTTGCCCGCCAGGTTGGTCGGGATGGTGCACAGGTCCGCGAGGTACATCGCCATCGGGTCGTCGGCGCGCTCGCCGATCGCGAAGGCGGTGGTCGGCGTCGTCGGCGAGACGATGACGTCGACCTGCTCGAAGGCCTTCTCGAAGTCACGCGTGATGAGCGTGCGGACCTTCTGCGCGGAGCCGTAGTACGCGTCGTAGTAGCCGGAGCTCAGGGCGTACGTGCCGAGCATGATGCGGCGCTTGACCTCGGGGCCGAAGCCGGCCTCGCGGGTGAGGGAGGTGACCTCCTCGGCCGAGTGGCTGCCGTCGTCGCCGGTCCGCAGGCCGTAGCGCAGGCCGTCGAAGCGGGCGAGGTTGGAGGAGCACTCGGAGGGCGCGATCAGGTAGTACGCCGACAGGGCGAGGTCGAAGGACGGGCAGTCCAGCTCGACGATCTCGGCGCCCAGCTCCTTCAGCAGCTCGACCGACTCGTCGAAGCGCTGGATGACACCGGCCTGGTAGCCCTCGCCGCGGAACTGCTTGACCACGCCGACGCGCATGCCCTGCACGCTGCCGTTGCGCGCGGCCTCGACGACCGGCGGGACCGGGGCGTCGATGGAGGTGGAGTCGAGCGGGTCGTGCCCGGCGATCACCTCGTGCAGCAGGGCCGCGTCGAGAACCGTACGGGCGCAGGGGCCGCCCTGGTCCAGGGAGGACGAGAAGGCGACCATGCCGAAACGGGAGACGGCGCCGTACGTCGGCTTGACGCCGACCGTGCCGGTGACGGCGGCCGGCTGGCGGATGGAGCCGCCGGTGTCGGTGCCGATGGCGAGCGGGGCCTGGAAGGAGGCGAGCGCGGCGGAGGAACCGCCGCCCGAGCCGCCGGGGATCTTGGTGAGGTCCCACGGGTTGCCGGTCGGCCCGTACGCGCTGTTCTCGGTGGAGGACCCCATGGCGAACTCGTCCATGTTGGTCTTGCCGAGGATGACGACGTCGGCCGCCTTCAGCTTCTTGGTGAGCGTCGCGTCGTACGGCGGGATCCAGCCCTCGAGGATCTTCGAGCCGACGGTCGTGGGCACGCCCTCGGTGGTGAAGATGTCCTTGAGCGCGAGCGGGACGCCGGCCAGCGGGCCGAGCTTCTCGCCACGGGCGCGCTTCTCGTCCACGGCACGGGCCTGGGCGAGGGCGCCCTCGCGGTCGATGTGCAGGAAGGCGTGCACCTTCTCGTCGACGGCCTCGATCCGGGCGAGGTGGGCCTCGGTGACCTCGACGGCCGTGAGCTCGCCGGAGGCGATCTTCTCGGCGATCTGCGCGGCGGTGAGCCTGATGATGTTGCTGTCCGTCATGGTGGTCACTCCTCCCCCAGGATCTGCGGCACCTTGAAACGCTGCTGCTCCTGGGCCGGGGCGCCGGAGAGCGCCTGCTCGGGGGTGAGCGAGGGACGGACCTCGTCCGGGCGCATGACGTTCGTCAGCGGGAGCGGGTGCGAGGTCGGCGGTACGTCTTGGTCGGCGACCTCGCTGACGCGGGCGACCGCGCCGATGATGTCGTCCAGCTGGCCAGCGAAGTGATCGAGCTCTTCGGGCTTCAGCTCCAGACGCGCCAGCCGGGCGAGGTGGGCGACCTCCTCGCGCGTGATGCCAGGCATGCAGCGTTCCTCTGGGGTGAGTGTGTGTGGTTTGGGGCCAATCCTATGGGGCAGCGCCGGGTGGCCGTGAAACGGTTTCCCCGCGCCCCGCCGCTCAACGGTGTCGCCCCTCCCAGGCCGCGCTCTTCAGGAAGTGGTTGTCGTACAGGTCCTGGACTTCGAGGATGCTCTCCGGGGTGACCTCGCCGAGGCGGATGCGCTGGAGGTGGCGGAAGTACTCGAAGCGCTCGACGCCCGGGGTGATCACGATCAGGATGTCGGCCGGGCTGCCGGGGGCGGCGGCGAAGGCGTGCGGCCGGTCCGGCGGCACGATGACCAGGTCGCCGCGCCGGGCGGTGACCACGTCGTCGCCGGACAACACCTCCGCCTCGCCGTCGAGCAGGAAGAACATCTCGGCGGAGTTGTGGTGCACGTGCGGGTGGGCGCCGTCCGCGCCCTCGCCGAGGGTGACCCGGACGGTGGACAGCGCGCCCCCGCTGGCGCTGCTGTCCGCGAGCAGCCTGACGGTGGTGGGCGCCCGGCCGACCACCTCGGCCTCCGCGTCCCGGACGAGAACGGTGTCGTCGAACTTCGGAACGAACAGCGACATGATGCGTTTCCCCCTGTCGGATGCCGTCAGACCGCGAAGAGCAGTCCGGCACTGATCAGTACAACGATCGCGGTGGCGAAGTGGATCCCGAACGCGACGGCCTTCGTGCCGCCGTTGCGCAGGACCGTCACGATGTCGCCGAACGGTACGAGTGCCACGGCGGCCATGAACCACGCCTCCGCGTGGGCTCCGGCGAAAGCCAGGGCAGGGCTGCGCCGACATGGCGACGGAGCTACGGCAGACGCGGACCTGCACCCGCCGGCGGCGACGAGCCACGCGCGGCAGACGCCCGCTGTCCGGCGAAGTCGCACGGGCGGTGGGGAAAAACTACTCGGCCGCAGGCAACGCGGCGCGCGGTCGCTGCCAGCCACGGGACCCCCGCGCCCGCAACCACGCCGTCGTCTCCTCGGGCGGCATCGCCGCGGCCACGAGCCACCCCTGAACGGCGTCGCACCCGAGGTCCCGCAGCCGCTCCCAGGTCTCGTCGTCCTCCACGCCCTCGGCGACGACGAGAAGACCGAGCGAATGCGCGAGATCCACCGTGCACCGCACGATCTCCGCGTCCTCGGTGTCGACCGCCAACCGCGCCACGAACGACCGGTCGATCTTCAGCTCGCTCACCGGCAGCCGCCGCAGATGCACCAGCGACGAATACCCGGTGCCGAAGTCGTCCAGCGACATCTTCACGCCGTGCCCGGTCAGCCCGGCGAGGGTGTCCGCGGCCCGCTGCGGATCCTCCAGCAGCACATGCTCGGTGATCTCCAGCTGCAGGGCCCCCGCGGGGACCCCGTGCCGGGCCAGTCGCGCGGCGACCGACCCCGCGAAGCCGGGCGTGTGGACATCGCGCGGGGAGACGTTGACGGCGACCGGGACCCGCAGCCCCTGCGCGCGCCACTTGGCGACCTGCCCGAGCGCGGTCTCCAGCACGTACTCGGTGAGATGGGGCATCAGGCCGGAGGATTCGGCGATCGCTATGAACTCGTCCGGCGGAACCTTCCCGCGCTCGGGGTGCACCCAGCGCACCAGCGCCTCCAGGCCGGCCACCTGACCGTCGAAGCGGACCTTGGGCTGGTAGTGCAGCTGCACCTCGTGCGCGTCCAGCGCCCGGCGCAGATCGCCCAGCAGACCGAGCCGGTCGGGGGTGTTGGAGTCCCGCTTGGACTCGTACACCTCGACGCCCGTACGGTCCCTTTTCGCCTGGTACATCGCTACGTCGGCCCGGCGCAGCAGCCCTTCGGCGTCCAGGGCGTGGTCGGGGAAGACGGCGACGCCGGCGCTGGCCTCCAGGACGAGCGTGAGGCCGTCGAGGTCCAGCGGGGAGCTGAGCGCGGCGACGAGGCCGCGGGCGACGCGGGTGGCCGACGTGGTGGAGTCGGCTACGGGCAGTAAGACGGCGAACTCGTCGCCGCCGAGCCGCGCGGCCTCCGCTCCGCGCGGCAGGGCCAGCCGCAGCCGGTCGGCGATCTGGAGCAGCAGCCGGTCACCGGCGAGATGGCCGAGGGTGTCGTTCACCGACCGGAAACGGTCGAGGTCGATCAGCATGAGGGCGGAACGGGCGCCGATGCGTTCGGCGTCGTCGAGGGCCGTCCAGATCCGCTCCAGCAGCCACTGCCGGTTGGGCAGCCCGGTCAGCGGGTCGCGCAGCTGCTCCTCGGCACGCGCGCGTGCCATCCACAGGGTGGAGTCCAGGGCGATGAGCGGGATGGCGAACAGCGGGAGCAGGACCGGCTGAGCGACGGCGACGACGCACAGCAGCGGTGCGATGCCGAGCAGCGCGACGGCGACCAGGCCCTGTCTCACCAGGGCGGTGCGGGCCACGGTGGGCACCTTGCCGACGCGCGGGGCGTACAGGTACCACTGCAGGCCGCGGCTGACGGCGAGGTAGGCGACGGCGGCGAGGATCACCTCGGGCGCGGTGGCGAAGGTCCAGCTGTCGGGCCGCCAGGGCGTCTCGACGCTCGGGACGCGGCCGAACAGGCCGAGCAGCAGCGCGCCGGTGCCGATGCCCAGGATGTCCACCGCGCCGTGCAGCACGCCCTGCCGCACGTGGTGGCGCCGGGCGATGCCGACCAGGACGACGACGGTGAGGCTGACCATGCCGGCCGGCACCCAGCCGTAGAGCAGCAGGACGGCGAGGGTGAGGGCGGCGCCGGAGCCGGTGCCGCGCCACCAGCGGGCGCGGCCCAGCATGACCAGGTGGCCGACGATGACACCGGTGAGCAGGGCCAGCGACCAGCCGACGGTGCCGCTCGGGAAGAGGGCGTGGTGGCCGGTGAAGGCGCGGTAGAAACCGGCACCGAGGACGAACGCGGAGGCGGCCACGACGACCGCGGGCAGGGTGGGCCAGGTCAGGTGCCGTTCGGGATCGGCGTCGGCACCGGTCAGGGCCGGGACGGGCTCGATGGCCACGGGTATGGGCGGGTGGGCGTCGGTGGCGGTGCCCGGTCCGGCCGCGCGGGCCTGGCCGCCCGTGCGCCCGTGGCCCCGCGCCGTCCATCGGGTGGCGCGCCAGGTGCCCGCGCGACGGCGCAGGCGCAGCCGTGAGTCGGGGGCGACGCTCTCGGTCGGTTCCATTCCCGTCCCTCTCACAGCCGGCGGTGCCCACGCCACGCGGCCCGATGTCCGACGGCCATCAGCAGCTCCGCGTTGAAGAAACCTTCCCCGCACGCCGGGAGCGCACGGGGATGCCCCAACCGCAGCTGGGCACGGCAGGTGCACATCTCAACAGTAGGCCGCGGAAGGCTTCCACGGGCACCGGTCGTCGACGGTTGCCCGAAAGCGCCCGGGCCACCCGTATGCAACTGATATGCGCCGATCGGGTGGCCTTCAACCGCTACTACTCGGTCGTAAGCGCGACTTCGGCCGCCGCTTCGGGGCCCTGCTCCAAGAGGACGCCGAAACCGTCCTCGTTCAGGACCGGGACCTTCAATTGCATGGCCTTGTCGTACTTCGAACCGGGGTTGTCGCCCACGACGACGAACGAGGTCTTCTTCGAGACCGATCCGGTCACCTTCGCGCCCCGGCTCTGCAGGGCCTCCTTCGCGCCGTCGCGGGTGTGGTTCTCCAGGGTGCCGGTGACGACGACCGTGAGCCCCGCGAGCGGCCGCGGGCCCTCGTCCGCGCCGGTCGAGGCGTCCTCCAGCGGGACTCCGGCGGCCTTCCACTTGCGGACGATCTCGCGGTGCCAGTCCTCGGCGAACCACTCCTTGAGGGCGGCGGCGATGATCGGGCCGACGCCGTCGGTGGTCGCGAGCTCTTCCTCGGTGGCCTGTTCGATGCGGTCGATGGAACGGAACTCGCGGGCGAGCGCCTGCGCGGCGACCGGTCCGACGTGCCGGATGGACAGGCCGTTCAGGAAGCGCGCGAGCGGGCGGGACTTGGCCGCCTCGATGTTCTCCAGCAGCGCGAGGGTGTTCTTCTTCGGCTCGCCCTTCTGGTTGGCGAACACCGTGACGACCTTCTCCTCGCCCGTCTTCGGGTCCCGCTTGGGCAGACCGCTGTCGGGGTCGAGGACATAGGCCTTGATGGGCAGCAGCTTCTCCACCGTCAGGTCGAACAGGTCGCCCTCGTCCACCAGCGGCGGGTCGGCCGGTTCCAGCGGGCGGGTGAGCGCGGCGGCGGCCACCGCGCCGAAGTGCTCGATGTCCAGACACTCGCGGCCGGCGAGGTACGACACGCGCTCGCGCAACTGGGCCGGGCAGGTACGGGCGTTGGGGCACCGGAGGTCGATGTCGCCCTCCTTCATGGGCCGCAGCGCCGTGCCGCACTCGGGGCACTCGCTCGGCATCACGAACTCCCGCTCGCTGCCGTCCCTGAGGTCGACCACCGGGCCGAGGATCTCCGGGATGACGTCACCGGCCTTGCGCAGCACGACCGTGTCCCCGATGAGGACGCCCTTGGCCTTGACGACCTCCTGGTTGTGCAGGGTGGCGAACTCGACCTCGCTGCCGGCGACCGTGACCGGCTCGACCTGGGCGTACGGCGTGACCCGGCCGGTGCGGCCGACGCCCACCTTGATGTCGACGAGTTTGGTGTTGACCTCTTCCGGCGCGTACTTGTAGGCGATCGCCCAGCGCGGCGCACGCGCGGTGGAGCCGAGGCGCCCCTGGAGGCGGATCTCGTCCAGCTTCACGACCACACCGTCGATCTCGTGCTCCACGGAGTGGCGGTTCTCGCCGTAGTGGGCGATGAACTCGCGTACGCCGTCGAGGTCGTCGACCACGCGGTTGTGCGGAGAGGTGGGCAGGCCCCAGGTCTTGAGCAGGTCGTAGGCCTGGGAGAGGCGGGTCATGCCCGTGAAGCCCTCGAGGGCGCCGATGCCGTGGACGACCATGTGCAGCGGACGGGTGGCGGTGACCCGCGGGTCCTTCTGGCGCAGCGAACCGGCGGCGGCGTTGCGGGGGTTGGCGAACGGCTTGTCACCGGCGGCGACCAGGCGTTCGTTCAGCTCGAGGAACTTCTCCATCGGGAAGTAGACCTCGCCGCGGATCTCCACCAGGTCGGGCACCTGGTCGCCCCCCAGGCGGTCCGGGATCTCCGCGATCGTCCGCACGTTGGGCGTGATGTCCTCGCCGGTGCGGCCGTCGCCGCGCGTCGCCGCGCGCGTGAGGCGGCCGTTCTCGTAGGTGAGGTTGACCGCGAGGCCGTCCACCTTCAGCTCGCACAGGAAGTGGTAGTCCTGGTCCCCCAGTTCGCGCGCGATGCGCTCGGCCCAGGCGGCCAGCTCGTCGTCGTTGAAGGTGTTGTCGAGGGACAGCATGCGCTGGCGGTGCTCGACCGCGGTGAACTCCGTCGCGTACGACCCCGCGACCTTCTGGGTCGGCGAGTCCGGGGTGCGCAGCTCCGGATACTGCTCCTCCAGGGCCTCCAGAGTCTTCAGGAGCTTGTCGAACTCGGCGTCGCTGATGACGGGAGCGTCCTTCACGTAGTACCGGAAGCGGTGCTCCTCGATCTGCTCAGCGAGCTGCGCGTGCTTGTCACGTGCCTCGGCGGGCACTGCCGTCTCCGCCTGCTGCTTGTCGCCGGCCACCGTGTTGTCCTCCCGTTACTCTGGGTTGTCCGCGAGGGATCTCGCCGCCCGGACGCAGTGGGCGAGCGCCTGGCGTGCGTAGGCGGGGGAAGCGCCCGCCAGACCGCACGCCGGGGTGATGGTGACCGCCTCCGCGAGCAGCCCCGGATGCAGCCCCAGCCTGCGCCACAGCGTCCTGACACCCATGACGCTACCGGCCGGGTCTGACAATGGGCCGTCCGTGCCCGGCACGACACCGGTGAACAGGCGTGTGCCGGCCTCGACGGCCTCACCGATCGCGTCGTCGTCACGTTCGGTGAGCAGCGCGAAGTCGAAGGAGACACCGGCCGCGCCGGCCCGCCGCAGCAGGGCGAACGGCACGTCGGGGGCGCAGGAGTGGACGATCACGGGACCCTCGCCGCGCGCCCCGACGACCTCCCGCAGGGTGGCTTCCACGAGCTGCCGGTCCACGGCCCGGTGCGTACGGTAGCCGCTGGCGGTGCGGACCTGTCCGCGCAGGACGGCGGTGAGGGAGGGCTCGTCGAGCTGGAGCACGAGCCGGGCGCCGGGGACGCGCCGCCGGACCTCGGCGAGGTGCAGGCGCAGGCCCTCGGCGAGGGAGGCGGCGAGGTCACGGCAGGCGCCCGGGTCGGAGAGTGCGGCCTCGCCGTTCTTCAGCTCGAGCGCGGCGGCCAGCGTCCACGGCCCGACCGCCTGCACCTTCAGATCCCCCTCGTAGCCCTGGGTGAACTCCTCCAGGGCGTCCAGGTCCTCCCTCAGCCAGGACCGCGCCCGCTTGGTGTCCCGGCCCGGCCGGTCCCCGATGCGCCAGCCGCTGGGCTCCACGCGCGCGTACAGCTCGACGAGCATCCCGGCGGTACGGCCGACCATGTCGGCGCCGGGACCGCGCGCGGGCAGTTCGGGCAGGAAGGGGAAGTCCTCGAAGCTGCCGGTGACGGTCTTGGCGGCCTCGCGGGCGTCGTCACCGGGCATGGACCCGACACCGGTGGCCCCGGCGAACCTGAACTGGCTGTTTTCGCTCACCAGGGAAGCCTACGGAACCCCTCGGCCGCGGTCAGCGCCCCGGGCGCACCGTCAGGTCGTTGACCTCCGCGTCGAGGGGCAGGTCCAGGGCCATCAGGATCGTCGTGGCGACCGACTCGGGGTCGATCCACTGCGAGGCGTCGTACTCCTTGCCCTCCTGCTGGTGGACCTTGGCCTGCATGGGGCTGGCCGTGCGGCCGGGGTAGACCGAGGTGACCCGGACGCCGTTCGCGTGCTCCTCGTGGCGCAGGGAGTCGGCGAGAGCCTTCAGGCCGTGCTTGGAGGCGGCGTACGCGGACCAGCCGGCGTGGGCGCTCAGGCCGGCGCCGGAGTTGACGAAGATCACATGGCCGCGGGCCGCACGCAGCTGGGGCAGGAAGTGCCGGGTCAGCTCGGCAGGGGCGATCAGGTTGACGTTCAGCTGGTGGCGCCAGGACTTCGGAGTCAGGTCGCCGACCTCGCCCAGGTCCACGACACCTGCGATGTGCAGGAGGGAGTCCACCCGGTCCGGGAGGGTCTGGTGGGAGAACGCCCAGGACAGCTTGTCCGGGTCCGCGAGGTCGCCGACCAGGGTGCGGACGCCGGGGAACCCGGCCGCCAGTTCCTTCGCGCGGCCCGCGTCGCGCGCGTGCAGCCACAGTTCGTCCCCGCGCGCGTGCAGACGGCGGGCGACGGCCGCGCCGATGCCGGAACCGGCCCCGGTGATCACATGAGTAGCCATGCCCGCCATGCTCGCATCAGTGGACGCCGAGCTGCTCTTCCAGGTAGGCCAGCGCGCCGACCGGCTCCTCGGCGAAGAACACCAGCTCGGACAGCGGCCGGGGCAGGAAGCCCTCCTCGTCCATGCGGCGGAACTGCTGCTTGAGGCCGTCGTAGAAGCCCGCGGTGTTCAGCAGGACGACCGGCTTGTCGGTGCGGCCGTGCTTCTTCAGCTCCAGGATCTCGGTGGCCTCGTCCAGCGTGCCGGTGCCGCCCACCATGATCACCACGGCGTCGGCCTTCTCGAGCAGCAGCTTCTTGCGTTCGGCGAGGTCGACGGCGATCACCATCTCGTCGGCACCCGGACGCGCCTTGCCCGCGAGGAACTCCACGGACACGCCCAGCAGCCTGCCGCCCGCCTCGTGCACCCCGTCCGCGACGACCTTCATCAGACCGACGTCGGAACCGCCCCAGACGAGCGTGTGGCCGCCCTTGCCGAGGAGTTCGGCGAACTCGCGCGCGGGGCGCGTGTACCGCTCGTCCAGGTCGGCGGCGGACAGGAAGACGCAGATGTTCATGGCCCCTACCGTACGGCCCGCCGCAGGGACCGTATCGGGCGGGAAGAAGTGCGGGCCCGCCGGTGCTGTCCCTGTATGACCGAAGGACACACGATCACCATCGACAAGAGCGAGCAGCATGTGCGCGTGGTGCACGGCGACCAGGTGCTCGCGGAGACCGACCGCCCGCTGGTGCTGCGCGAGACGGGCTGTCCGGAGCGGTACTACATCCCCGCCGAGGACGTACGCCTCGATCTGCTGACCCCCTCCGAGACGCACACCGTGTGCCCCTTCAAGGGCACCGCGTCCTACTGGTCGCTGCCGGACGCGCCGGACCTGGTGTGGGCGTACCCGGACCCCAAGCCGGGGGTGGCCGAGATCAAGGATCACTTCTGCTTCTACGACGTCGACGTGTCGTGAGCGATGAGTCCGTGCCGGTACGGCAGTCTGCACCGACATGGACAAGAAGACGACTTCGCGGGACGGCACCCCGCTCGCGTACCAAGTGACCGGTCAGGGGCCGACGGTGATCCTGGTGAGCGGCGCGATGTCCACCGGTGGCACCGTGGCGCCCCTGGCGCAGCGACTCGCGGACCGCTGCACGGCCGTCGTCTACGACCGCCGGGGCCGCGGCGAGAGTGGTGACACCAAGCCCTACGCGGTCGAGCGCGAGGTCGAGGACCTCGCCGCGCTGATCGACGCCGTGGGGGGCGAGGCGGCGCTGTTCGGGGTGTCCTCGGGCGGCGCGCTGGTGCTTCAGGCGGTGGCGAGCGGGCTGCCGGCCGGCCGGGCCGCCGTGTACGAGGTGCCGTACGCGGACTATCTGCCGGGCGGCGCCGAGCGGGAGGCCACGTACAAGGAGCAGCTGAACAAGGCGCTCTCGGAGGGCCGGCGCGGGGACGCGGTGGAGCTGTTCCTGCGGCTGACGGGCCTGGCCGAGGAGATGATCCGGGGCGCCCGCCAGTCGCCGATGTGGGCCGGCATGGAAGCCGTCGCGCCGAGTCTGGCGTACGACGACACGGTCATGGGCGACGGCCTGCTCCCCCGGGACCGGCTCGCCGCGATCTCCGTGCCGGTGCTGGCGGTCGCGGGCGGGGCGAGCCCGGAGTGGATGCACAGGGCGAACCAGGCCGTCGCGGACGCGGTGCCCCAGGGCACCTACCGGGTGCTTCCGGGGCAGACCCACATGGTGGAGCCGGAGGTGCTGGGGCCGGTGCTGGCGGAGTTCGTGGCCGGCTAGGCGTTCCTACACCGCCGCGGCCGTCGCGCGCGTGGTCGAGGCGATCGTCGCCGAGCCGACCACGCGCGTGCCGTCGTACAGGACGATCGCCTGGCCGGGGGCGACGCCGCGGACCGGTTCGGTGAAGCGCACGCGCAGCTCGCCGTCGACCGGCTCCGCGGTGACCTCGGTCTCGCCGCCGTGTGCGCGCAGCTGGGCGGTGTAGGTGCCGGGGCCGGTGGGGGCGGTGCCGCACCAGCGGGGCTTGATCGCGGTGAGGGCGGTGACGTCCAGGGCGGCGGCGGGGCCGACGGTGACCGTGTTGGTGACCGGGGAGATGTCGAGGACGTAGCGGGGCTTGCCGTCGGGGGCCGGCGTGCCGATCCTGAGGCCCTTGCGCTGGCCGATGGTGAAGCCGTACGCGCCCTCGTGCGTGCCCAGCCTGGTGCCGGACTCGTCGACGATGTCGCCCTCCGCCTTGCCGAGCCGCCGGGCCAGGAAGCCCTGGGTGTCGCCGTCGGCGATGAAGCAGATGTCGTGCGAGTCGGGCTTCTTGGCGACCGCGAGACCCCGGCGCTCGGCCTCGGCGCGGATCTCCTCCTTGGTGGTGACGGTGTCACCGAGCGGGAACATCGCGTGGGCGAGCTGCCTGTCGTCCAGCACACCGAGGACGTACGACTGGTCCTTCGCCATGTCGGAGGCGCGGTGCAGTTCGCGGGAGCCGTCCTCGTTCACGATCACCTTGGCGTAGTGACCGGTGCAGACCGCGTCGAAGCCGAGTGCCAGCGCCTTGTCGAGCAGCGCGGCGAACTTGATCTTCTCGTTGCAGCGCAGACACGGGTTGGGGGTGCGGCCGGCCTCGTACTCGGCGATGAAGTCCTCGACGACGTCCTCGCGGAAGCGGTCGGCGAGGTCCCAGACGTAGAAGGGGATGCCGATGACGTCGGCCGCGCGGCGGGCGTCACGCGAGTCCTCGATGGTGCAACAGCCCCGCGCGCCGGTCCGGAACGACTGCGGGTTCGCGGAGAGCGCGAGGTGGACGCCGGTGACGTCGTGGCCGGCTTCCGCGGCGCGCGCGGCGGCGACGGCGGAGTCGACTCCACCGGACATGGCGGCGAGGACGCGGAGGGGACGCTGCGGGGTCTCAGTCATAGCCCTTCCAGGGTACGGGGCCGCGGGAACCGGGGGCGCCGGATATCCGTTGACGATCACATGGGGGCGACATGGGGGACGGCGGCGAGCGACGGGGACCGGCGGCTGGGGCGGCGGGCCCTGCTCGTCGGCGGCGATTATGCGGGCGGTACGGCATACCCGTCGACCGAGAGCACATCATCGGGCACGTGGAGCGATAGATGAAAAAATCAAGGCCTGAGCCCTTTTTTGTCCGGTAAGAGCCGTTCTATCCTGGTCTCAGACCTACGAGACGAGTGAGGGAGCCCAAGCGGAGTAGCCGACTTCAGCGAGAGATACCTGTTCTCCTTGGAAGAGAGGAACACCGTTTCCGCTGGTGCCGACATCGACGCTCGGGCTGAGAGGCCTGAAGGCCCGGTTGCAAGGACTGGACCGAACCGGAAGGCGACCCCCATGACCTGATCCGGACAATGCCGGCGAAGGGAACCCGCCTCGTAGGTCGCCTCTTGTCTCAGCTGAGACCCGCCGCCCGAGCGCGCTCCACCGCCGGGCCGATCGCCTTGGCGACCGCTTCGATGTCCGCCTCCGTGGAGGTGTGGCCGAGGGAGAAGCGCAGGGTGCCGCGGGCCAGGTCCGGGTCGGTGCCGGTGGCGAGCAGAACGTGGCTGGGCTGGGCGACGCCCGCGGTGCAGGCGGAACCGGTGGAGCACTCGATGCCCTGGGCGTCCAGCAGAAGCAGCAGGGAGTCGCCCTCGCAGCCGGGGAAGGTGAAGTGCGCGTTGGCCGGCAGCCGACCCTCGGGCGCCGGGTCACCGCCGAGGATCGCATCCGGGACGGCGCTCTTGACGGCCGCGATCAACTGGTCGCGCAGGGCGCCGATCTCCCGGGCGAACCACTCCCGCCGCTCGGTGGCGAGCCGGCCGGCGACGGCGAAGGAGGCGATGGCGGGGACGTCGAGGGTGCCGGAGCGGACGTGCCGCTCCTGGCCGCCGCCGTGCAGGACGGGCACGGGAGTCTGGTCACGGCCCAGCAGCAGCGCGCCGATGCCGTACGGGCCGCCGATCTTGTGACCCGAGACGGTCATCGCGGCGAGGCCGGAGGCGGCGAAGTCGACCGGGACCTGGCCGACGGCCTGGACCGCGTCGGCGTGCATCGGGATGCCGAACTCGGCCGCCACCTCGGCGAGTTCGCGGACCGGCAGGATGGTGCCGATCTCGTTGTTGGCCCACATCACGGTGACCAGGGCGACGTCGTCGGGGTTGCGGGCGATGGCCTCACGCAGGGCGTCGGGGTGGACTCGGCCGTAGGAGTCGACGGGGAGATACTCGACCGTCGCGCCCTCGCGCTCGCCGAGCCAGTGGACGGCGTCCAGGACGGCGTGGTGCTCCACGGGGCTGGCCAGGACGCGGGTGCGGGCCGGGTCGGCGGCGCGGCGGGACCAGTACAGGCCCTTCACCGCGAGATTGTCGGCCTCGGTGCCGCCCGAGGTGAAGACGACCTCGCTGGGGCGGGCGCCGAGCGCTTCGGCGAGGGTTTCGCGGGATTCCTCGACCGTGCGGCGGGCCTGCCGGCCGGATGCGTGGAGGGAGGAGGCGTTGCCCGTGATGCTCAACCGGGCGGTCAGGGCCTCTGCCGCCTCCGGGAGCATCGGGGTTGTCGCGGCGTGGTCGAGGTAAGCCATGGTGCCCTGATTCTACGGCCCCTTCGCAGCTTGCCTCGGCCGCGAGGTCGCTGTGGGCGGGCGGCGCCTTGCCTCGGCTGCACCCGGGCTTGGTGGCGAGGTACCCGACCTGTCGGCCGTGCCCACCCTCCCCCCACTCTCGGCTTCGCTCGAGCGGGAGGGACCCCCATCGCCCTGCGGAACGACTGCCCACGGCGCGGTGACAGCGGTAACGGCGGCGACCGCGAGACGACGGGATGAGGGAGGCGGCGGCAGCAGTTCCGGTGCCCGCGGCGGGAACGGCGGGGGCGGGTCGGCCGTCCACGGCGGTGGCGCTCGCCCCGGTCTCGGCCCGGCCGGCGCCCCGTCGTCCTCGGGGCTGTGCGGGCCGGTCAGGTGGTGGTTCGTCGGGTCACAGGCTCCACGACAGCGTGTGGGAGACCTGCATCGCGATCGCCAGGACGGCCAGGTCGGCCACTCCCAGGGTCAGGCCCAGCAGGGCCCGGCCGCGGCGGGTGGTGCCGCGCCAGAGGGAGACGGCGGCCAGGACGATGGCGATCGGGCCGAGGAAGATGTTGAGGACGAGCAGGCCGAGAAGGCCGAGGATGAACGACGCCACGGCCATGCCGTCGGCGTCGCGCGCGGCCGGGCGGGTGTCGTCGGCGCTCGTGACCGGTGCGGTGAGTTGCATGGTGCTCAGCTCCTGGAAGTCGTGGCGGACGGTCAGTTGGCCTGCGTACGGCGCCGGCGGCCGAGGCGCTCGCGGATCGCGAAGACGGCGAGCCAGACGGCGATGACGGCGGCGACAGCGGCGGTGACGGTCAGCGGCGCGTGGGCGACGGTGCCCAGCACGACACCGAGCAGCATGAGCGCGGCGACGAGGAACAGCATGGGATGAGATCCCCCCTCCGAGATACCTCGTATCGGGCCGGTGTGAAGTTTCGGTGAACAGTTGTAGTAACAGTTGTTCACTGACTTCTATGTTAGCGCGCCTCCCGGCTTCCCAATTCCAGAGAACAGTTGTTAACTGGATGACATGAGTCACACCCTCGGCATCCGGCAGGCGCAGAAGCAGAAGACCCGGCAGGCGTTCCTCGACGCGGCGCTCGCGCTGCTGGAGGAACAGAGCCTGAGCAGCCTGGGCCTGCGCGAGGTCACCCGGGCCGTCGGCGTCGCCCCGACCGCGTTCTACCGTCACTTCCGCTCGACCGCCGACCTCGGTGTGGCGCTGGTCGACGAGGCGCTGGGCAGCCTGCACCCGATGGTGCGGACGACGGTGTCCACGACGGGCGACAGCGCGGAACGCATCTCGCGCGCCATCGAGTTGATCGCCCGGCACGTGGACGCGTACCCCGCACACGTCCGTTTCATCGCCCGTGAGCGGCACGGCGGCGTGCAGCCGGTGCGCGAGGCCATCCGCGACCAGCTCGCCCGGTTCGCCGAGGAGGTGAAGTCCGAGCTGGCCAAGGATCCGGGGGCCGCCGGCTGGAGCGACGACGACCTGCTGATGCTCGCGCACCTCTACGTCGACCAGATGCTCGTCACCGCCTCCCTGTTCCTGGAGGCCCTGGACGCCCCCGCCGAGGAGCGGGAGCGCGTCGCCCAGCTCGCCGTCCGGCAGATGCGGCTCATCAGCATCGGCCGCCGCCACTGGCTGGACTGAGCCGCCCGCGCATGCGGAAGGGGGCGCCACGCCCGGCGCGCACCGCCCCGTCGTAGTACGACCCTCGTTCCGTCGGTCAGCCCTGCTGGGCCTGGCCGCCGCCCGGAGCGCCACAGCCGCCGCCCTGGCCGCCGCCGGGCCCGCCCTGGCCGCCGGGCGCACCGCTCGGCATGCCCGAGGGTGTACCGCTGGGTGTGCCGGTCGGCTTCACGGTGGACGCGCCCGACGGCGCCCCCGAAGGCGCACCGGACGGCATTCCGCTCGGCCGGCGGCCGGTGCCGCCCGTGGGCATGCCGGACGGCGCCTGACAGGCCTGCTGCCGACCGGAGTTGCCGCCGGAGGAGGAAGAAGAGGACGAGTCGCCCGAGCCGCACGCGGTCAGCAACAGCGGGGACAGTGCCAGCAGGGCGACGGCGGGGACGAGACGGGCACGCTTCATGAGAGTCAGCTCCGGTGAGGATGAGAATGTCCTGAGGGGCCGCACTCAACCAACGGTGCCTTGGCGATACTTGAGGGCATCCTGTCCGTCGGCTGTCAATCCCGGCTCAGGGGCCCTCCTGGTACAGGGCCGTGACAGAGCGGGCCCCCGCCAGCAGTTCCGCGCGGGCCTCGGGCGGGTCCAGCAGCTCCACCTGGTCGGAGAACGCGAGGAGTTGGCGGACCGCGCGCAGCACCGGGTAGGTCAGCCGGGCGGTGACCCAGTCGCTCTCGCCGTCGCCGTCGGGGAGTTCGGTGAGCTGCGCCGCCATCATGCGCTGGAACATGTCGAGCCGTTCGCGCCGTACCCGGACCGTGACGTCGACCCCGTCGCCCGGCCGCTCCTCCACTTGGCGCCGCAATGCCTCCCAGGCGTCGGAGAGTTCGACCCCGGCGCGGCGCCGTACCGGCTCGTCCAGCGCGCGGGCCGAATGGATCCGGTCGGCGCGGAACAGCCGCGGCGCCCCGCGCCGGTCGGCGACCAGGTACCAGACCCCGGCCTTGGCGACCAGGCCGTACGGGTCCACGGTGTACGTCCGTGGCTCCCGCTCGCCGCTGTGCCGGTAGCGCAGCTTCAGGCGCCGGTCGGCGAAGACCGCGTCCTGGAGCACCTCGAGGTCGACGGCCTGCTGGGGGCCGCTCCTCCAACGGGTGGCGTCCACCAGGATGCGGCGGCTGGTCACCTCGGCGGCGGGCCGGTGCGGCGCCGGCAGCGCGGCCATCACCTTGCGCAGGGCCGAGCCGAGGGCCGCGTCGAGGCCGAGCGCGGCGTGGGCGCCCTGGGCGGCCAGGATGAACAGGGCGCGGGACTCGTCGGCGGTCAGTCCGGTGACGTCGGTGCGGAAGCCGGCGAGGAGTTCGATGCCGCCGTGCCGGCCGCGCTCGGCGTACACGGGCACGCCGGAGGCCGACAGTGCCTCGATGTCCCGGTAGATGGTGCGGACCGACACCTCCAGCCGGTCGGCGAGTTCGTGCGCGGGGACGCGGCCCCGGGTCTGCAGGAGCAGCAGGATCGACAGCAGGCGGTCGGACTTCACGCGGCCAGGATCGCGCCCGCGGCGGGTTCCCCGCAAATGTTGACGGCGGATGTCAGGTTATCCCGCGATCCTGGTCATACCGACCGACGGAAGACACACCGACGGAAGACGTAGAGAGAGGCACACCATGACCACCACCGGCTTCACCGACCCGCGCCCCGTCTACGCCCGCGCCACCGAGCAGGCGGCGGCACTGATCAAGACCGTACGCCCCGAACACCTCACCGCCCCGACCCCCTGTTCCGAGTTCGACGTACGGAGCCTGCTGAGCCACATCGTCGGCGGGACCCGGCGGATCGCGGTGGTCGGCGAGGGCGGCGACGGGCTCGCGGTGCGGCCCGTGGCCGACGGGGTCGCCGACGAGGAGTGGGCGCAGGCCTACGACGAGGTGCGCGCCCGGGTGCTGAAGGCCTGGGCGAGCGACGAGCGGATGACGTCCCCGGTGCGGGTGCCGTGGGGCGAGGTGCCGGGTCATGCGGCGCTCTCGGGCTATGTCATGGAGATCGTGACCCACACCTGGGACCTCGCCGAGGCGCTCGGCCACCCGCTCGAACTCGACCCGGAACTCGCCGAGTTCGCCCTCGCCACCGCCCGCGCGGTCCTGCCGGACTCCCGGCCGCGGGACGCCGAGACCCCCTTCGACACCCGCCGCGCGGCCCCCGAGGGCGCCGACGTCCACGCGGAACTGGCGGCCTGGCTGGGCCGTTCCCCGCTCGGCCGGGCCTGAGCGCGGCAACGCGCCGTCGAACCTGTGGCCGCGTTCCGGGTGCGGGTGGCGGGTGCGCCGCGGCTGGTCGCGCCCCGCGGCCGAGCCGCATCCGGGCCCCGAGCCCAGCCCAGTTGCCCGACGAACACCTCACCCGCCCGAGCACGGCCCAGCTGAACCGGCGGAGACCCGGGTCAGCCGAGCCTCACCCGTGCCAGTTGGCGGGACTGGGCGACCAGGTGGTCCTCCGTGTCCCAGACCTCGGCGTCCTCCTCCAGGAAGCCGCCGGCGAGGTTGCGGGTGGTGATCGACACCCGGAGCGGGCCGGGTGCCGGGCGGCGGCGGACGTGGACGGTGAGTTCGACGGTCGGCACCCAGCCCTTGAGGCCGAGTTCGAAGGCCGTGGGCGGCAGGGCATCCACCGTCAGCAACAGCGACAGCGGGTCGGGCTCGCGGCCGTCGGCAAGGCCGAACCAGGCCCGCATCTCTCCCTTGCCCGAGGGCGCGCCGAGGGCCCAGCCGAGGGTCGACGGGTCCAGCTTGAGCATCAGGCGGTCGGCGATGGCGGAGCTGCCCTCGACCGGGGTCGGGCCGTCGGCCGGGCCGAAGCAATGGTCCAGGGGCGGGATGGGGGGCGGGGTGGCCGTCGTGCGGACGTCGTCGGGGAGGGTGGTGAGGTCGCCGTAGGAGGCGAGGACGCGGATGCGTTCGACCTCGTTGCCGTCGTGGTCGTACTGGTAGAGGGAGGCCTGGCCGGTGGAGAGGGTGCGGCCGGTGCGGACGGTGTCCGTGCGGATGACCGCCGGGCCGGGGTGGGAGGCGGTGAGGTAGTGCGCCGAGATGGTGAAGGGGTCGGGGTGCGCAAGCGTGTCCGCGAGGGCCCGGCCCAGCACGGCCAGCAGATAGCCGCCGTTGACGGCGTTGATGATGGTCCAGCCGGCCGAGAGGTCGATGTCGTATACACCGGGCTCGCGCCGGACGACCGCGGTGTCGCGGTCGAACTCGCTGTCGCCGATCACGGCCCGCGACGGGGAGGGGGCGGAAGCTGCTTCTGGCATGGCTGAACGGTACAACAGGAAACTACTAAGCGGTAGCTTTGGTGATGTGTCCAGCTCATGAACGACACCCGTCCCGGCGACGGGCGGGAGCTGTCCTGTCCCCCTCCCGGGTGAGGTTCCGGCAATTCTTCGGTAAGTGTCCGGACACGTCCACAACCCCGGAGCCGGGATTCCCCTCTATGGGGACATGAGCCTCACCGGGACTCCGTTCCTCTACACGACCATCGTGCTGGCCGTGGTTGCACTGATACTGCCGCTCGTGCTGTGGTCGCGAGTGCGCGGGCCCAGGCCCCTGCGTGCCGCGGCCCGGGTGCTGATGCTGCTGTTCGCCCAGGTCACCGCCATCACGCTCGTCTTCGTGCTGGTCAACAACGCCAACAACCTGTACGACAACTGGGCCGACCTGCTCGGCACGGGCAACCACGTCCAGCAGGCCGCGAACCTCGGAGCCGACGGCACCGGCGGCATCGCGTACAAGAAGCTGCCCAAGGTGCAGCAGAAGTTCACCCAGGCCGACGGCCCCGGCATGCACGCGGCCGGCGGCGTCAAGGTCACCCAGCTCAAGGGCCGGGTTTCGGGCGTCAACGCCGAGGTCTACGTCTGGCTGCCGCCGCAGTACAACGATCCGGCCTACCGGAACAAGAAGTTCCCGGTCGTCGAGCTCCTGTCGGGATACCCGGGCTCGGCGAAGGCCTGGTTCGGCTCCATGAAGGTGCACGAGCAGTTGGAGCCGCTCATGAAGAGCGGCCAGGTCGCCCCGTTCATCCTGGTGTCCCCGCGGACGAACCTGATCGCCAAGGTCGACACCGGGTGTGCCAACATCCCCGGCACCGTGAACGCGGACAGCTGGCTGAGCATCGACGTGCCGAAGATGATCACGGACAACTTCCGCGCCGAGTCCGCGCCCGACGGCTGGGCCGCGGCGGGCTACTCGGCCGGCGCCCACTGTGCGGCCAAGCTCGCCGTGGCGCACCCCGACCGCTACCGGGCCGCCATCAGCCTGTCCGGCTACAACGACCCGATCGGCGAGCGCAACTCGCTGGCCGCCGGGAGCATCGAGCTGCGGCGGGCCAACAACCCCTACTACATCCTCAAGGGCTACCGCACCCCGCCGAGGGTCGCGCTGTACATCTCCGGCGAGAACGGTGACGGCTACCAGGCCGGTGTGGCGCTGGAGCAGATCGCAAAGCCGCCGACGTACGTGCGCGTGGTGTTCCTGCCGCGCAGCATGGGCGGGCACTCGATGGCGCTGTGGCGGCCGCAGGTACCGACGGTGTTCGAATGGCTGACCATGGAGATGGGGCACGGCGGCACCGCCGGACACACCCGCACGCACACGGCCAGCCCGCTCAGTCCTCGGTCACCGTCGACCGGCGGTTCCACGCGCGCGGAGCTCGCCAGTGGAACCGCATCGCGAGCAGGCGCAGCACAAAAGCGGTGACGGCCGCGAGCCCACTGGTGAGGGGGGTCAGGGCGTCATAGCGCAGGCACAGCACCACCATGGTGGAACCCACGATCGCTGGGACCGCGTACAGATCGCGGTCCCAGCGCAGCAGTGAGGGCACCTCGTTGGCGAGCACGTCCCGCAGCACACCGCCGCCGACGGCGGTGGCGAGCCCGAGTGTCGCCGACGCGGTCAGGTTGAGGCCGTAGCTGTACGCTTTCGTCGTACCGCTGACGCAGAACAGGCCGAGGCCCGCCGCGTCGAAGACCAGCACCGCCGACTGGATGCGTTCCACGTGCGGGTGCAGGAAGAAGACGACGAGCGCGGCGAGCAGCGGGGTCAGGAAGTAGCCGAGGTCGGTGAAGGCTGCCGGGGGTACGGCTCCGATGACCAGGTCACGGAACAGTCCTCCGCCCAGCGCGGTCGCCTCGGCGAGAACGGCGATGCCGAAGACGTCGAAGTTCTTCCGGACGGCCAGCAGCGCGCCGGAGATCGCGAACACGAAGATGCCGATGTCATCGAGCGTGTGCTGGACGGAGGGACTGAAGATCTGCTGGAGCTGCACCCCTACATTGTCACCTGATGCGGGCTGTGCGCCTTGCAAAGCCAGGTCACAGGGCGGGTTTCCCTGTGGTGAACAGCCAGGTGTCGAACAGGTCGCCCAGTTGTCGCCCGCTGACGCGCTCGGCGAGGCGGATGAAGTCGGCGGTGTCCGCGTTGCCGTACCGGTGGAGCCCGGTCCAGGCGGGCAGCAGCCTGAAGAAGGCCCGGTCGCCGATCCGCTCCCGGAGCATCTGGAGCGTCATCGCGCCGCGCTGGTAGACGGCGGAGGCGAACATGGTGTCGCGCTGCGGGTCGGCGACCTTGATCTTCCAGAAGGGTGAATCGGCCGGGAGGGCGTTGTAGGCGGCGAGGAAGGAGTCGTGGGCGGAGCGGGTGCCCTGGTGCTCGGCCCACAGCCACTGGGCGTAGGTGGCGAAGCCCTCGTTGAGCCAGATGTCCTTCCACTGCGCCACGCTCACCGAGTCACCGAACCACTGGTGGGCCAGCTCGTGCACGATGGTCGTCTCGTTGCGCACGGCCGAGTAGGCGGGCTTGCTCTGCACCTCCAGCGAGAACCCGGCCTCGGGCATGTCGTCCACGATCGCGCCGGTCTCCTCGAACGGGTACGGCCCGAAGACCTTCGACCAGTAGTCGGTGGCGGCGGCGGTGACGGCGTACACGTCGACGCTGTTGCGGTTCTTCAGCACCGGGTCGATCGCGACGTAGATCGGAATGCCGCCGGGCGTGCGCCCGGTGCGCACGTCGAACTTCCCGATGGTGGCGGTCGCCAGATAGGTCGCCATCGGCCTCGACTCGCGCCAGTGGGTGTACGTCGAGCCGCCCTTGTCGTACGTCGACACCAGCCGGCCGTTGGAGACGGCGGTCAGGCCCTCGGGTGCCTTGATCCGGATGTCGTAGGTGGCCTTGTCGGCGGGGTGGTCGCTGGAGGGGAACCAGGTGGAGGCGGCGTTGGGCTCGCAGGCGACGAAGACCCCGTCGGCCGTCTTCATCCAGCCGTACTTGGAACCGAACACGATGGGCCCGCCGAGGGGCTGGGGTGTGCCGCCGTAGGTGACGGTGACCCGGAAGGTGCGGCCCCGGGCGAGGCTGTGGCGCGGGGTGATGACGAGTTCGTCGCCGGTGCGCGTGAACTGGGCGCGTCTGCCGTCGACCTCGACGCGGCTGACGTCCAGCTGCTGCAGGTCCAGGTCGAAGGAGGAGAGGTTCTGGGTGGCGCGCGCGGTGAGGGTCGTACGGCCGTCCAGGCGGCCGGTGTCGGGAGTGTAGGCGACGTCGAGGTCGTAGTGGAGGGCGTCGAAGCCGCCGTTGCCGAGCTGCGGGAAGTAGGGGTCGCCGATGCCGGGGGCCCCGGGGGTGGGGGCGGGCGCGGCGGCGATGACGAGGAAGGAGACCGCCGCGGTCGCGACAGTCCCCAGACGTGCCGAACGGGAGAGTGCCATCAGTCGTCCCTTTCGAGCGTGTACCGATCAGTGGTCGGACACGGACGACTCTGCGCTCTCCCGCTCGGGCATGTACATGACTTTGCCCAGTTGTCATGCGCTACTTGTCGGTTGACTCCTGGGACTCGGTCTCGGAGGACTCTGACGACTCGGAGGCCTCGGACGCCTCGTCGGTCTCCTCGGTGGACTCCTGCGCGGCCCCCTCGGCGGACTCCGCAGCGGCCTCCTCGGCGACCGGCTCGGCCGTCTCCTCGGCGGACCCCGCTGCGGACTCCTCGGTGCTTTCCTCGGCGAGTTCCGCCGCCACCGCCGCCGACGTCTCCGCCGACTCGGCGAGGACCTCGTCGGCGACCAGTTCGGCCGCCTCCTTGGCCGCGGAGAGCAGAACCGTGTCCTGCGGGGCCTGGTCCTCGAAGTTCTCCGGGTGGTGGCAGGCCACCCGCTGACCGGGCTTCAGCTCCAGCAGCTGCGGCTCGGTGGACCGGCAGATCTCCGTGGCCTTCCAGCACCGGGTGTGGAAGCGGCAGCCGCTCGGCGGGGAGATCGGCGAGGGCACGTCACCCTTGAGCAGGATCCGCTCGCTCTTGGCGTTCTTCCGCTTCGGGTCCGGGATCGGCACCGCCGACATCAGCGCCTTGGTGTACGGGTGCATCGGCGCCTTGTACAGCGAGTCCCGGTCCGCCAGCTCGACGATCTTGCCGAGGTACATCACCGCAATGCGGTCCGAGACGTGCCGGACCACCGAGAGGTCGTGCGCGATGATCACGTACGTCAGGCCGAGTTCCTCCTGGAGGTCGTCCATGAGGTTCACGACCTGCGCCTGGATCGACACGTCCAATGCGGAGACCGGCTCGTCCGCGACGACCAGCTTCGGCTTCAGGGCGAGCGCGCGGGCGATGCCGATGCGCTGGCGCTGACCGCCGGAGAACTCGTGCGGATAGCGGTTGTAGTGCTCGGGGTTGAGACCGACCACCGACAGCAGCCGCTGCACTTCCTTCTTGATGCCGCCCTCCGGCTCGACGCCCTGGAGCCGGAAGGGGGCCCCGACGATCGTGCCGATGGTGTGGCGTGGGTTCAGCGACGAGTACGGGTCCTGGAAGATCATCTGCACGTCGCGGCGCATGGGTCGCATGCCGCCCACGCCGAGGTGCGTGATGTCCTTGCCCTCGAACTCGATGGTGCCTGCGGTCGGTTCGAGCAGCCGGGTGATCAGCCGGCCCATCGTCGACTTGCCGCAGCCCGACTCGCCCACGACACCGAGGGTTTCACCGGAGCGGACCTCGAAGTCGAGCCCGTCGACCGCGCGCACCGCACCGACCTGCCGCTGGAACAGGCCCTTCTTGATGGGGAAGTGCTTCTGCAGCCCGGTGACCTTCAGCAGGGTCTCGCCGGGGGCGGCGTCCTTGCTGAGCGTGGCCGTACCGGCGGACCTGTCTTCCGTGCCGTCGCTCTGTGCAGGGATGCTCACTGCCTTGTCCTCTGCGTTCTCACTCACAGCTTCGGCGCAATCTCTTCGGTCCAGATCCGTTCCCGCTGCTCCTGCGACATGTGGCAGGCGGCCCAGTGCTTGTCGCCGACCTCGGACAGCTCGGGGCGGACCGTGCGGGTCAGGTTGTCCTTCGGGATGTCGGCGTACGGGCAGCGTGGGTTGAAGGCGCAGCCGGACGGGATGTTGATCAGCGAGGGCGGGGAGCCCTTGACCGGGATCAGGCGCTCCTGCTGCTCGCGGTCCAGACGCGGCATCGAGCCGAGCAGACCCCAGGTGTAGGGGTGGCGGGGCTCGTAGAACACCTTCTCCGCCGGGCCGCGCTCGACGCAGCGGCCGCCGTACATCACCAGGATGTCGTCGGCCAGTTCGGCGACCACGCCCAGGTCGTGGGTGATGATGATGACCGCGGAGCCGAACTCCTTCTGCAGGTCGCGGATCAGGTCAAGGATCTGTGCCTGGACCGTCACGTCGAGCGCGGTGGTCGGCTCGTCCGCGATCAGCAGTTCGGGGTTGTTCACCAGCGACATGGCGATCATGGCGCGCTGGCGCATACCGCCGGAGAACTCGTGCGGGTAGTTGTCCACCCGCTTGTCCGGCTGCGGGATGCCCACGCGGTCGAGCATCTCGATCGCCCGCCTGCGGGCGGTCTTCTTGTCGACGTCGTGGTGGATCCGGTAGGCCTCCACGATCTGCGCGCCGATCGTGTAGTACGGGTGCAGCGCCGACAGCGGATCCTGGAAGATCATCGCCATCTCGCGGCCGCGCAGCTTGCGCACGTGGTCGGGGTCGGCGGACAGCAGCTCGGTGCCGTTCAGCCAGATCTCGCCGGATATCTGCGCCTTGCGCTTGCCGTACTGGCCGGCGGTGTGCAGACCCATGATGCCGAGCGAGGTCACGGACTTGCCGGAGCCCGACTCGCCCACGATGCCGAGGGTCTTGCCCTTCTCCAGCTGGAAGCTGAGCCCGTCGACGGACTTCACGAGGCCGTCGTCGGTCGGGAAGTGCACCTTCAGGTCGCGCACTTCCAGGAAGGAGGACGGCGCGGGCGAGGAGTCCGTGGGCTCGCCCACGGCCGCTCCGGTCTTGCTGAGTTCGGTCATGCGAGCCTCACTCGGGGGTCGATCACGGCGTACAGGATGTCCACCGCGAGGTTGGCGATGAGCACCGCGAGGGAGGTGATCAGGGTCACGCCCAGGATGATGGGCAGGTCCTGGTTCTTGATGGCGGTCAGCACGGCCTGGCCGAGGCCGGGAATGCTGAACGTGGTCTCGGTGAGGATCGCGCCGCCGATGAGGGCGCCGAGGTCCATGCCGAGCATGGTCAGGATCGGGGTCATCGTGGAGCGCATGGCGTGCTTGCCGATGACGACCGGCTCCGTGAGGCCCTTGGCGCGGGCGGTGCGGATGTAGTCCTCGCCGAGGATCTCCAGCATGGTGGCGCGGGTGATCCGGGCGTACATCGCCGCGTAGAGGAAGGCCAGCGTGATCCAGGGCAGGATCATGCCGCCGAGCCAGCCGGAGAAGCTGTCGCTGATCGAGACGTACTGACCGTTGATCCAGTTCAGTCCGTAGCTGAAGATCGCCAGCGAGAGCAGGCCGGTGAAGTAGATCGGCAGGGAGACACCGCTGAGGGCGACGACCATCGCGCCGCGGTCCCAGAGGCTGCCCCGCTTGAGGGCGGAGAGCACACCCGCGGCGACACCGAAGACGAGCCACAGCACGGCGGCACCGAGCGCCAGTCCCAGGGTCACCGGGAAGCGCGAGGTCAGCACCGGCCAGACGGCCTGCTCGCTGCGGAAGGAGTAGCCGAAGCACGGCGCGGCACAGTGGGTGACATCGCCGCCGGCCGCGTAGGTGCGGCCCACGAAGATGCCCTTGAAGAAGTGCCAGACCTGCGAGTAGATCGGGTCGCTCAGACCCAGCTTCTCGCGCACCGCCGCCACGGCGTGCGGGTCTGCCTGCTTGCCCACGAAGCTCGTGGCGATGTCCACGCCCGCCCACTTGGGGACGAGGAAGAAGATGCTGAAGACCACCAGGATGATGACCACCAGCATCACTGCGGCGGCGAACAGCCGCCTGATGAGGTAAGCGAGCACAGCTAACGGCCCGCCGCGGACCGCGGGCCCCCGGAGGTCGTCCGGTGGGCCCGCGGCTCGCCGCGCCGGCCTTCACCTGCCTTTCGTGCCGTACGGCGGGTGTGCCGGGTTTACTTCGTGGACTTCAGGCCGAGGTTGACGAAGTCGTAGTAACCGCTGAACGCGTTCGTCGTGTACACGTTGGCCAGACGCGAGGAGCGGATGTTGAGCAGCCGCTCGAAGGTGAAGGGCAGGTAGTACGCGCCCTCCATGACCTTGTGGTTGATCTCGGTGGCGATCTGGGTCTTCTTCGACTCGTCCAGCGTGGTGGTGTACTGGTCGAACAGGCCGTCGATCGTCTTGTCCTTGATCAGGGCGTAGTTGTTGTTACCGCTCTGCAGGATGTAGTTGCTGCTCCACAGCGGGATGCCGTAGCCCTGGACGGTCGGGAAGTCCGGACCCCAGCCCATGATGATGATGCCGAGCTTCTTCTTCGCCACGTTCGAGGGCGAGCCGATGATGCCCGGGCTCTGCGAGCCGTCGTACTGGTAGATGTCGGCGTTGATGCCGACCTTCTTCAGCGCGGCCTGCAGGGACTCGGCCGTGGCCACTTCCTGCGTCTTGTTGTTGCGGACGGCGATGGTGGTGGAGAAGCCGTTCGGCTGACCGCAGGCCTTGAGCTCCTGCTTGGCCAGGTTCACGTTGCCGTTCTTGTTGGCACCGGAGATCTGGTACGGGTCGTACTTCTGGCCCTCGCCACCGGCGACCGACGGCGGGAGCATGTTGGTGCCGATGTCACCACCGGCGATGGGGCCACCACGGGCGGTCTGCAGCGACACGTGGTCGGCCGCGTAGATCACGGCCTTGCGGCAGTGGATGTTGTCGAACGGCTTGACGCTCTGCGGGAAGACCGCGTAGCGGATGAAGCCGGAGACCGGGTTGTCCAGGTTGGCCTTGTGCTGCTTCAGGGCGATCTGGCGGCCCTGCGGGCCGAGGCCGGTCTGGCTCGCGTCCACGTCGTAGTCGCCGTTGATCAGGCGCTGGTCGGAGTCGGCCTGGTTGGTCGAGATGTCCAGCGTGATCTGGTCCGGGTAGGCCTTGCGGACCGGGTCCGAGGAGGCCTTCCAGTTGGTGTTGCGGACCAGGACGAGGTTCTTGCCCGGGGTGTAGGACTGGAACTTGTACGGGCCCGAGGAGAACGGGTGCAGGCCGTACTTGGACTTGGTGTCCATGTCCTGGCGGACCGGGGAGGACACGGTCATCGCCAGCACCTGCAGGAAGTCCGAGTTGGCCGCCGGCAGGTGGAAGACGATCGTCTTGGCGTCCGGCGTGTCGACCGCCTTCAGGCCCAGGTGGTCCTTCGAGGTGTCCTTGTAGGGACCCTTGTAGGTGTTCTTCGGGTCCAGCATCTGCTGCAGGTAGACCGGACCGCCGGAGAGGACGTCCTGCGCCCAGGAGCGCTCGATGCCGTACTTGATGTCCTGGGAGGTGATCGGCTTGCCGTCCTCCCAGGTGATGCCGTCGCGCAGCGTGAAGGTGTAGGTCTTGCCGCCGTCCGAGACCTTGCCCATGTCGGTGGCGAGGTCCGGGGTGAGCTGGGCACCCTCGGCACCCGGCGCGGTCTTGTAGGTGAGCAGCTGACGGCTGTAGTAGCGGGAGAAGTCCCACATGAAGCCGTAGTAGCCGCGCGTGGTGTCCCACGAGTCGGCGTCCTGCGTGCTCACGAACTTCAGCGTGCCGCCCTTCTTGACCTGGTCGGCCTGGGCCACCTTGTTGTTCGCCGCGTCGAAGCCGGCCGCGCCGTCCTTCGAGCCGCCGCCGTTGCCACCGCCGCACGCCGCCGTGGTCAGCAGGCCGGCGACCACTGCGGCAGCGGCAAGGGCCTGCTTGCGCCGCCCTGAGGTGCGTTGGGTAGTCACGATCTCGGATCCTCCGGAATTGATGAGAGACCCCGTGGGAGAGCTCACGGGACGCTTGGGGTACGGCACTTCGGCCTCAGCGGGAACCCTTCGGGTCGAGCGCGTCCCGCACGCCGTCGCCGAAGAGGTTGAAGGCAAGAACCGTGATGAAGATCGCCACGCCCGGGATCACCATGTACATGGGGTCCGAGTCGTAGTAGTCGATCGCGTTCGAGAGCATCTGCCCCCAGGAGGCCGTGGGCGGCTTGACGCCCACGCCCAGGAAGCTGAGTGCCGCCTCGGTGAGGATGTTCGTGGGAATCATCATCGTCGTGTACACGATGATCGGAGCGACGAGGTTGGGCAGCAGTTCCTTGAAGAGGATGTAGAACTGCCCGGCGCCGAGCGAGCGGGCCGCCTCGACGTACTCGCGTTCGCGAAGCGAGAGCGTCTGACCGCGCACGACACGGCCGATGTAGGGCCATCCGAAGAAGCCGATGACCAGGATCATCACGAACACGCGCACGCCCGTGCCGGTGAGCCCCAGCATCTGGTTGGGCATGACGGAGACCAGCGCGATGATGAACAGCAGCTGCGGGAAGGCGAGCAGGCCGTCCATGATCCGGCTGATGAGGGAGTCCACCCAGCCGCCGAAGAAGCCGGCCAGGATGCCGAGGACGGTGCCCAGGATGACGGCGACCACGGCCGACAGGAAGCCGACGAGCAGCGAGATCTGGGCACCGTAGAGGATGCGGGCGAAGATGTCGCGGCCGTTGACCGGCTCGACACCGAGCAGGTGGTCGCCGCTGATGCCGCCCATGGAGCCCTTGGGCGTGCTGAACAGCGGGTCGATCAGGTCCTGGTGGTAGACGTCCGGGTCCTGGCCGAGGAGGCTCGTGATCACCGGCGCGAGCAGCGCGATCACGACGAGGAGAAGCACGACTATGCCGCCCGTGAGGGCGAGTTTGTCCCGCTTGAGGCGTTCCCAGGCGATCCGTCCCAGGGACCGGCCCTGAACGGCCTTCGCGTCGGTGGCCGCGACCGCCGCTTCCTCGGCCGCACCCGGGGCCGCTTCCGCGGTCGGCTCGTGCAATGGTGCCGTCATTAGGCTGGGACCCCTCTCAACCGGCGGTAGCCGGCCCGCACTTGCCGCTGGTAGCGGCATCAAACAGTCCGTCGTACACAGGGGCGAACCCCTTGAAGGGGGAGTCTTCAACGCTCCGGCGATCAGCCGCCAGCCTTGACAGGGAATGGATGCGTAACCGTGATGCAAGCAGGCGTTTCCTGTTATGCGGACAGGAAGTTTCGGCGAACGGACGGGATCGGGCCGGACATACGGGTGCGGCGGGGTGCTTTACGGGCGATCCGCCCAGGTCAGTAGCCGCCGTGCACCGGTGGATGGCCGTAGCCGGCGGCCGGGGCCTGGGCCCCGGGGGAGGCCTGGAGTTGCGGCTGGGGCGCGCCCGCGTGCGCCTCGCGGTCGTAGAACGGGCGGGCGTTGGCCCGCATCCACATCACGACCGGGTCGTAGTCGTCGGTCATCGCGACCGTCGACACCGGCAGGCCCTCGGGTACGGCGCCGACGGACTGCTGCATCATCGCGCGCACCGAGTCGACCGCGGCCGGGGAGGTGTCGTACACGTCCAGGCCGATGGCGAGGTACGGCGCGCCGAGCGCGGGCTGCACCCAGGCGCGGCGCAGGGAGCGCAGGGCCGGGGTGCGGTGGGCGTTCTGCGCGAGGAGGGCGTAGAACTGCGGGATCTCGATCCCTGGCTCGGTCAGCCGGAGGGGGCCCGCGGGCTGGCGGTCCAGGCCCGTGGCGATGCGGCGCAGGTCCAGCCAGGGGATGCCGACGCCGCCGCCGGGCGCGTGCGGGTTGAGCCAGAGGCCGTAGTGGTCGGGATAGAGGGTGCGGGCCACGTCGAGCCCGTCGACGACCTCGTACGACCGGTTCCAGCCGCTGGCCGAGAGCTCCTGGGCGGAGGTGACGCAGGGGGCGTACTGGAAGCCGTCGACCTCCATGTTCCCGTACTGGGCGTCCGGGGAGCCGGCCTGGCCGTGCCACAGGAGCATCCAGATCTGGCCGGAGGAGGGGGTGGCGAGGGCGCGGAGCAGGGCCTCGTAGGCGTCGTAGCGGCCGGGGGTGACCTGGCGCAGCGTGTGTTCCACGCCGACGCTGCCGCTGTGGCTCGCGCTCACCTGTCGTGCCCTTCTCTTTTCTGTGCCCCGTGTTTGGGGACAGCTTAAGCGCCCACGGGGTTGCCGCCTTGGGTACGCGCGCCGAGTGCGGGGCGTGTGCGGCTGGTCGCGCCCCCGCGGCTCAGCCGCGTATCGGACACGGCCCCGCATCCCTTCGGGGCGCCTCAGTGGCCGTACTGATAGAAGGGACGGACGTTCGCCTTCAGCCATTCGGACACCGGGTCGTCCGTGACGTCCATGAGGACCAGGTTGACCGGCCACTTGACCTGGACCCTGCCGAGGGCTCTGCCCAGGGCCTGGAGGGGCAGGGTGCGCAGGTCGCCCTCCCACCGGGAGAGCTCCACGCCCACGAACATGACCGGGTCGTCCGTCTCGATGGCGGCCAGGCAGCGCCGGGCGGTGAGGACCACGCCGGTCTCGGCGAACTCCGCGGAGGCGGCGGAGAGGAAGTCGACCGGGTCGTCCTGCCAGTCGGGCTCGAAGAGGCGGACCCGGGCGCCGGTGTTCGGGCCGTCCAGCGGGGTGCGGCCGGCCCGGCACAGCTCGGCCACCGCCGCGGGCGGGAGCGGGATGCCGACCAGCGCGTCGGGGTTCACCGCGATGCCGACCTGCGGGGGCAGGCCGCGGGCGAACTCCACGGCGGGGGCGATGGTGTACGACATGTGGGAGCCCGTCGCCTGGCGCAGCTGCTCCTCGGAGCTGAACACCGGCACGTAGACCTGGCCCTCGATCTCCAGCGTGGGCAGGTCGAGCGGGCCGCTGTCCGGGCCGCCGCCGTTGGGCAGCGGGATCCAGAGCAGGCTCCGGCCCAGCACCTCGATGATCCGGCCGGCCGCGGCGGGTATGCCGAGGGAGGCCGAGAGCACCTCCTCCAGCTCGTTGCCGGGCCAGCCGCCGTGGGGCTGGGGGTGCGCCTGTGCCGGGAAGTCCGCGGGAATGTCCGCCGGGAAGTCCATCTGCCTACCGCCTGCTGGGAACCACTGCTGTGAGCATGAAGGCTAGCGGGTGGCGGTGACAGTGCCTCCCGTCGTGAAGGTGATCCGCTGCAGGGCGTCCGCCGCCGGCCGGTCCAGCAGCACGGCGGCGCCGCAGCCCGCGGGCAGCTCGCCGCGCTCGGCCGCGGCGAGCAGCCGGGCGGCCGTACGGCGGTGGCGGCGGAAGGCGTAGGCGGACACGCCCCGGCCGCGCTCGCGCTGGCCCGCTCGGGCGGCCTCGGGAGGGACGTCGAGCAGGAGCAGATGGAGGGTGCCGCCGCGGCGACGCGCCTCGCGGGCGAGCCAGGCGCGCACCCAGGGCTGGGTGCCGCAGTCGTGCACCACGACGCCCTCGCCGGTGCGCAGGGCGCGGCGCAGGCCGGCGTAGTGGGCGAGGCGGACCAGGGGGCGGTAGAGGGCGTAGGGGAGGAAGCCCGGCAGGCGGGCCGCGAAGCGGTCGCGGGTGTCCTGGGAGTCGATGCGGGGGCCGGTGACCGCGCGGTGCATCAGGGTGGACTTGCCGCTGCCGGGCAGGCCGGTGATCACGACCAGGTCGCGGGGGCCGAAGGCCAGGGCGCGGGGGCCGCGGCCGGCGCGCTCGCGCAGGTCGCGGACGACCTGGGGCGCGGCCTGGCGCTGCCTCGGCACCGCGATGGCGGTGGTGACGGTGGCGTACACCGGGGTCCTGTTCACCGTGATCGTCCTCCCCCTCGGGCTTGGCAATATTCATGCCCGCCGGATGTAAAGGGAAGGTAATGCGCGGTGCCCGGCGGTTTCGTACGCGTCCTGCCACAGCACGGTTACAGCTGCGGCCCCTGACGGGCGGGGGCGCGGCGTGCAATGATGTGGCCGCCAACTGCATACCGGCCGCTTGAATCCGCGCGGGAGAGTTCCCAGCAGCCTTCGCTGGGACGCCGAAGGAGCAAGTCCCTCCCTTGAATCTCTCAGGCCCCGTTACCGCGCGGGCGAGGCACATCTGAAAAGCGGGCCGCTGCGACAGTGGCTCCACCCAAGGTGCAAGCCGTGATCGCCCCCGTGGCGGTCCCGGCGAACCTCTCAGGTTCCGATGACAGATGGGGAGGAACGTTCCTCGCCTGTCATTCCTTGGGAGACGACCGACCGATGAGCAGTACCGAACCCACTGAGCTGCGCCACACCGCGCTCGATGCCCTGCATCGCTCGCTCGGTGCGACGATGACCGACTTCGCCGGCTGGGACATGCCGCTGCGCTACGGCTCCGAGCGCGACGAGCACCTCGCCGTGCGGACGAAAGCGGGTCTCTTCGACCTCTCCCACATGGGCGAGATCACCGTCACCGGTGCCGGGGCCGCCGCCTTCCTGAACTACGCGCTGGTCGGCAACATCGCCTCCGTCGGCGTGGGCCGCGCCCGCTACACCATGATCTGCCAGGCCGACGGCGGCATCCTGGACGACCTGATCGTCTACCGGCTCGCCGAGACCGAGTACATGGTGGTCGCCAACGCCTCCAACGCCCAGGTGGTGCTGGACGCCCTCACCGAGCGCGCCGCCGGCTTCGACGCCCAGGTGCGCGACGACCGGGACGCGTACGCGCTGATCGCCGTCCAGGGCCCCGAGTCCCCCGGCATCCTGAAGTCCCTCACCGACGCCGACCTGGACGGCCTGAAGTACTACGCCGGACTGCCCGGCACGGTCGCCGGCGTCCCGGCCCTGATCGCGCGCACCGGGTACACCGGCGAGGACGGCTTCGAGCTGTTCGTGAAGCCGGAGCACGCGGTCGAGCTGTGGCAGGCGCTGACCAAGGCCGGCGAGGGCGTCGGCCTGGTCCCGTGCGGCCTGTCCTGCCGGGACACCCTGCGCCTGGAGGCGGGCATGCCGCTGTACGGGCACGAGCTGACCACCTCCCTCACCCCCTTCGACGCCGGGCTCGGCCGGGTGGTGAAGTTCGAGAAGGAGGGCGACTTCGTCGGGCGGGAGGCGCTGAAGCAGGCCGCCGCCAGGGCTCAGGAGAACCCCCCGCGCGTCCTCGTCGGCCTGGTCGCCGAGGGCCGACGGGTGCCGCGCGCCGGGTACGCCGTCGTCGCCGGCGGCGAGGTGATCGGCGAGGTCACCTCCGGCGCCCCCTCCCCCACCCTGGGCAAGCCGATCGCCATGGCGTACGTCGACGCGGCGCACGCGGCGCCGGGCACCGAGGGCGTCGGCGTGGACATCCGAGGCAGCCACGAGCCGTACGAGGTCGTGGCGCTGCCGTTCTACAAGCGCCAGAAGTAGACACTGGGCGCGGTCACCGTGTGACCCCGCGCACGCTTCCGCCGCTCACCAGCGGTCTCAGCAGTCCCCCTTCATCAGCACTCCCGCGCGTACAGGAGAATTCAGGCCATGAGCAACCCCCAGCAGCTGCGCTACAGCAAGGAGCACGAGTGGCTGTCGCCCGCCGAGGACGGCGTGTCGACGGTCGGTATCACCGAGTTCGCGGCCAACGCGCTCGGCGATGTCGTCTACGCCCAGCTCCCCGAGGTCGGCTCCACGGTGACCGCGGGCGAGACCTGCGGCGAGCTGGAGTCGACCAAGTCGGTCTCCGACCTGTACTCGCCGGTCACCGGTGAGGTCACCGAGATCAACGAGGACGTCGTCAACGACCCGTCGCTGGTGAACTCCGAGCCCTTCGAGGGCGGCTGGCTGTTCAAGGTGCGCGTCGCGGAGGAGCCGGCCGACCTGCTCTCCGCCGACGAGTACACCGCCCAGAACGCCGGCTGAGGAGTCGTAGCCGTATGACCGTCCTGAACACCTCCCTGCACGAGCTGGACCCGGAGATCGCCGCGGCGGTCGACGCCGAGCTGAACCGGCAGCAGTCCACGCTCGAGATGATCGCCTCCGAGAACTTCGCGCCGCTCGCGGTGATGGAGGCGCAGGGCTCCGTCCTCACCAACAAGTACGCCGAGGGCTACCCGGGCCGCCGCTACTACGGCGGCTGCGAGCACGTCGACGTCGCCGAGCAGATCGCCATCGACCGGATCAAGGAGCTGTTCGGCGCCGAATACGCCAACGTCCAGCCCCACTCCGGCGCCTCCGCCAACCAGGCGGCGCTGTTCGCCCTCGCCCAGCCCGGGGACACCATCCTCGGCCTGGACCTCGCGCACGGCGGCCACCTGACCCACGGCATGCGCCTGAACTTCTCCGGCAAGCAGTTCAACGTGGTCGCCTACCACGTGGACGCCGCCACCGGCCTGGTCGACATGGCCGAGGTCGAGCGGCTGGCCAAGGAGCACCGCCCGAAGGTGATCATCGCGGGCTGGTCGGCGTACCCGCGCGAGCTGGACTTCGCCGCCTTCCGCCGGATCGCCGACGAGGTCGAGGCGTACCTGTGGGTCGACATGGCGCACTTCGCGGGCCTGGTCGCGGCCGGTCTGCACGCCAACCCGGTGCCGTACGCCGATGTGGTCACCTCCACCACGCACAAGACGCTGGGCGGTCCGCGCGGCGGCATCATCCTCGCGCGCGGCAAGGACTTCGCGAAGAAGCTGAACTCCGCCGTCTTCCCGGGCTTCCAGGGCGGTCCCCTGGAGCACGTGATCGCGGCCAAGGCCGTCTCCTTCAAGGTCGCCGCGAGCGAGGAGTTCAAGGAGCGCCAGCGTCGTACCGTGGAGGGTGCGCGCATCCTCGCCGAGCGCCTGACGGCGGCGGACGCGCGTGCGGCCGGCGTGAACGTCCTGTCCGGCGGCACGGACGTGCACCTGATCCTCGTCGACCTGCGCGAGTCGGAGCTGGACGGGCAGCAGGCCGAGGACCGCCTCCACGAGGTCGGTATCACGGTCAACCGCAACGCGGTCCCGAACGACCCCCGCCCGCCGATGGTCACCTCGGGCCTGCGCATCGGTACGCCCGCCCTCGCCACCCGCGGCTTCACGGCCGAGGACTTCGCCGAGGTCGCGGACGTGATCGCGGAGGCGCTGAAGCCGTCGTACGACGCGGAGGCGCTCAAGGCGCGCGTGAAGGCGCTCGCCGACAAGCACCCGCTGTACCCGGGTCTGAACAAGTAGGCCCGGACAAGCAAGTCCCCGGTGGGGCACTCGGCCGGAGTGCCCCACCACCCCCAGTCCTTTCTGCGTTCCTGCTGTCTTGAGGAGTGACCGTGGCCATCTCGGTCTTCGACCTGTTCTCGATCGGCATCGGCCCGTCCAGCTCCCACACGGTCGGCCCGATGCGCGCGGCACGGATGTTCGCCCGCCGCCTGCGCAACGAGGGCCTGCTGGCCTCCGTCGCCTCGGTGCGCTGCGAGCTCTACGGCTCGCTCGGCGCGACCGGGCACGGCCACGGCACCCCCAAGGCGGTCCTGCTCGGCCTGGAGGGCGCCTCGCCGCGCACGGTGGACGTGGAGACGGCGGACGAGCGGGTGGAGCGGATCAGGACGGCGAAGCGCATCTCGCTCCTCGGCGAGCACGAGATCCCGTTCTCCTTCGACGACGACCTGGTCCTGCACCGCCGCAAGACGCTGCCGTACCACGCCAACGGCATGACGATATGGGCGTACGACGCGACGGGTGCGGAACTGCTCTCCAAGACCTACTACTCGGTCGGCGGCGGCTTCGTCGTGGACGAGGAGGCGGTCGGCGCGGACCGGATCAAGCTGGACGACACGGTCCTGAAGTACCCCTTCCGCACGGGCGACGAGCTGCTCCGCCTCACCAGCGAAACCGGCCTGTCGATCTCCTCGCTGATGCTGGAGAACGAGCGGGCCTGGCGCACGGAGGAGGAGATCCGCGCGGGCCTGCTGGAGATCTGGCAGGTGATGCGCGAGTGCGTCCGGCGCGGCATGTCCCGCGAGGGCATCCTGCCCGGCGGCCTGAAGGTGCGCCGCCGCGCGGCCGTCTCCGCCCGCCAGCTGCGCGCCGAGGGCGACCCGCTGGCGCACGCGATGGAGTGGATCACGCTCTACGCGATGGCGGTGAACGAGGAGAACGCGGCCGGCGGTCGCGTGGTGACCGCCCCCACGAACGGCGCGGCGGGCATCATCCCGGCCGTCCTGCACTACTACATCAACTTCGTGCCGGGCGCCGACGAGGACGGCGTGGTCCGCTTCCTGCTGGCCGCCGGCGCGATCGGCATGCTCTTCAAGGAGAACGCCTCCATCTCCGGCGCCGAGGTCGGCTGCCAGGGCGAGGTCGGCTCCGCCTGCTCCATGGCCGCGGGCGCGCTGGCCGAGGTCCTCGGCGGCTCCCCCGAGCAGGTGGAGAACGCGGCCGAGATCGGCATGGAGCACAACCTCGGCCTGACCTGCGACCCGGTCGGCGGCCTGGTCCAGATCCCGTGCATCGAGCGCAACGGCATGGCCGCGGTCAAGGCGGTCACCGCGGCCAAGATGGCCATGCGCGGCGACGGCTCCCACAAGGTGTCCCTGGACAAGGTCATCAAGACCATGAAGGACACCGGCGCCGACATGTCCGTGAAGTACAAGGAGACGGCGCGGGGCGGGCTCGCGGTGAACATCATCGAGTGTTAGGGCCTGCCGGCGGGTGGCGCCGTCGACCGTCATGAACCGGGTTGCGGGTGTCGACCTCCGCGGATGCGGGGAAGCCGGGTGCCGTGGCTGCCGTGCTCTGCTGCCCCGCGCTCCCCGATGCTGCCGGTGCCGCCACCGCGCCCCTGCAACGCTCCTCCGGCTCATGCCACCGACAGCCGAGCGCGATACGGCCGGCCGACGGGGCCGGATGCGTGAGTCGTGGGGCACGGTGCTTCGGGGGATTGATTGGAGCTGTCTGCCACTGGCGGAAACCCACGTGGCCTCAGCGCACGATCTGGGTAGAGTCGGGCCATGCCCGAGCTGACGCGGCTGCACCTCTGCCACGCCCCGGCGGTCCTGACCTTCGAGTTGGCGAACCGCGCCTACTTCGCGGCCTCGGTCTCCGACCGCGGCGACGACTTCTTCGACCAGTTCACCGACCGGTACAACGCCTCGCTGGCCGAGCAGGAGGCCGGCGTCTGCGCCTTCTACGTGCTCGTCGCCGAGGACGGCTCGGTACTCGGCAGGTTCAACCTGTACGACTTGGAGGACGGCACTGCCAGACTCGGCTACCGGGTCGCGGAGCGGGTCGCCGGTCGCGGCGTGGCGACCGCGACCGTCCGGGAGCTGTGCCGGACGGCGACAGCGACGCACGGCCTGCGCACCCTGCGGGCGGCCACCTCCCACGACAACGCCGCGTCCCGGAAAGTCCTGACCAAGGCCGGGTTCGTCCCGGTCGGCCCTGCCACCCCGGCCGATCTCGGCGGCAAGTCAGGTACCTGGTACCAGCGCGACCTCCAGCCATAGACCTCGGTCTTGCTCGTGGGCCGGGACGGCATGCGGCACTACGGATGAGGCGGGCTCGGTGTCGCGGTCGTGTCGCCGCTCCCGCCCGGTGCTGCGACCCCGGGCGGGAACGGCGGGGCGGCTGGCTGGTCAGCCGATGGTGGCGATTCCGTCGGTGGTGATGGTGGGGCGCCCTGAGGTGCCGACGACGACGATCTTCAGGGTGTGCTTGGCGGAGCTTGACCAGGTCTTCGTCCAGACGGCCTGGCGGTAGAGGGTGGTGGAGGACTTGAGGTCCACCGTGCTGACCTTGGTCCCGTCGACGTAGATGTACGCCTGGCCGGAGGTGGCGGCCCGGGAGACGATCCAGGCCACCGAGCGGCCGGTGAAGGTCCAGCTGATCGATGCCCCGGCGGAGGAGGAACTGTAGGAGTAGCCGCCGAGGTAGCTGGTGCCGCTCTTGTGGGTCCAGGTCCCGGTGCGGGTGGTGGAGGTCTCCTGGATGATCGACGGCGTCCGGTACACGGAGGCACCGAAGCTGTTGCCGGCCACGTCGTACGCCTTCAGCGCGAACAGGTCCGAGGCGCCGGGCTTGGCGGTGGTGTTCCAGGAGGTCGTGGTCGGGCCGAAGGTGGCCGAGGACGGCGCGGTCGCCATGACGTTGGCGAGCGCCGCGTTGTCGGCTGCCGTCCAGGTCACGGTGACCGGGACCGCGGTGGAGCTCACCGTGCCGGTGCCTGTCTTCACGGCCGGGGCGGACGGGAAGGTGGGCGCGGTGGTGTCGCCGACCAGGGTGGCCGGGCCGGACAGGGTGGTCGAGCCGCGGACGTGGGTGGCGCGGACCTGGACCGTGTGGCTGCCGGCCGTGACCGAGATCGCGGCGGAACGGGCGGTGCCGGAGGCGTGCGCCACGGCCTTGCCGTCGACCAGCACGTCGAAGCCGGAGATCACGGCGGACGGTGTGGCGGTCGTCCAGCTCACCGTGGCCGCGCCCTTGGTGTAGTAGTTCGTGCCGGACTTGGTGGCTCCGCCGGACATTCCGGTGACGGTGACGGCGCCGACCGGGCCGGCCGCGTAGGAACGGATCGTGCTCAGGGCGTTGTAGAGCTGGTTGCCGGGGCAGTCGGTGGCGAAGCCGTTGCGGTGCCCGGAGATCACGCTGAAGCTGTAGCTGTTGCCCAGCTTGAAGCCGTAGCTGTCGGAGGCGCCCTCGGGCAGGGAGTCGGTGCCGGTGCCGGGGTTCACCCCGGTCATGCCGAACTTCCAGGCCGCGATGCGGGCGATGGAGGCGAGCATGGCCTGGCTCGGCGTGGCGCCGGGGAAGGTGCTGGCGGTGGAGTCGCCGCCGCTGAGGTCGGTGTACGTGCCGATGGCGGCCACGCCCATGCTGTTGGTGTTGAAGCCGTACGTCTGGGCGCCGACGACCGGCAGCGCCATTCCGCCGAAGCGGCCCTCGAAGACGGTGCCGCACTTGTCGACCAGGAAGTTGTAACCGAGGTCGCGCCAGCCCTGGTTGAGGTGCTCGGCGTAGATGCCCCGCACGATCGCCGGGGAGTCGGAGCAGGAGTAGTTGTTCGTGGTGTCCGTGTGGTGGACGAACATCACCTTCACCGCCGAGCCGTACGACGGGTAACCGGACTCCCGGGCACACTCGTCCGCGCCCCAGCCGGCCCGGGTGACCACGGTCGGCGGCGCCACCGTCGAGGTGGTCGCGGCCGGCATCGGGTCCGGCGGGACCGGCGACGCCGACGCGGAGGGGCTCGCCGAGGAGGCCGGGCAGGCGGGGTACGCCTGGTCCATGGTCGGCAGCTGACTCGGCCAGGACGTCGGCGAGGCGCTCGGCGAGGCGGAGCCCGAGGTGGAGTCCGAGGCGGACACGGAGGCGGAGGGCGAGGTGCCGGTGGCCGGCGCGGTGGGGGTGGAGTCCGTGGCCGTGGGGGTGGCCGGGTCCGTCGCCGGCGCCGTGTCGGTCGGGGTGGCGGTGCCGGTGGCCGTTGCGGTGTCGGTCGCGGTGGCCGGGTCCGTCGGCGTGGGTGTGTCGGTGGCCGTGGTGGTGTCGGTGGCGCTCGCGTCCATGGCGTAGCCGGCCGGGGCCATGCCGGAGGCCGTCGTGCCGCCGGTGACCGGGCCGGCCTTGCCCGGGTCGATCAGGTCCACCCGCAGCCCGGTGGGCAGCGCGGCCGTGCGGTGCGCGCCCGCCGCGCGGACCTGGATGCCGTTCGACGGCCCCGCCCACATCGGTGCCATCCCGCCCCGCACCCCGGGACGGTTCAGCTCGGCCGGGTCGGGGATGTCGTCGGGCTGCTGCATCTTCAGCCAGGCCGTCCAGTGACCGTCCGCGGCCGAGCGGGTGCGCACCTCCACCGTGCCGTGCAGCGGGGCATGGGCGCCGTTCCAGGTGACGCCGACCATGCTGAACGGGGCCGTGGACCGGGCCCCCAGCGTCTTGAGCGACGCGCTCGATCCCGTCAGGGGCAGCGAGTGCACATGCGTCTTGACCGGTCCCGCCGCCGACGCGCCGGAACCGCCGCCCTGTCCGGCCGCCGCGACGGCTGCCACCGCCAGGCCACCGCCGGCGACGACCGCTCCCAACGCCACCCAGGCGCGCTTCTTCACTCCGGACGAGCGTGCCACTCCGGACGAGCGCGCCCGCCGGCCCCTGTATGCAGTTCTCATGCCCCACCCTGAGGAAACGTGGCATCGCGTGCCACACGTCGGTACGGGAACCGCATGACCGGGCCCGGCCGGCCCACGGCCGCCGAACCGTCACGCGGTCCCCGAGAGATTCAGCGCACCACGCGTCACTTTCGTTTCCCGGCGGTTCTCTCTCCTCCCAGATCAGGGAGGCTCGCTCCCAGATCAGGGGCAGGCGGCGGCACGAGCACACGGATCGGCACCCGCCCTCGAGGGTGGGTGCCGATCCGTGTGCTCTGTCGGAGTCCGTGTGCTCGTGTCGGAGGAAGGGATCTACTGGGCCATGGAGGCGGCGTACGGCGACAGGGCCGGGGCGAGCTGCATTCCAGGGGCCAGCCCGAGGGCGACGAGGGCGTCGGGCAGGCCGCGGCCGACCCGGGCCGCCTCCAGTGTGCCCGGGGCGGCCAGGGGACGGCAGCTGGTGGCGATGATCTCGAACAGGTGCTGGACTCTGCCGGGTCCGCGCGGCAGCAGCTGGCCGTGGAAGTCCTCGTGGTGCGCGAGGACGAGTGCGGCCAGGCCGGCGATGTGGGCCGAGGCCGTGACGGTGCCGTCGATCACCGTGTATCCGCCCTCCGGCGCGCAGGACAGGACCGCCACACCGGGGGCGGCCGCGTCGACCCCGGGCCCGTGGCAGCTGAACGGTGCGGCGAACAGCCCTTCCGGACTCAACTGAGGCCCCATGTGGGTGGCTTGGGAGGTGTCCTGCGGGAACGAGCCGAAGACACCGAGGGCGCCGACGGCGAACACGGTGGGCAGCGAGGCCGGGAAGGCGACCGGCCCGCCTGTGTCGCCCGCCGGGGCCACACAGGCGATGCCCGCGGCACCGGCGTCGGCGAGTTTGCGCGAGACCAGCGCCGAGGGGTACGGGGTCGCCACGGCGATGTGGGCGATGTCGACCTCGCGCTCGATGCAGTGGTCCAGGGCGGCGATGAGGTCGCTGAAGTGGCCGTCGGGCATGACCTGACAGACCTCGATCTCGGCGTCGACGGCGATGCCGACGATGCCCTTGCCGGTGTCCGCCCCGGCGATGACGCCCGCCGCGTGGGTGCCGCTGCCCAGCGTGTCGTGGGCCCAGCCCTCCTCCGTGCCGCGGACGACGTCGACTCCCGAGCGCACTCGTTGCCGCAGATCGGGGTGTTCGGCGCTGACGCCCGATCCGATGGCCGCGATCCTGACGCCGAAGGCGCGGAAGGTGGGGGGCAGCCGGTCCACGCGCATCGCCTGCTGGCCCCAGCCGTAACTCTGGCGCTGGTCCAGTTCCGGGTACACCTTGGCGAGCGAGGTGAGGGTGACGAGGTTCTCCTGGGTCGCCGACAGGTCGGGGCGGTGGATCCAGCGGTCCGCGTAACCGCCCACGGGCCGCACGTACAGGGACTGGACGGACTGCTCCGTCTCCGTCGCCAGCGTGATGACGGCTGTCCCGTCGGGGCCTGTGATGCCCTGGGCGGGCCAGGTCGCCCCGATCAGGAACACCCCCGCACCGGCCAGCGGTTCGCCGTCCGGGCCGCAGACGCGCAGCGTGATCTCGACGGGTTCCTCCAGGGGCGTGACCAGCCCCGGGTCACGCAGCGGCAGCATCCCTGCCATGGGCGCGGACGCGGGTCCGGTCCCGGTCAGCGGCAGATCCGGTTCGATGTGCACGTGCAGCGACCGCATCGCCGGCACCTGGGCCTCGGCCGCCTCGACGACCATGACCTCCGGGCACGAGGGGTACAGCCCGGCGTCCTTCAGCTTCTCCGACGGCCGGAGCCGGCGGATCACCGTGACCTCGGGCATGCGCTCCAGTTGCTCGCACACCGCGTCCATGCCCAGTTCGGCAACCCCCGACGGCAGGAGATGCTGGGGCAGCGGCGTGACCATGTACCGGGCCCGGCGCGACTGCACCGTGATCGGCGACGGCCCGCCCGCCCTGCGCGGCTGTGCTTCCTTGCCCTCGGGTCCCGGCCCACCGGCCCCCGAGCCCTCCGAGCCGCTCTCGCGGTTGTTTCGGGGCTTGTTCCCGGGCCTTTCCTTGACCATTACGTCCACCTTCACCACGGCTGTGTCGTCCTCTTGCTCCTGATCCGGTGCCGGGCAGCTCGCGCTTCCACGGTGGTGCGGTGTGCCCGGGAACCAGTCCTGGGCACACCGCACCGCGCGCCGCCTCGTGTCAGCCGATGCCGAAGGGCTGACCCATCGGGCCGAAGCCGAAGCCGGGCTGCTGGTACTGCGGGAACTGCTGGCCGAACGACTGCTGGCCGTACCCGCCGCCCCACGGCTGCTGGCCCTGGATGCCCTGCTGACCCTGCTGGCTCTGCTGGAGCAGGGTCACGATCGCCGTCGGCAGCGCCTGCTGCACGGACTGCTCCACCGCGCTGCGCACGCCCTGCTGGAGCGTGTGGTGCAGTGCGAGAGCGAGGTAGGGGTGCGCCTGGTGGGCCATGCCCTGCTGCTGCAGCTGCTGCTGGACCTGCTGGATCTGCTGCAGCGTCTGCTGCATGCGCTGCGCGATCTGCTGGCTCGCCTGCTGACACGCCTGCTGGATCGCCTGCTGCACGACCTGCGCGAGCTGGCCCTGCTGGGCGCCCATCTGCTGGCCGAGCTGCTGCTGGGGCTGGATACCGGTCATCACCGACATGGATGCTCCGTTCGATGCCATGGGAACGCCGACATAAGGAATGATGTTGGCGTTATCGGAATAAAACCGACGTGTCGAAGCTAAATTGACGAGTCCCTGACCGCAATCGGAGGAGCCACTCGGATCCGCCGACCGGTATGACGCCGGAGGAGGCGACGACACCGGTCGGACAAGGTCGGATCCGGCCGCGGACAACTGCTCCGACCGGTGATCGCCGGCCGTCTCGCAGTCACCGGCACCAGGTGCAGCCCGGCGGGCACGCCGAAGCCCCGTTCGGCCGGGTGGCGGCGCTTCCAGGCCCGGGGGGCCGCCGCAGGCGGGGGGCGGTCCTCGGGTCACGGTGGGCAAAGGTGTCCAGGCCGGCGCCCGCAGCCGTCCATGTCCGTGCGGTCACGCCGGTCCGGCCCGCGATCGGCGCGCGGCATTGTCCGGCGCCCCAGCCCGTTCGTCGGGGGCGCGGACCACATCATCGGGCCCCGAAGCGGGTGCCCCCGAACAGCGTGACGACCTCGACGCCGGGCCACCGATGACGGATCACACGACGGCCGGAAAGCGGCTGGTGCTTCTCCGGGGGCTACCGCACAGTAACCGCTTGCTCCTACGCTGCCGCCAACTCGGTGACAGCGAAGGGGAGTTGAGGGATGGGCACAGTGAGACGGCTGGCGGCGCTCGCGGGGGCGGCGGCTCTGCTGATGATGGGGCCGGGCAACGCCCACGCGGCGGCGCCGAAGTTCTCCGAGACGACGGCGATCGGGACGCACAACGCGTACGACAAGTCCAAGTACACCTATTTCGCCCAGGCGTTGGACTCGGGTGCCTCGCTGCTGGAGATCGACATCTACGCGGACAGCGTGAGCAGGCGCTGGCGGGTGAGCCACAGCAACCCGTTCGGCGACGACAACAACTGCGAGGCCGCGAAGACCCCGAGCGAGCTGTACAGCAAGAACCGCAACCAGGACTTCGGCAGCTGCCTGGACAACATCGCGGCCTGGAACCAGCTCCACCCCGACCACCCGCCGATCGTCTTCAAGATAGAGATGAAGGTCGGGTTCAACAACAACGTCGGGCTCGGCCCCGACGAGTTCGACACGCTGATCGACCAGAAGCTCGGCAACAGCGTCTACAAGCCGTCCGACCTGCTGGGCGGCACCTACAGCACGCTGGACGCGGCCGCCAGGGCCAATGCCTGGCCGTCCCGGGACTCCCTCAGGGGCAAGTTCCTCTTCGAGGTGATCCCCGGCACCGTGGAGATGAACAACCCCTTCGACCACTACTGGACGGACCAGGAGTACGGCGACCACCTGCGCGACCTGTACGCGGCGGGGAACATCGCACAGGCCGAGGCCTTCCCGGCGGTGCTGGGCGCGGCGAACGGCGACCCGCGCGCGACGCGCTGGACCTCCGACACCTCGATCCGCCCCTGGTTCGTGTTCTTCGACGGTGACGCGGCGACGTACGTCAACAACGGCTACGACACGTCGTTCTACGCCACGAACCACTACATCTCGATCATGACCGACGCGGCCGGTGTCTCCCCCGCCATCTCCTCCACCGACCCCACGGACGCCGAGGTCGCCGCCCGGCTGGCGCTGCTGGCCAAGGACCACGCGAGCATCATCACCTCCGACTGGTCGGCGAAGTCGGCCGCGGTGCTCGGCTCGGTGACCGGCCGCGGCTGACGTTCATCCGTGCGGGACGGATCGGGCGTGCCATCGTGGGGCATCACTCAACCAGCAACTCCTTTCCCCCACCGGCACTTCGAGGAGTCCCCCACATGCTCCGCGGCATCGACATCAGCGCGTACCAGTCGTCCTCGTACGACACGAACGGCCTCTCCTTCGCCTTCATCAAGGCGACGGAGGGCCATTCGTACGTCAACCCCCGCGCCGGCGCCCAGGCGAAGACGGCCCGTGACGCCGGTCTGGTCGTGGGCTTCTACCACTTCCTGTGGCCCGGCAACCTCACCGCCCAGGCGGAGTACTTCGTGACGAAGGCCCCGTCGGTGGCGGGCGACATCCTCGCCGTCGACTGGGAGACCACCGGCGACGGCACCCACGCGAGCAACGCGGAGAAGGACGCCTTCCTCCGGAAGCTGAAGCAGCTACGGCCGCACCACCGGGTCGTGCTCTACACGAACAGGGACTTCTGGCTGACCATCGACACGACCTCCTACGCGGGCGACGGCCTCTGGATCGCCGACTACGTCACCGCGGGCAAGCCCCGCATCAAGGCGAAGTGGCTCTTCCACCAGTACGCCAGCGAGCCCCACGACATGGACGTGGCCAACTTCGCGAGCAGGGCGGCACTGAAGGAGTGGGCCACACCCTAGGACCGGGGAGGCATCAGCCCCGGAACTCCGCCGGGCGTTCCGGGGAGGCTGCCGTGAGGGCCTTCTTCACTCCTTCGGCGTCTGCGCGGAGGCCGTAGACGGGGGTGGCGGGCTGCTGGCGCCAGGAGTCGTCGAGGCCGCCCGCGTCGACCGTGTCGAAGCCGAGTTCGTCGATCAGGGCGCGGACCTTCGCCTTGGCCGCTTCGTCGTCGCCGGCGACCGGGAGGGCGATGCGCTCGGCATCGCCCGCCGGGCGGGGGCGGTCCAGGATGTCCTGGGCGTAGGTGCCGTTGAAGGCCTTGATCACCGGGTGACCCAGGTGCTGCTCGGTCCAGCGGCTCTCGGTCAGGCCCTCGTCCTCGATGGCCGCGATCCGGCCGTCGCGCTCGCGCGGGTAGTAGTTGCCGGTGTCGATCACGGCCACGCCCTCGGCGGCGCCGTCCAGCAGGCCGGAGGGCAGGTCCGGGACCGCCTTGAGGGGCACGGTGACGACCACCACCTCGGCGCCCTTGGCGGCCTCCTCGGCCCGCACCGCCCTCGCGCCGGTCTCCTCGGCCAGTTCCCGGAGCGTCTCCGGGCCGCGGGAGTTGGCCACGGAGACGTCGTGGCCGAGGGCGGTGAGCCGCCGGGTGAGGTTGCCGCCGATGTTGCCCGCGCCGATGATGCCGATCTTCATGACAGGCCTTCCGGATAGTGACCCAGTGATGCATGCATGTGCATCTTCCGTCGTTCGGCATCAACCCCGGCGGGTCCGCGGCTATTCCGGCGTTACGGCGATCGGGTGACGGCGGAACCTGCACCGCGTGCGGAGCCGTCTCCCCAGGAGACGAGAACTCCGCACGCGTGATCGTTCCTTCCCTGCCGGGAAGGAAGCGGTCACTTGTTCAGGTAGGCCCAGAACTCGTCGAACGACAGGACCTTGTCGCCGTTGAGGTCCCGCTGCTTGATGATGGCCTCGGCGACCGTCTCCGTGACGTTCCAGTCACCCTCCTGAGCCAGGGCGGTCTTGAACTCGGCGGCCGTGATGAATCCGTCACCGTCCGCGTCGATCCGCTGGAACTGCTTGCGTGCTTCCTCGATGTCCGCCACCGATCCGCCCCTTTTGGTCGTGTTTCTCATGCCGTGCCGGCGTACTGTCGCTGGTCAGATTAACGGCCCGGCCAGGCCCTCAGCGCCTCGGCCACCCGGCTCCGGCGCATCGCGGCCCGCAAGCCCGGGTTCATCTCCGCTCCCCCGCCGGCACCCTGCGCACGTCGTCCAGGCCGAGCCCCGGTTCGCGCAGGGTGCGGATCAGCTCCGGTTCAGCGGAAGATGCCGGTGTGCCCGAGCGAGTAGCGGCCCGGCTGCGGGTAGACGGCGAGGCCGTGCGGGCCGCTGCCGACCCTGATGCGGGCCAGTTCCTTCCCGGTCCGGGTGTCGATGGCGTACACCTCGGAGTTGTAGCGGCCGGACAGCCACAGCACTGTGCCGTCCGCGGAGACGCCGCCCATGTCGGGGCTGCCGCCGCCGGGCAGGTGCCACTTCTCGGTGAGCTTGTTCTTGGTGAAGTCGAAGAGGGAGATGCTGCCCTCGCCCCGGTTGGAGATGTACATCACGCGGGAGTCGCGGCTGATGTAGAGGCCGTGGGCGCCCTTGCCGGTGTAGAGGAAGCGGGGCTTGGTGAACTTGTCGCCGTCGAGGATCCACAGGCCGTTGGCCACCATGTCGGCGATGTAGAACAGCTTGCCGTCCGGGGAGATCTTGACGTCCTGCGGCATCGCGCCCTCGTACGGCAGCCTCTCCTGCCGGATGACCTTCATCTGCGCGGTGTCGACCTTGAGGATCTCGCCGCTGAACTCGCAGGAGACGATGAAGTACCGTCCGTCCGGGGAGAAGTCGGCGTGGTTGACGCCGTAGCAGCTGACCGGCACGGACTTGACGACCTTCATGGTGTGCGCGTCCCGGAAGACCAGCCGGCGGTCCCGGGAGGCCATGACGACGGCGTACTTGCCGTCGGGGGTGAAGTACAGGTTGTAGGGGTCGTGCACGGGGACCGGTTTGCCGGCTTTTCCGGTCTTCGGGTCGATGGGGGTGAGGCTGTTGCCGAGGTCGTTGTTGACCCAGAGGGTCTTCAGGTCCCAGGAGGGCACGACGTGCTGGGGCTGGTGGCCGACCGGGAACGTGTCGATGACCTTGTAGGTCTCGGGGTCGATGACGGTGACGGTGTCGGAGTTGGTGTTGGGGACGTAGACCCGGGACGGGAAGTCCCTGACGACCGGGGAGAGCTGGTTCGGGCGGTCGGCGGAGTAGAGGTCCTTGGGGTTCTGGACGGGCGGCATCCCGGGCAGCACGTTCACCAGCTCCCGGCGCACCCCGGGCTGCGCCGGCGCCTTGCTGCCGAGGGCCTCGTTCTTGGGGTGCTGGGATCCGGAACTGCACGCGGACAGCAGCGTCAGGGCGGTGAGGGCGGCACCGGCGGCCAGCAGCCGGGCGGCTTTCGTGGTTCGCATCAGCTCAGCAGCTCCGTGGTGGTGACCGCGCGCAGTCCACGGCGGCCGAGTTCGTGGAGGAGGTCGGGCAGGGCGGCGACCGTGTCCGGGTACCCGAAGTGCAGGCTCACCACCGACCCGCCCCGCGCTTCGGCGAGAACCTTGCGGGTGACGGCGGCGGCGCCAGGGCGGGTGTAGTCCAGCGAGTCGACGTCGTACGACAGCACGTGCGGGTAGCCCGCGGCGCGGGCGAGCCGGGCGACCAGCGGGGAGGCGGTCGGCGAGCGGGAGGGGCGGAACCAGGTGCCGATGGAACCGGTGAGCCGCTTCAGCCGGTCCGCGCAGTCGGTGATCTCCTTGCGGGCGTCCGCCTCGGCCAGGGCGTTGACGGCGATGTGGTGCTGGGTGTGGTTGCCGAGGTCGTGGCCGCCGTCGAGGATCCGGCGGGCGATGTCCGGGTGTTCGTCCAGCCAGGTGCCGACGGCGAGCACGGTGAGCCGGGCGCCGTGTTGCTCGGCGGTGCCCAGCAGGGAGTGGGCGATGCCGGGGTCGCCCTGGCCGTGGAAGGTGAGGGCGACCTGGGGGCGGGTGCGCGGGCCGTGGGTGATCTGGGCGGGCAGGCCGGGGTAGGCGCGCGGGGCGGGGGCCGACTTGGCGGCGGCGGTGGAGTGGCCGGAGGGGGCGGTGGACGGGGACGCTGCGGAGGGGGATGCGTCGGGCGGGGCGGTCTGACCCGCACCGCAACCGGCGGCGAGCGCGCCGCCGGCGACGAGCCCGGCACCCGCGCGCAGCACCCCGCGTCGGTTGGTCGTGGTCACCCGCACCATTTAAGGGGCGTTAGGTAAGAAAACCTCCGATTGGTCCGAAAGAAGGACGATTTCGGGTCGCCGTAAGGACGACGCCACGCCCTCGCTACCTGTCGGCCACCCGCATCTCGAACCAGGTCGTCTTGCCCCGCGGCAACAGGTCCACGCCCCAGCGGTCGGAGAGCTTGTCGACGAGGAAGAGCCCGCGGCCGCTGATGTCCATGTCCTGGACGGGCATCAGACAGGGCAGGCCGCGCGAGGGGTCGCGGACCTCCACCCGGATCCAGCCGGGACGGCGCCGCATCCGGAGGCCGAAGACCCGGGCGCCGGTGTGCCGTACGGCGTTGCCGACGAGTTCGGACACGAGTAAGACGGCGTCCTCGGTCAGCCTGGGGCCGAGCCGCCAGGTGCGCAGCACGACGACCTGGGCGAGCCGGCGGGCGGTTGCCGCGGACTCCGGGCGGGACGGCAGCGGTACCTCCGCCTCCGTCGGGTTGCCGAACAGTTCGAGCGCCTTGAGCGCCTGTTCGTCCTCGACCGCGGGCGACCAGCGTGCCGCGGCCGCACGGCTGTGTCCCCGCGGCTGTTCGATGCCCTCCAGCCCCGCCATGCCCCCATGATGGCGGCCCGGAGCCGTCTTGGGGGGCGTTCCGAAGGAATGCGCCCCCTGCACGCCCCCTTTCTCCACCGATCGAATGGCATATGCCGATGGCACGTAACCGATCGGTAGGGTCTGGTTGACCTGCGAAGACGGCTCACTTCCGGGCAATCGTCAGGCTCCCTCGACCGCGCAGGCTTAAGGTTGCCTTAAGGCTCCCATAAACCGCCCCATCGAGGGACCCGGACGTCACGATGCGTCAATTACAAGGAGCCCTGCGGGAGTTACGGGGATGCTCACACCGCCGACGCTCAGCGGAACTTGGCCTTGCCGGGGCCGTCCTCCACGAAGCTGCGCATGCCCGTCTCGCGGTCCTCGGTGGCGAACAGGCCCGCGAACCAGTTCCGTTCGACGGCGAGGCCGGTGTCGATGTCGGTCTGCAGTCCGGTGTCGACGGATTCCTTCGCCGCGCGCAGGGCGATCGCCGGGCCCAGGGCGAGCTTCGCGGCCCAGGCGTGCGCCTGCTCGTACACCTCCGCGGCCGGGACGACCCGGTCCACCAGGCCGATCGCGAGGGCCTCCTCGGCCCTGACCTGACGGCCCGTGAAGATGAGGTCCTTGGCCTTGGACGGCCCCACCAGCCTGGGCAGCCGCTGGGTGCCGCCGGCGCCCGGGATCAGGCCGAGCAGGATCTCGGGCTGGCCGAGCTTGGCGTTCTCGGCGGCGATGCGGTAGTCGGCGCACAGGGCCAGTTCGCAGCCGCCGCCCAGAGCATAGCCGGTGATGGCGGCGACGACGGGCTTGGGGATGCGGGCCACGGCCGTGAAGGAGTCCTGCAGGGCGCGGGCGCGCAGGACCATCGCGGTGTGGTCCATGTTCTGCATCTCCTTGATGTCCGCGCCCGCCGCGAACACCCGCTCGCCGCCGTAGATCACCACGGCGCGCACGTCGTCGCGGCGCGTGGCCTCCTCGGCGAGCTCCTTCAGGCGGTCCTGCGTGGCGACGTCCAGCGCGTTCATCGGCGGCCGGTCCAGACGCAGGGTTCCGACGCCTTCGGCGACTTCGAGAGTGACGGTCATGCTCCGCAGGTTAGCGGGCGTTCACGCGGAGGGGACCACCGGTACGTCGTCGGGTGCAGGCCGTCGTGGTTGCTCGCGCCCACGCTGCGGAGCCGCATATCAGGCACAGCCCCGCGCCCCTTACGAGGCGCGGAGCGCCCCTACTTCGTCCAGTCCGCCCACGACATGTTCCACCCGTTGAACCCGTTCGCCGGGTCCACCGTGCGGTCGTGGGAGTTCTTCACGATCACCACGTCGCCGATCATGGAGTGGTCGAACATCCAGGCGGCCGGGGTGGAGCTGTCGTAGCCGCCGCGCACGTCGCGCAGGCCGACGCAGCCGTGGCTGGCGTTGTAGTTGCCGAAGGCGTCGCCGCCCCAGTAGTTGCCGTGCAGGAAGGTGCCGGAGGTGGTCAGGCGCATGGCGTGCGGGACGTCCTTGATGTCGTACTCGCCGCCGTAGCCGACCGTCTCGCCGTTCATCCGGGTCACCGCGAGCTTCTCGCTGATGACCATCTGCCCGTTCCAGGTGTCGTAGCCGGGCTTGCCGGTGGTGACCGGGAGGGTCTTGATGACCTTGCCGTCCTGGGTGACCTTCATCGTGTGGTTCTTGGCGTCCACGACGGAGACCTGGTTGCGGCCGATGGTGAACCTGATGGTCTTGTGCTGCTTGCCGTAGACGCCGTCGCGGCCCTCGACCCCGTCCAGATCGAGGTCGACGGTGACCTTGGTGCCTTCCTTCCAGTACTTCTCGGGGCGGAAGTCCAGGCGGTCGTTGCCGAACCAGTGACCCTCGACGTCGACGGCCGGCTCGGTCCGGATCCTGATGGCTTTCTTGACGGCGTCGGAGTGGGTGATGCCCCGGGTGAAGTTGACGGAGAACGGCATTCCGACGCCGACGGTGGAGCCGTCCTCGGGGGTGAAGTAGCCGAGGAAGGTGTTCTTCGGGGTGAGGGTGGTGAACGAGGAGTTCTCGGCGGCCTCGCGGCCCTCGGAGTCCTTGGCGACCGCGTGCACGGTGTACCTGGTGGCGGCGGCCAGATGGGTCGACGGCGCCCAGGACGCGCCGCCGCCGGCTATGGAGCCGGGGACCGCCCGGCCCTTGGCGTCCTTGACGGTGACATCGGTCAGCTTGCCCCTGGCCACACGCACCTTGAGCGCGCCGCTGGTGTCGACGCCGGTGGCACCGGACTTCGGCGATATGGCGACGGCGGCGGTGGACTGCTGCTTGCCCTGCTGGGTGCTGGAGCCCTTGCCCGCGTCGTCCGACCCCTTGCCGCCCCCGCCGCACGCCGCGAGCGAGAGCACCAGGACGCCGGATATGAGCGCCAGCCCCCTACGACCTCGTCGCCCCGCCGCCGACGCCCCCGATACAGGCCGCACGTTCAAGTTGTTCTCCCCTCGCCGGGCCTGGCCCAGGCCCGCTCCCCACCACACTGGTGCGCGCATATTAACCGCCTGGTTCTGAGCGGGGTGTCAGGCGAACGTCACCGTTCCGTCGCAACTTCCGCCCGCACCGCCGCCCGAAACCGGGCCCCTCACCTGGTTACTTCACCGCGCTGCCGGCTTTCCACTCCTGCCAGGTCATGTTCCATCCGCCGAGGCCGTTGTCCGGAGCGACGGTCTTCTCCTGGCTGCCCACGACCTCGATGACGTCACCGACGAGGCTGCGGTCGAAGAACCAGCCGGCCGGGGTGGCCGAACTGCCGCCCCGGACGTCCCTGAGACCGACGCAGCCGTGGCTGACGTTGACCCGCCCCGGCGCGCTCGGCGACCAGTAGTTGCCGTGCACGAAGGTGCCGGAGTCGGTGAGCTTCATGGCGTGCGGGACGTCGGGGATGTCGTACTCGCCGCCGAAGCCGACCGTGCGGCTGTTCATGCGGGTGACGCGCCGCATGTCCATCACCACCATCTTGCCGTTGTAGGTGGGGTTCTCCGGGGCGCCCGCGGTGATCGGCACGGTGGCGAGCAGCCGCCCGTCCCGGCGCACCTGCATGGTGTGCCGCGCGGCGTCGACCAGCGAGACCTGGCTGCGGCCGACGGTGAAGGAGAAGGTCTTGTCCTGCAACCCGTAGACACCGGGGGCTCCTTGGACGTCCCGCAGGTTCAGGTCGACGGTGACCTCGGTGCCGGGCTTCCAGTACTGCTCGGGACGGAAGTCGAGCCGGCTGCCACCGAACCAGTGCGGGCGGATCTCGACGGGGGGCTGCGCGCTGACCCGTACGGCGCGTTCGACGGCGGCCCGGTGGGTGATCCTCCGGCTGAAGGTGAGTGAGACGATCATGCCGGTGCCGACGACGGCACGGTTCTCGGGGGTGACGTAGCCGATGAACCGCCGGCCGGGGACCAGCGTGGTGAAGGTGGTGTGCCGGGCCGAGCGGCGGCCGTCCGCGTCCTGCGCCACCACGTCGACGGTGTACCGGGCGGCGAGCGCCAGCCGGTCCCCGTCCGGCCGCCAGGTACGGCCGTCGGCGCTGATGTGCCCGGGCACCGGGGAGTCCTGTGCGTCCAGCGACCTGACGACGGTCACCTTCCGCAGGCGCCCGTCGGGCACCCGGACCCGCAGCGGCTGCTCGGGGCGGACGGCCCTGCTGTCGTCGCCGGGGGTCACACGGATGACGTCCTCGGGCGCCGGGGGCCTGCCGGGCGCCCCGTCCAGCCCGAGCGGTCCGAAGCCCCCGGCGGAGCACCCTGCCAGCAGTGCCGCCCATGTCAGTACGGCGGCCAGCGCGGCTCCCGCGCGCCGCGCGCGTCCTTGTACGTGCCTCACGCGCGGCTCAACGACCGGGCCCGCTCCGGGGAAACGTGAGTGCGACGCACGCACTGGGCAGAACAGAGGGAAGGACGACACGCTGGGGAGCCGCCGCGCCCGCGCCGGAGGGGGCGCCTTCTTGGATCGGATCGGCTGGAAGGGACGACAGCGCACCGGTCCAGAGGGCGCCCCCGGCCGTCGGGGCGCAGCCGTACCGGGCGGCCGAGGGTGCTGCGGGGCAGCCTCGGCTCCTCGGCACGGCCGGTCGCACCGCCCCGGGGGCGAGCCACTGAAAGAGGGGCCGACAGGTGACGAGCGCAGCCGAGCAGCGGGCACCGGCCGGGGAACCGGCCGCCGGGACCGGGCAGCAGCCGGCCGTGGTGAACGGCGCCCGGCGCGCCGCGGTACCGGCTCCCGTGGTGTGGCCGGGCGCCCCGACACCGCTGGGGGCCCGGTTCCGGGTCGGCCCGGACGGGGTCGCGGGCACCAACTTCGCGCTGTGGGCGGGCGGCGCGGAGGCGGTCCGGCTGTGCCTGTTCGACGAGCGGGGCCGGGAGACCCAGGTCCGGCTGACCGAGCTGACGCACGAGATCTGGCACGGTTTCGTGCCGGGCGTGATGCCGGGGCAGCGCTACGGCTACCGGGTGGACGGCCGCTGGGACCCGTGGACCGGCGCCCGCTGGAACCCGGCCAAGCTGCTGCTGGACCCGTACGCGCGGGCGGTGGACGGAGCCGAGGGAAACGACTACTGCCGACTGCCGCCGGAGGTGTACGGGCACGTCCGGGACTGGCCCGAGCAGCAGGTCGCCGACACCGTGCGCGACGACCGGGACTCGGCGCCGTACGTCCCGAAGGGGGTCGTCGTCGACGATGACGACGACTGGGAGGACGACCGCCGGCCGAAGACGCCGTGGGCCGACTCGGTCATCTACGAGCTGCACGTACGCGGATTCACCAAGCTGCACCCCGGCGTCCCGAAGGAGCTGCGCGGCACCTACGCCGGCCTCGCGCACCCGGCGGCGATCGAGCACCTGGTGCGGCTGGGCGTCACGGCCGTCGAGCTGCTCCCCGTCCACCAGTTCGCGCACGAGGACCATCTGCTGCGCCGGGGCCTGCGGAATTACTGGGGCTACAACTCCATCGGCTACTTCGCCCCGCACGCCGCCTACGCGGCCTCCGGTACGACGGGCCAGCAGGTCGGCGAGTTCAAGCGCATGGTGCGCGCGCTGCACGCGGCCGGCATCGAGGTCGTCCTCGACGTGGTCTACAACCACACGGCGGAAGCGGGCGAGCTGGGCCCGACCCTGTCCCTGAAGGGCATCGACAACCGCGGCTACTACCGGCTCCAGGACGACGCCCGCCGGTACGCCGACTACACCGGCTGCGGCAACACCCTGCACGTCGTCCAGCCGCAGGTGCTGCGCCTGATCACCGACTCGCTGCGCTACTGGGTGACCGAGATGGGCGTGGACGGCTTCCGCTTCGACCTCGCGGCGGCGCTGGCCCGCTCGATGCACGACGTCGACATGCTCTCCCCGTTCCTGGCGGTCATCGCCCAGGACCCGGTTCTCCGGCGCGTGAAGCTGATCGCCGAGCCGTGGGACATCGGCTCCGGCGGCTACCAGGTGGGGGCGTTCCCTCCGCTGTGGACCGAGTGGAACGACCGCTATCGCAACGCCGTAAGGGACTTCTGGCGGCACGCCCTGCCCGACGTCCGCGAGATGGGCTACCGCCTGTCCGGCTCCAGCGACCTGTACGCCTGGGGCGGCCGGCGCCCGTACGCCTCGGTCAACTTCGTCACCGCGCACGACGGTTTCACCCTGCGCGACCTGGTGTCGTACGAGCGCAAGCACAACGAGGCCAACGGCGAGGACAACCGCGACGGCACGGACGACAACCGCTCCTGGAACTGCGGGGCGGAGGGCGAGACGGAGGACGAGCGGATACGCGCCCTGCGCCGCCGTCAGCTGCGCAACCTGCTGACCACGCTGCTGCTGTCCACCGGCGTGCCCATGCTGGTGGCCGGCGACGAACTCGGGCGCACCCAGCGCGGCAACAACAACGCCTACTGCCAGGACAACCCGATCAGCTGGCTGGACTGGTCCCTGCTGGACGACCCCGCCTGGCGGCCCCTGTTCGAGCTGACCTCCCGGCTGATCTCGCTGCGCCACCGGCATCCGGTGCTGCGCCGGCGCGCCTTCTTCTCCGGCCGCGCCCACTCGGCGGACGGACTGCGCGACCTGGCCTGGTTCACCGCGCGGGGCACGGAGATGACCGAGGGCGACTGGTACGCCCCCGCGGCCACGCTCGGCATGTACCTCTCCGGCCGGGACATCCCGGGCCGCGACGAGCGGGGCGCACCGGTCGCGGACGACAGCTTCCTCGCGGTGCTGCACGCGGGCGAGGACCCGACCGTCTTCGTACTGCCGGCCCGGCCCTGGGCGGACCGGTACGAGGTGGTCGTGGACACCTCCCGGGAGGACCAGGCCGAGCCGCCGGGCACGGTCCATCCGGCGGGGACGGAGATCACGGTGCCGGAGCGGGCGGTGCTGCTGCTGCGCGTGGTCTGAGCCCGTGACTCAGCCGAGGATCCCCCGGTCGTACCCCGCCGCCACCGCCGCCGCACGGTCGCTGACACCGAGTTTGGCGTACAGGTGGGTGAGGTGGGTCTTCACGGTCGCCTCGCTGATGAACAGCTCGCGGGCGATCTCGCGGTTGGAGGTGCCCTTGGCGACCAGGGCCAGCACCTCGCGCTCGCGGGCGGACAGCGGCTCGGCGCCGGGCTGCCGGGGGGTGCGGACCGCGTGCACCAGGCGGGAGGCGACGGCCGGGGACAGGACCGTGCGGCCCTCGGCGGCGGCCCGGACGGCGGTGAACAGCTCGTCGCGCGGGGCGTCCTTGAGGAGGTAACCGGTCGCGCCCGCCTCGATCGCGGGCAGGGTGTCGGTGTCGGTGTCGTAGGTGGTGAGGACCAGGACCTTCGCGCGGGCGCCCCGGCGGGTCAGCTCGCGGATCGCGTCGACGCCCGAGCCGCCGGGCATCCGCAGGTCCATCAGGATCACGTCCGGGTCCAGGGCGGCGGCCCGCGCCACCGCCTCCACGCCGCCCGCGGCCTCCCCGAGCACCCGGAAGCCCGGCGCGGACTCGAACATGCCGCGCAGGCCGTCGCGGACCACCGGGTGGTCGTCGACGATCAGCAGGGAGATCACAGGCTCAGCGGTCATCGCGCACCAACGGTACGCGAGCCGACACCGCCGTGCCGTGCCCCGGCTCCGACTCGACCGTGAGCGAGCCCGCGATGCGCTCGGCACGGGCCCGCATCCCGTCCAGGCCGAAGCCGCCGCTGCGGGTGCGCTCCGGTACGGCGGCCGGGTCGAAGCCGGTGCCGTCGTCGCGGATGTCCAGCGTGACCTCGTCGCCCATGAAGGACAGGGTCACCCCGACGCGGGTGGGGCGCGCGTGCCGGGCCGCGTTGGACAGGGCCTCCTGGGCGATGCGCAGCAGGGTCGCCGAGACCTCGTCGTGCAGCTGCTCGGTGGTGCCGGTGACCGTGAACTCCGCGCGTGCTCCGGTGCGTTCGCCCCATTCGGTGACCGTCTTCTCCAGGGCCTCGGGAAGGCCGTCGGCGGCCAGGGCGACGGGCGCGAGGTTGTGCACCGAGCGGCGAGCCTCGCCCAGGCTGTGCCGGGCCAGCGCGGAGGCGCGTTCCAGGTGGGTGCGGGCGGTGGCCAGGTCGGAGGCGCCCGCGACGACCTGGAGCTGGGCGATGATCCCGGTCAGGCCCTGGGCGATGGTGTCGTGGATCTCGGCGGCGAGCCGGCGGCGCTCGTCGGCGACGCCCGCCTCCCGCGCCTGGAGCAGGAGTTGGGCGTGCAGCGCGGCGTTCTCGTCCAGGGCCTGCTGCAACGCGGTGTTGGTGCGCTCCAGTTCGGCGATGGTGTCGGCCTGGACGGCGGCGCGGTCCTGCTCCTGCGCGGCATACCGGGTGAACACGGTGACCAGGACCATGTTGACGGCCAGGACCAGGAAGAAGCCGAGCCACAGGATCGGCCCGTGCGGCGGCCAGCCGCCGATCTCGCTGCCGGCCATGGTGACGGCGGTCAGGAAGAGACCGGGCAGCACCAGCCGGCGGGGCAGCTCCCGGGCCGCGGTGTAGTAGCCGGTCACGGCGTAGAAGGCGAAGAACGGGTTGGCCCAGGTCAGCACGAAGCCGAGGGCCCAGCGCAGCAGGTAGAGGCAGACACCGGTGCGGCTCGGGCCCGGCCGCTTCCGCTTCACCCTCCCCCAGCACAGCTGCAGCACGACAGCCAACGGCACGAGGACGGCGGAGAGGACCTTCCCGGGCCGGTCCATCCCGGTCAGAGGGGCGGAGATGGCCGCGGCGACGACACCGGCGGCCAGCAGCGCCCAGGGTCCCCATGTGTCGAAGGAGGCCCGGGGCTGCTGGTGCGCGGCGGTCGTCATGCCACCAGTGTCCGGCACGGCCCGCTCACTCCCAGCGGAACCAGCGGGCGGCACCGGCCGTGAGCAGCACCGTCCACAGGGCGAGCACGCCCAGGTGCGTCCAGCCGGGCCAGTGTCCGGCCGCCGCCTCGCCCAGGGCGCGGGCCGCCGCGCCGAACGGGGTCAGCTGCACCACGCGGGCCAGCGTGTGCGGCATCTCCTGCACCGGCAGCCACACGCCCGCGCAGAACATCATCGGGAAGAACACCGCCGAGCCGATCGCGCTCGCCATCTTCGTGGTGCGGGACAGCGCCGAGACGACGGAGCCGAGGGCGAGGGCCGCCCCGGTCGCGAGCAGCAGCGCCAGCAGATACCCGGCCGGCTGCTTCGGCAGCGTCACGCCGAAGGCGAGCCGGCCGACGACGAGCGCGAGCAGCGCCGAGGCCAGCGCCACCGTGCCCTGCACGACCATCTGGGCGGACAGCAGGGCGGAGGGCCGTACGGGGGTGAGCCGCATCCGGCGCAGGATGCCCCGCTCGCGGTGGCCGGTCAGGACCTGGGGCAGCGACTGCACCCCGGACATGATCAGGGCGATCAGTACGGCGATGGGCACGTAGGCGTCCACCGGCCGCAGCCCGCCCAGGGACGTGTCGGCCCGACGGAACGACGGGATCGAGCCGAGGATGACCAGGAGCAGCGTCGGGAACAGGAAGATCCAGAAAACGGCGCCGGGTTCGCGGCGGAACAGCCGGAACTCGGTGCGCAGGACGGCGGTGTTCATGCCGCGGCCTCCTTGGTCGGTCCTTCGGTCAGGTCCAGGAACGCGTCGTCGAGGGTGGCGTCCAGGACGCGCAGCTGGTGGGCGGTGATGCGGTGCCGGGCGAGCAGGGTGATGACCGCGTTCACGGTCTCGTCGGTGCCGGAGAGCGTGATCCGGCCGTCCTTGCGCTCGATGGAGGCGATGGCCGGGAGGCCGGCGAGGTCGTGGTCGTCCAGCGGGGCCGACGGGGTGAAGCTGATGACGGTGGCGCCCGCCGACCGGCGGATGAGCCCGGCCGGGGTGTCCAGGGCGGCCACCCGCCCCCGGTCGATCACCGCGATCCGGTCGCACAGCCGCTGCGCCTCCTCCATGAAGTGGGTGACGAGCAGCACGGTGACGCCGCTCGCGCGGACGTCCTCGATCAGCTGCCAGGTGTCACGGCGGGCGCGCGGGTCGAGGCCCGTGGTCAGCTCGTCCAGCACGACGACCCGTGGATTCCCCACGAGGGCCAGCGCGATGAACAGCCGCTGCTGCTGACCGCCGGACAGCTTGGCGAACCGGGTGCCGAGCTTCGGTGCGAGACCGAGGCGTTCGGCGAGCGGCCGCCAGTCGGCCGGGTCCGGGTGGAAGGAGGCGTACAGCTCCAGCACCTCGCGCACGGTCAGCTTGGGCTGCAGCTCGCTCTGCTGGAGCTGGGCGCCGAGGATCCGGGCGACCTCGTCGTGGTCGGCGACCGGATCGAGGCCGGTGACCCGGACCCGGCCGCCGTCGGGCACGCGCAGTCCCTCGACGCACTCCACGGTGGTGGTCTTGCCGGCGCCGTTCGGGCCGAGGATCCCGAAGATCTCGCCCTCCTCGACGGCGAAGGAGACCCCGTCGACGACGGCCCGGCCGCCGTACGACTTGCGCAGATCGGTGACTTCGATGACGGATGGCATGCCAGAAGAATCCCGGGCGGGCGGGGCCCGGCACATCGGCCACCCCGCTCCAGGCGGCATCGTCCGATCGGTCGATGCGGGCCTACGACCCCCGTGCGGCACCCTCGTCCGAGGGGTCGAACGCCCAGGTCGTAGGACCAACGGCGGGCTTGAGTCCGGCCAAAACTCGGTGGGCGTTGTCAGTGCCGGTCCGTACGCTCGCGAGTGATGCCCACGACACGTGCAACCACCGAGACCGACCGTTTTGCCGTCCGCACGCTGCTGCGCCTGTGGCCGTACGTCCGCCCCGTGCGGGCGCGGCTGTTCACGGCTGCGTTCGTCGCGATCGTCGCCTCCTGCACCGGTCTGGTGATCCCGCTCGTCCTGAAGTGGATCGTGGACGGGCCGGTCGCCGACCGGGACCCGGCCGGAGTCTGGCTCGGGGCGCTGTATCTGCTCCTCCTCGGGATCGCCGAGGCGGTCCTGTTCGGCATACGGCGCTGGCTGGTGGCCCGTCCGCTGTCGCACGTCGAGGCGGAGATGCGGGCGGGTCTCTACGGCCGTCTGCAGCGGCTGCCGGTCGCCTTCCACGACCGCTGGGCCTCCGGCCAGCTGCTGTCGCGCGGCACGACGGACCTGATGCTGCTGCGTCAGTTTCTCGCCTTCCCGCTGACGTTCCTGCTGGTCAACGGGGTCACGATCCTCGTCGGCGTGGTGATCATGCTGATGCAGGACTGGGTGCTGGGCCTGGTCATCCTCGGTCCCGCCGTCCCCGTGATGTGGACCTGCGCGGTCTTCGAGCGGCGCTATGCCCTGGTGGCGCGGCGCGCGCAGGACCAGGTCGGCGACCTGACGACGCTGGTCGAGGAGAGCGTGCTCGGCATCCGCATCATCAAGGGCTTCGGCCGCCACCGCAGCCAGGCACGGGCGTTCAGCGAGCTGGCGGTCACCCTGCGCGGCACCGAGCTGCGCAAGGCGCGGCTGCTCGCCATGATCTGGGGGGTCATCGTGACGCTTCCGGAACTGGCGATCGGGGCGGCGCTGGTGCTGGGCGCGGTCCGGGTGGCCGACGGCGGCCTGTCGGCGGGCACGCTGGTCGCCTTTCTCAGTACGGCACTCGCGCTGCGCTGGCCCGTGGACTCGATCGGCTTCCTGCTGGCGATGGGCCAGGAGGCGGCGACGGCCACGGAACGCTACTTCGAGGTGATGGACGAGGCGCCGGAGGAGCCGACGGCGCCCCGGGAGCGTGGGCGGGCGACGACGACCGCGACCGGACTCCGCTTCGAGAACGTCCGGTTCCGCTACCCCGACGCACCCGAGGACTCCCCGCCCCTCCTCACTCACATCGACCTGCACATCCGCCCCGGCGAGTCCATGGCCCTCGTCGGCGCCACCGGCAGTGGCAAGACCACCCTCACCGCCCTCGTCCCCCGCCTGCACGAGGTCACCTCGGGCCGCATCACCCTCAACGGCGTCGACATCGCCGCCATGCCCCGCGAGGAACTGCGCGCGAAGGTGGCCGTGGCCTTCGAGGAACCCACGCTGTTCTCCACGAGCGTCGGCGACAACGTCCTGATGGGCGCCCCGGACGGCGCCGGGAGAGCGGACCTCGACCGGGCGCTCGCCGTCGCGCAGGCCGACTTCGCGCACGCCCTCCCGCAGGGCACGGACACCCGCGTCGGCGAGCAGGGCCTCAGCCTCTCCGGCGGCCAGCGCCAGCGCCTCGCGCTGGCCCGCGCGGTGGTCGGCAGACCGGAGTTCCTGGTGCTGGACGACCCGCTGTCCGCCCTGGACGTGCACACGGAGGCCGCCGTGGAGGCCGCACTGCGGCAGGTCCTCGCCGACACCACCGCGCTGATCGTGGCCCACCGCCCGTCGACGGTGCTGCTCGCCGACCGGGTCGCGCTGCTCTCGGGCGGCCGGATCGCCGCCGTCGGCACCCATCAGGAACTGCTGCGCACCAACGCCGAGTACGCGCACCTGATGTCCGGAGCATCCGCACACTCCGGGGACACGGAGGACTCCCGTTGACCACCACGACCGCCTCCACTCCCACCGCCGAGGACGACGAACTCCCCGGCCCGCGCCCGAAGAGCGACGGCAGTGACGGCGACGTCTTCGACCGGGACGTCCTGCCCGCCCCGCCCGGCGCCACGGCCGCCCTGCTGCGCTCCCTGCTCGCGCCCCTGAAGGGCAGGGCCGCCCTGACCGCCCTCCTCCTGCTGCTCCAGCAGGCGGCGGTGCAGGTGGGCCCGCTGCTGGTGGCGTACGCCATCGACACCGCCGTACCGGCGTTCCGGGACCACCGGCACGGTCCGCTGATCGCGGTCGGCGCCGGCTATCTGCTGTGCGCCCTCGCCTCCGGCCTGCTGCAGTTCGCGTTCGTCGAGGCCTCCGTGCGGGTCAGCCAGGACGTGCTGCTGGATCTGCGGGGCCGGATCTTCCGGCACGCGCAGGCGCTGAGCATCGACTTCCACGAGCGCTACACGTCCGGACGGCTGATCTCCCGCTCCACCACCGACGTCGAGTCGCTCCGCGAACTCCTGAACGACGGCCTGCAGGAGCTGGCGACCGTCGTGCTGTCCTTCGTCTACATCTCGGCGATGCTGCTGTGGCTGGACCTCGGCCTCGGCGCGGTCGCGGTGGCCTCGTTCGTGCCGCTGTACCTGCTCGTCCGGCTCTACCAGCGGCGGGCGGGACGGGTGTACCGGGCGCGGTCGACGGCGATCGCGGCGGTGATCGTGAAGTTCGTGGAGACGGTGAACGGCATCCGCCCGGTGCGCGCCTTCCGCCGGGAGGCGGTCAACGACGCCGAGTTCGCCGTGCTCAACCGGCGGCACGAGCGGACGAACGGGGACGCGCTGCTGGAGATGGCCCGCTATGTGGTCGGCTCCCGGCTGGTGGCGAACACCGCGGTCGCGGGGATCGTGCTGTGGGGCGCCTACCGGGTGGCGTCCGGCTCGCTGGAGCTGGGTGTGCTGGCGGCGGCGGTGCTGTATCTGCGCCGGCTGTACGACCCGATCGACCGGCTGGGGATGTTCCTCAACTCCTACCAGTCGGCCGCCGCCTCCCTGGAGAAGGTCGCCGGGCTGCTGGCCCAGACCCCGTCCGTGCCGGAGCCGGCACACCCGCGTGAACTCCCGCCACTGAAGGGCGACTTCCCCGGTCGCGAGGTCGTCTTCGACGGGGTCCGGTTCGGCTACCGCACCGGCGGCGAGGTGCTGCCCCGCTTCGATCTGACCCTGCCGGCCGGGCAGACGGTCGCCGTGGTCGGCTCGACGGGCGCCGGCAAGTCCACGCTCGCCAAACTGCTCGCCCGCTTCTACGACCCCTCCGACGGCCGCGTGCTGCTGGACGGCGTGGACCTGCGTGAGCTGCCCGTGCCGGAACTGCGGCGCGGGGTCGTCATGGTGACCCAGGAGGCGTTCCTGTTCTCCGGCACGGTCGCCGACAACATCGCCATCGGCCGGCCCGACGCGACCCGTGAGGAGATCGAGCGGGCGGCGAAGGCGATCGGCGCGCACGAGTTCATCAGCGCCCTGCCCGACGGCTACGACACCGACGTCCGCAAGCGCGGCGGGCGCATCTCGGCGGGACAGCGCCAACTGGTGGCGTTCGCCCGTGCGTTGCTCGCCGATCCGGCGGTGCTGATCCTGGACGAGGCGACCAGTTCGCTGGACATCCCGGGCGAGCGGGCCGTGCAGCGGGCGATGTCGACGGTGCTGCGGGGCCGTACGGCGGTGGTGATCGCGCACCGGCTGTCGACCGTGGAGATCGCGGACCGGGTGCTGGTGATGGAGCACGGCCGGATCGTCGAGGACGGCCGCCCGCAGGAACTGATCGGCGGCACGGGCCGGTTCGCGGGTCTGCACCGGGCGTGGCGGGACAGTCTGGCGTAGTTCAGCGCGTGTTCACGCGGGATATGATGCGTGGTTGACGGACCATCACGCCCCGTCCGGCGCACCTCCGGGCCTCTCTGCCGGGCGTGATGTCAAGGCCGCGTCAAGGCCTTGTTTTGCGCCGCCCTCGCGTGAATAAACGTTCAACCAAACCAACTCCCGGTCGGGCAAAGGGGTCTACCCGCATAGATGATCCCGGTGCTGTCATGCCCACGACCGCCCGGAATCCCTGCCGGGCACCACACCGGGAGACCCCCACATGTCCCGAATACCGCGACCCCTGGTGACCACCCTCTCCTCCCTCGCCCTCGCCGCGGCGGGCCTCACCGTCACCACCGGCTCCGCTCACGCCGCAAGCTGCAGCCAGGGCTACCTCCCCCTGCCCGACCCCGCCTGCACGCCCGGGGCCCTCAACCCCGACGTCACCCAGGACACCATCGACTCCACCATCTGCGTCTCCGGCTGGACCGCGACCGTACGGCCGCCCAGCTCCTACACCACCGCGCTGAAGAAACAGCAGATCGTCGAGTACGGCTACGCCGACACCAACCCCTCGGACTACGAGGAGGACCACTTCGTCCCGCTCGAACTCGGCGGCGCCCCGAGGAGCGCGGAGAACCTCTGGCCCGAACCCCACTACGGCAACGAGACCTCCGCGGACAAGGACACCGTCGAGAACAAGCTGAAGAAGGCCGTCTGCGCCGGTGACGTCAGCCTCTCCGACGCGCAGAACGCCCTCATCACCGACTGGACGACCGCCCTGTCCAGCCTCGGCCTGAGCTGAGCCCGCAGGCCACGCGAGGGCCGGTGCCTCCCTTGGGAGGGACCGGCCCTCGCGCCGTACGTGCCCGCCGGCGCCCCGAGCGCCCTCTTTATTCGATGGAGCACCCGTCCCCACCCTGGATACCTTCGAGGCTTCCGGCGAGTTCGAGCCGATCGGGGGACGGATGATCGACGCGTACGAGGATCCGGGCACCCCGGACACCCGCGGCGGCTGGCGCTATCTGTGGTGGCTGGTGCTGCGTCAGCCGGGGCGGTCGGCGGCCGGGGCGCTGCTGGGCAGTGTGTGGCTGGTACTGATGGCCGCGCAGCCGTACCTGATGGCGCGGGCCGTGGACGAGGGGCTGGTGCCGGGGCGGCTGGGGGTGCTGGCCGCGTGGACCGGGGTGATGTTCGTGCTCGGGTCGGTGAACGCCTGGCTGAGCATCATGCGGCACCGCACGATGACCCGGGTGCGGATGGACGCCAACTTCCGCACGGTGAAAGTGGTCGTGGGACACGTGGTGCGGCTCGGGGCCGCCCTGCCGCGCCGGGCCGGAGCCGGTGAGGTGGTGACGATCGGGGTCGGCGACGTGCAGACCGTCGCGCAGGCGCTGACCGTGGTCGGTCCCGGCGTCGGCTCGGCCGTGGTGTACGTGGTGGTGGCCGGGCTGCTGCTGGCGATCTCGGCGCCGCTCGCCGCCGTCGTGCTGCTCGGACTGCCGGTGATCGCGCTGGTCACCGGGCCGCTGACGCTGCGGCTGCAGGGCGCGGAGAGCGCGTACCGGGAGCGGCAGGGCGTGCTCGCGGCGCGCATCGGCGACCTGGCGGGCGGGCTGCGCGTCCTCAACGGCCTCGGCGGCAAGGGGCTGTTCGCGGACGCCTTCCGGCAGGACTCGCGGCGGCTGCGCGCGCAGGGCTACCGGGTGGGCGCGGTGGCCAGCTGGGTGCAGGCGCTCGGCGTGGGCCTGCCCACCCTGTTCCTGGCCGTGGTGACCTGGCTCGCGGCCCGGCTCGCGGCCCAAGGCACCATCACCATCGGTCAGTTGGTGTCGGTGTACGGCTATGTCGCGGTGCTGATCGGACCGGTGGCGTTCTTCGTGCAGATGGCCTACGACCTGAACCGGGGCGTGGTGGCCGCGCGCCGGGTCGTACGGCTGCTGCGGCTGGAGCCGGAGCCGGACGAGGGCACGCTGCCGGCGCCCGAGGGACCGGCCGAGCTGCACGACCCGGCGTCCGGGGTGCGGGTGGTGCCGGGCCGGCTGACCGCGCTGGCCACCGCCCGGCCCGCCGAGGCCGCCGCCGTGGTGGACCGGCTCGGCCGCTTCGGGCCGACCGACGCCACCTGGGGCGGAGTGCGGCTGGACGCGGTCCCGCTGGCGGAGGTGCGCGGGCGGATCCTGGTCGCGGACCACGAGGCCGACCTGTTCGCGGGGCCGCTGCGGGAGGTCGTGGCCGCCCGGCACCCCGCCGACGAGGCTGAGCTCGGCCGGGCGCTGTACGCGGCGGCCGCCGAGGACGTCGTACGCGGGCTGCCGGAGGGCACTCACTCGCCGGTGTCCGGCCAGGGCCGCAGCCTGTCGGGCGGGCAACGGCAACGGGTGCGGCTGGTGCGGGCGTTGCTCGCCGGCCCGGAGGTGCTGCTCGCGGTCGAGCCGACCTCGGCGCTGGACGCGCACACCGAGGCCACCGTCGCGCGGCGGCTGCGCCAGGCGCGTCAGGGCCGCACGACGGTGGTGACGTCCACCTCGCCGCTGGTGCTGGACCGCGCGGACACGGTCGTCTTCCTGGTCGACGGCAAGGTCGCGGCGAGCGGACCGCACAGGCGGCTGCTCACGACGGAACCGGCCTACCGCGCCCTCGTCGCCCGGGACACGGAAGGGGCCGTACGGTGACGGGGACACGGGACCGGATCGGGGGCGGCCGACCCAGGCTCAGGCAGCCCGGCAACCCAGCACTCACGCTCCAGGACACGGAACGAGCCCCGCGATACCCACAAGCGGGCCGGACCCGGCTCACGCAGTCGGGCCGTCGGGCGCTCGCACTCGTGGATGCAGAGAGGGTCGTGCGGTGACGGCGGGTGAGGGGCTGCTGCCGGTCGCCGACCGGGGCCGGGTGCGGCGGGCCGCGCTGCGGCTGGTGCGGGCCGACGGGCGGGCGTTCGGCGCCGCGCTGCTGCTGAACGCGCTGGCGGCGGGGGCGGGACTGGTCGGGCCGTGGCTGGTCGGGCGGATCGTGGACGACGTGCGGGGCGGGCAGGGGGCCGGCGCGGTGGACCGGCTCGCGCCGTGGATCCTGCTGTGCGCCCTGGCGCAGCTGCTGCTGGCCCGGTGGGCGCGGCTCGTGGGGTACCGGTTCGGGGAGCGGACCCTGGCCCGGGTGCGCGAGGAGTACGTCGAGCGGGTGCTGGCGCTGCCCGCGTCCCTGGTGGAGCGGGCCGGCACCGGCGATCTGACGGCGCGCGGCACGGCAGACGTGGCGACCGTCGGCAGCACGCTGCGGGACGTCGGCCCGGAGCTGCTGGTCAACACCGTGCAGGCGCTGTTCGTGCTGGTCGCGGTGTTCGCGCTCGACCCGCTGCTCGGGGCGTTCGGGCTGCTCGGGCTGACCCCGATCTGGTTGGCCCTGCGCTGGTATCTGCGGCGGGCCCGGGACGGCTACCTCGCCGAGGGCGCGGCCACGTCCCAGGTCGCCGAGATCGTCGCCGCGACAGCGGCCGGTGCCCGGACGGTCGAGGCGTTCGGGCTGCGCGAGCGGCGGATCGCGGCGAGCCGGGACGCGCTGGAGGAGTCCCGCCGTACCCGCTTCTACACGCTGTTCCTGCGGACGGTGTTCTTCCCTGCGATCGAGGTGACGTACACCGTGCCCGTGGTGGGCGTGCTGCTGCTCGGCGGCTGGCTGCACCAGCGGGGCGCGGTCGGCATCGGCGCGGTGGTGGCGGCGTCGCTGTATCTGCGGCAGTTCACCGAGCCGCTGGACCAGATCCTGATGCGCGTGGAGCAACTGCAGAGCAGCAGCGCCTCGTTCGCCCGCGTGGAGGGACTGGCACAGGCGCCGCGCGGGGAGAGCGGGGCCGGCTCGCCCGTGCCGGCCGACGACCTGATCGACGTGCGCGGGGTCCGGTACGCCTATGAGCGCGGCGGCGAGGTGCTGCGCGGGGTGGACCTGACGGTACGGCCCGGCGAACGGCTGGCGGTGGTGGGCCCATCCGGCGCCGGGAAGACGACCCTCAGCAGACTCCTCGCGGGCATCGACCGGCCCGGCACGGGCACGGTGTCGGTGGGCGGGGTGCCGATGGCCGAGCTGGAGCCGGAGGTGCTGCGCCGCCAGGTGGTCCTGGTCACGCAGGAACACCATGTGTTCCTCGGCACGGTCCGCGACAACCTGCTGATCGCCGAGCCGGACGCCACGGACGACGACCTGTGGGCGGCGCTCGCGACGGTCGGGGCCGACGACTGGGTCCGGGACCTGCCGGACGGCCTCGACACCCGGCTGGGCACGGGCGGCCGCTCCACCGACGGCTCCCAGGCCCAGCAACTCGCCCTGGCCCGGGTGGTGCTGGCCGACCCGCACACCCTGATCCTGGACGAGGCGACCGCCCTGCTGGACCCCGCGACGGCCCGGCACGCCGAACACGCCCTCGCCGCCGTCCTTCAGGGCCGCACGGTCATCGCGATCGCACACCGTCTGCACACGGCGCACGACGCCGACCGGGTGGCGGTCATGGAGAACGGCCGCCTGACGGAACTGGGCACCCACGACGACCTGGTGACGGCCGACGGCGCCTACGCGGCCCTGTGGCGGACCTGGCACGGGGACACCGGCGGGCACGCCAACTCCTCTGAGGGAGAAGGGCCGTCATGAGCCACGACGTACTCACGGCCGGCGGTGGGGCCCTTGCCCCACTCCTCTGCCCGCGGTAACTGGTTCGCATATCGAACATGAACATCCGGTCAACGAACCATTTCCGGCCAAGTTTGTGACGCGGTCCTGACAGCCATGGTGATCCCCTGCCACTCTTCCCAGGCCGACTCACAGCAACCCCACAGCCACACCTGCTCGTGTGAGCCGGCCTGCACGTGGTTCCGCGTAACGCCCTGATCTGCCCGGACGCCCCAACCCACCGTCCGGTCTCCCCTGGCCGCGCGACCCGCGGTCACGCAGAAGGAGTCAGTGTGAGCAGCAGTTCCTCTCGCAGACGCACCCCCCACGCGTCCCACCGGCGCACCGCCACCGTCGCCCTCGCCGGCGTCGCCGCCCTGATCGCCGCCGCCGTCCAGTCGGGCCCGGCCAGCGCCGCACCGGCGAAACCCCGGCCCGGCAAGATCAACAAGGCCCACGTGGCCGTACGGCTCACGCCCTCGCAGCGCGTCGAGCTGATCCGCCACGCCGACGCCACCGAGGCCGCCACCGCCCGTTCCCTCGGCCTCGGCGCCCAGGAGAAGCTGGTCGTCAAGGACGTCCTCAAGGACGCCGACGGCACCCTGCACACCCGCTACGAACGCACCTACGCCGGCCTTCCGGTGCTCGGCGGCGACCTGGTCGTGGACAGCAACACGTCCGGCAAGACCATGGACGTCATCAAGGCCACCGGCGCCACCCTGAAGGTCGCCGGTCTCACCCCGGCCGTGTCGAAGGCCACCGCCGAGCAGCAGGCCCTGAAGCGGGCCAAGGCCCTCGGCGGCACCCGGTCGGCGGCGGACTCCGTGCGCAAGGTGATCTGGGCCGCGACCGGCAGGCCCGTCCTCGCCTACGAGACGGTCGTCGGCGGCTTCCAGGACGACGGCACCCCGAACCGGCTGCACGTCATCACCGACGCCACCACCGGCAAGGAGCTGTACCGGTACCAGGGCATCGAGACCGGCGTCGGCAACACCCACTACAGCGGCCAGGTGCAGCTGACCACGACCCAGTCGGGCTCGACGTACACGCTGACCGACGGGGCGCGCGGCGGCCACAAGACGTACAACCTGAACCACGGCACCTCGGGCACCGGCACCCTGTTCTCCCAGAGCAACGACACCTGGGGCGACGGCACCACGTCCAACGCGGCCACCGCGGGCGCGGACGCCCACTACGGCGCCCAGGAGACCTGGGACTTCTACAAGAACACCTTCGGCCGCAGCGGCATCCGCAACGACGGCGTCGCGGCCTACAGCCGCGTCCACTACAGCAGCAACTACGTCAACGCCTTCTGGGACGACGGCTGCTTCTGCATGACCTACGGCGACGGCTCGAACGACGCCGACCCGCTGACCTCGCTCGACGTCGCCGGGCACGAGATGAGCCACGGCGTCACCGCGAACACCGCGGGCCTGGACTACTCGGGCGAGTCCGGCGGCCTGAACGAGGCCACCAGCGACATCATGGGCACCGGCGTGGAGTTCTACGCCAACAACCCCTCCGACCCCGGTGACTACCTCATCGGCGAGAAGATCAACATCAACGGCGACGGCACCCCGCTGCGCTACATGGACAAGCCCAGCAAGGACGGATCGTCGGCCGACAGCTGGTACTCCGGCGTAGGCGACCTGGACGTCCACTACTCGTCCGGTGTCGCGAACCACTTCTTCTACCTCCTGTCCGAGGGCAGCGGCGCCAAGGTCATCAACGGCGTCAGCTACGACTCGCCGACCGCGGACGGGCTTCCGGTCACCGGCATCGGCCGGGACAAGGCGCTGCAGATCTGGTACCGGGCGCTGACCACCAAGTTCACCTCCACCACCGACTACGCGGGCGCCCGCACCGGCACCCTCGCGGCCGCCGGTGAGCTGTACGGCACCTCCGGCGCCGAGTACAAGGCGGTGCAGGACGCCTGGGCGGCCGTGGCGGTCGGTTCACGCTCCGACGGCGGCGGAGGAGGCGGAGGCGGAGGTACGACGTACGAGAGCAACACCGCCGTGGCCATCCCGGACAACGGGCCCGCCGTCAGCTCGGACATCACGGTCTCCGGCCGGAGCGGAAACGCGCCGGGCAACCTCCAGGTGTACGTCGACATCACGCACACCTGGCGGGGTGACCTGGTGATCGACCTCGTCGGCCCCTCGGGCACCGCCTACCGTCTGAAGGACTTCAGTTCCTCGGACTCGGCCCACAACGTGAAGCAGACCTTCACGGTCAACGCCTCCGCCGAACCGGCCAACGGGACCTGGAAGTTGCGGGTGCAGGATCAGGCCACCTACGACACCGGAACGCTCAACGGCTGGAAGCTGACGTTCCCGTAGATCGGCCGCCAAAAGCCCGGGAGCTGGGCGCCGTTCGAGGGTCCGGCACCTTCGGACGGCGCCCGTTAACACCCCTGAAATGTTTCCCGGCCAGCCGCTTTCCGGTCAACATCACTTCAGGGTCCTGACATGTACGCGCCCTCAATGTCACCCTTCCTTCACCTGCCGCAGAGCTTCACCCCACCTCACCGGCCAGTAACCCCACGCTGACCGGACTCCCCACGAGAAGGAGCTTGCGTGACCCCCCGCTACACGCGTCACAAGCGCGCCACTCTGGTCATCGCCACCGCCGTCGCCGCCGGAGCCCTGCTCTCCACCGGCCTGACCACCACCGCGACCGCCGCCGGCAAGAGCGGCGCGCCCCTCGCCGCCGCCCCCGCCGCGCTGTCCGACTCGGCCCGCGTCTCCCTCATACAGAAGGCGCAGGCCGACGCCGCGCAGACGGCGCAGCAACTGGGCCTCGGCGCCAAGGAGAAGCTGGTCGTCAAGGACGTCGTCAAGGACGTCGACGGCACCGTCCACACCCGCTACGAGCGCACCTACGCCGGCCTTCCCGTGCTCGGTGGCGACCTGGTCGTGCACACTTCCAAGTCGGGCAGAACCGAGGGCGTCACCAAGGCGACCACCGCGACCATCAAGGTCGCCTCGCTCAAGCCGCAGATCAGCGCCGCCAAGGCCGAGAAGCAGGCGGTGTCCGCCGCCAGGACCCTCGGCTCCGCCCAGTCCGCCGCGGACGGCGCCCGCAAGGTGATCTGGGCCGGCTCCGGCAAGCCCGTCCTCGCCTACGAGACGGTCGTCGGCGGCCTGCAGGACGACGGCACCCCGAACCAGCTGCACGTCATCACCGACGCCGCCACCGGCAAGAAGCTCTTCGCGTACCAGGGCATCGAGAACGCGACCGGCACCGGCAAGACGCTGTACTCCGGCACGGTCAGCCTCACCACGACCCAGTCGGGCTCGTCGTACAACCTGACCGACGCCTCGCGGGGCGGTCACAAGACCTACAACCTCGCCCGCAAGACCTCGGGCAAGGGCACCCTGGTCGCCAACTCGACGAACGTCTTCGGCACCGGCACGGCCTCCAGCTCCTCCAACGACCAGACGGCCGCCGCGGACGCCGCCTACGGCGCGCAGGAGACCTGGGACTTCTACAAGAGCACGTTCGGCCGCAGCGGCATCAAGAACGACGGCGTCGGCGCCTACTCCCGGGTCCACTACGGCAGCAACTACGTCAACGCCTTCTGGGACGACAGCTGCTTCTGCATGACCTACGGCGACGGCGACAGCAACACCCACCCGCTGACCTCGCTGGACGTGGCCGGCCACGAGATGAGCCACGGCGTCACCGCGAACACCGCGGGCCTGGACTACTCGGGCGAGTCGGGCGGCCTGAACGAGGCGACCAGCGACATCATGGGCACCGGCGTGGAGTTCTTCGCCAACAACCCCTCCGACCCCGGTGACTACCTCATCGGCGAGAAGATCAACATCAACGGCGACGGCACCCCGCTGCGCTACATGGACAAGCCCAGCAAGGACGGCGGCAGCGCCGACTACTGGTCCTCGTCGGTGGGCAACCTGGACGTCCACTACTCCTCGGGCGTCGCGAACCACTTCTTCTACCTCCTGTCGGAGGGCAGCGGTTCCAAGACGATCAACGGGGTGACGTACAACTCCCCGACGTACAACGGCTCCACGGTCACCGGCATCGGCCGCGCCAAGGCGCTGCAGATCTGGTACAAGGCGCTGACGACGTACTTCACGTCGACGACGGACTACAAGGCGGCCCGCACGGGCACGCTGAGCGCGGCGTCGGCGCTGTACGGCTCCAGCAGCACCGAGTACAAGGCGGTGGCCGCGGCCTGGTCGGCGGTCAACGTCAGCTGACACACGCGCGTGGCCTAGGTCCTGTCGTCAAACTCCCGTCGTCGCCCGGAGGGCGGCCCTGCGCCCGCCGCGATGGGGGTGCCCCCGCGCGAGCCTGTTCGAGCGTGGGGGAGGCTCATGAATGCCG
>NZ_JBSFIH010000027.1:0-121255 GCF_053597455.1 Streptomyces sp. NPDC001393
AAGGCCCAGCACGACCTGTTGATGGCCAACTTCTTCGCCCAGACCCAGGCGCTGGCCTTCGGCAAGAGTGCCGAGGAGGTCCGCGCGGAGGGCGTCCCGGAGGAGCAGGTCACCCACCGCACCTTCCGCGGCGACCACCCCACCACCACGATCCTCGCAGGCTCGCTGACCCCGTCGGTGCTAGGCCAGCTGATCGCCCTCTACGAGCACAAGGTGTTCGTGCAGGGCGCGGTGTGGAACATCGACTCCTTCGACCAGTGGGGCGTGGAACTCGGCAAGGTCCTCGCCAAGCGCGTCGAGCCCGCCCTGACCGAGGGCGCTCAGGTCCCCGGTCTCGACCCGTCCACCACGGCCCTCGTCGCCGCCTACCGCACCCTCAAGAACGCTCAGGAAGTGAACTGATCATGCAGCTCGGTCTCATCGGTCTCGGCAAGATGGGCGGCAACATGCGCGAGCGGATCCGCCGCGCCGGCCACACCGTCATCGGCTACGACCGCAACCCCGAGGTCTCCGACGTCAAGTCCCTCGCCGAACTGGTCGAGAAGCTGGACGCGCCCCGCCATGTGTGGGTGATGGTCCCGGCCGGCACCGCCACGCAGACCGTCGTCGACGAGCTCGGCGACCTGCTCGAACCCGGCGACACCGTGATCGACGGCGGCAACTCCCGCTGGACGGACGACGAGAAGCACGCCGCCGCGCTCGGCATCAAGGGCATCGGCTTCGTCGACGCCGGCGTCTCCGGCGGTGTGTGGGGTCTGCAGAACGGCTACGCGCTCATGGTCGGCGGCGACAAGGAGCACGTGGAGCCGCTGCGGCCGATCTTCGACGCGCTCAAGCCGGAGGGCCCGTACGGCTACGTCCACGCGGGCCGGGTCGGCGCCGGGCACTTCTCCAAGATGGTCCACAACGGCATCGAGTACGCGATGATGCAGGCCTACGCCGAGGGCTGGGAGCTGCTGGAGAAGGTGCACTCGGTGGAGAACGTCCGCGAGGTGTTCCGCTCCTGGCAGGAAGGGACGGTCATCCGTTCCTGGCTCCTTGACCTCGCGGTCAACGCCCTGGACGAGGACGAGCACCTTCAGAAGCTGCGCGGCTACGCGGAGGACTCCGGCGAGGGCCGCTGGACGGTCGAGGCGGCGATCGACAACGCCGTACCGCTGCCCGCGATCACCGCCTCCCTGTTCGCCCGGTTCGCCTCGCGCCAGGACGACTCCCCGCAGATGAAGATGATCGCCGCGCTGCGCAACCAGTTCGGCGGCCACGCGGTCGAGAAGAAGGACTGACCCGCCGTGGGGGACCTCCTGCTGGTCCGCCACGGTGAGACGGAGTGGAGCCGGTCGGGACAGCACACCAGCTGGACCGACCTGCCCCTGACCGAGGGCGGCGAGGAACAGGCCAAGTCCCTCGCCCCGCTCCTCACCGGCCGGACCCACGCCCTCGCGCTGGCCAGCCCGCTGGGCCGCGCGCTGCGCACCGCCGAACTGGCGGGCCTCGTCGGGGTCGTACCCGACCCCGACCTGCACGAGTGGGACTATGGCGGCTACGAGGGCGTCACCACCGTCGACATCCACCGCGCCCGCCCCGACTGGGACCTGTGGACCGACGGCGTGCCGCCCGGCCCCGAGGGGCATCCCGGCGAGTCACCCGAGGAGGTCGGAGCCCGCGCCGACCGGGTGCTGGCCCGGGTCGAGACGGCTCTGTCCGACGGGGACGTGATCCTCGTCGCCCACGCCCACTTCTTGCGCGTGCTCACCGCCCGCCGGCTGGGCCTGCCGCCCGCCGAGGGCCGGCTGTTCCAGCTGGCCACGGGCACGCTCAGCCGACTGTCCACCGAACACGGACGGCCCGTGATCGCCGAGTGGAACAGACGGCCGTAACGGCCCTTCCGCCGCGGCCCGGTTCACCCCTGGTGAGCCGGGCCGCAGTCATCCAGCAGCCGGCATCACAGGCGACCGGCGGAACCAGCACACAATGGACCGCGCTCCAGCGCAGCAGCCGGGCACGCGGCCGCCACCGCACACACGGAACGCACAGCCATGACCGCCCCACTCCCGCAACCCCGACTCACCCCCGATGAGCCTGGCCGCAGTCGTACAGCCGGTGGGACCGGTCGCGGGAGTGGTACGCGGTCGGTGGGACGAGCGCGCAGTGGGTGGCCGTCCAGCGCACCAGCCCACCGACGAGCGTGCTGCCCCGATGCCCGGCCAGGACGTCGCCTCGGGACAGGACGACGTAGCGCAGCCGGCCGGAGTCGATCAGCCGGTGGAAGCGTGCGGACGAGGGGTACGGGACCCGTCCGGTGAAGCCGCCCATGGGCATGACGTGTGCGTTCGCCGAGATGACGTAGGGCGCGGCGGACCACCAACCGGGGATCGCGGCCACATACTCGGCGCTGCCGCGGTGGGCGGTGAGGTAGGCGAGCAAGTGCCGCTGGGCGGTGTCCAGTCGGGCGAGCGGGTTGCCCGAGCGGTGGCTGCTGGGGCCGACACGGCCCAGCGAGCCGGGCTGGTTGTAGCGCGGTGACAGCGCCGACGCCGACCACGCGGCGGGCACCAGCAGGACCGCGGCCAGTCCCACGGCCAGACCCGCGGTGACCCTGCGCGGGCGGCGCCGGATCGCGGTCAGGGCCAGGCCGGCCACCGCGAGGGCGGCGGCGGCCGGGCCCGACCAGGGCAGGAAACGCGGGTACCACAGGGTCAGCGTCACGCACCAGGCAACGTTCCCGGCGAGCGCCACCGGCAGCACCCAGGCCCGCCGGCCGCCCTTCAGGGCCGCCCGCCAGGCCTGTACGACACCGGCGGCGGCGAGCGCGGCGAGCGCCACCGCGACCACGCCCATGTAGTAGGTGTGCCCGGTCACGCTGCCGAAGCTGAAGACGAGGAAGAACGTGGCCAGCCACACACCCCACAGCACCTGGCCCGCGAGCACCCGGTCCGTACGGGCGGCGCGCCGCCGCCACAGGGCCACCGCGCCGCCCGCCAGGCCGAGCGCGGCGAGCGGGTAGAGCCACCCGGTCTGCGTGGCGAGCCCCGGGCTGAACATCTTCCACACGCTGTCGCCCATGCCGGGGCCCGAACCGGCCACCCGCAGGATCTCGTTGGGTGCGACGCTGCCGGTGCCGGCCGCGTCGATACCGACCCCGTGGAAGCGGGTGAGGAAGTTGTAGCCGACGACCAGGCCGAACGCCGAGTTGTCCGTGGTGCCGTCGAGATACGGCCGAGCGGAGCCCGGGGTGAGCGTGGCCACCACCATCCACGACACCGACACCGCGAAGGTCACCGCGGCGGCGAGCGCGAGATCGCGCAGCCGGCGGCCGCGGCTCCGGGGAGCGGCGACCAGATAGGTGGCGGCCAGCGCGGGCAGCACCGCCCAGGCCTCCAGCATCTTGCACTGGAAGGCCACGCCCACCCAGAACCCGGCGAGCAGCAGCGGACCCGTCCGGCCCCGCTCGGTCGCCCGCCAGGTGGCCTCGGCGGCCAGGAGCAGCAGCAGGACGAACGGCGCGTCCTCGGTGACGGACCGTCCGAGGCCCACGGTCACCGGGGTGAGGGCCAGGAAGGCGGCCGCCAGCAGCCCGGCGGGCACGCCCGCCCACCGGCGCACCAGCACATGGAGCATGACCACCGAGGCCACGATCTCGACCGCCTGCGGCAGCACCAGCGCCCACGGGTGGAACCCGAAGACCAGGGCCGACAGGGCCTGCGGCCACAGGAAGCCGGGCAGCTTGTCGATGGTGAGGGTGTTGCCCGGGTCGAAGGAGCCGTAGAAGAACGCCACCGGGTTGTCCGTCATGCTGCGCACCGCGGCGGCGTAGAACCCGTGGTACGAGCTGTGGCCGAGGCCCCACAGGGTCAGCAGCGCGGCGAGCGCGGCTATGGCCGCCAGCACCGGACGCTCGTACCGGCTGGTGCGCGGGCGGGACGAGGCGACGCCTGGCGGCGCGCCGTCCCGGACGACCGACTGGGTGGGGGTGGTCAGCATGAACGGCCTTTCGGACTCCCGGAAACCGAGTGATCCGGGCGCAGCGCGCATACCGGATCTCGCGGGAGTATCTGCCGCCCGAGATGTACGGAGCCTGAACCGGAGCTGAACCCGGCAGAGGTCTCACCGGCCTCTCACTCCTGCGGCAAATCCGGTAAGAAGCGGGTCGGTTCAGCGCAAGGGCCGTCCCGTGTGCTGGGCCGCGAGGCGGACCGGGGCGTTCGCGGCGCCGTAGCCCTGGTAGCCGGGGTCGCGCTGGACGAGTTCGAAGAAGACCCGGCCGACGGTCTCGGTGTAGCAGTGCCGGAAGGCGCCGCCCGCGTCCCGGTCGTAGAGGATGCCGAGCTCCCGGTAGGTCTCCAGCTCGTCGTCGGTGAGGTCGTACCGGGCGGCGAGGTCGTCGTGGTAGTTGGCCGGCACCGGCAGCAGCCGGCCACCCGCGGCGCGGAAGGCGCGGGCCGCGGCGACCACGTCCTGCGTGGTCAGCGCGATGTGCGCCGCGTGCACGGTGTCGTCGGTGGGTGCCGCGCCGACGCCGAGGGCGATACGGACGCTGCCGTCGGCGTTGGTGACGGCGCGGCTGCGCATCAGGCCGTAGGGGTCGGCGAGGTCGACGCTCTCCTGGGCGGTGAGGCCGAGGACGCTGCGGTGGAAGAGCGTGGCCTCGTCGAAGTGGTGCCAGGGCTGGGTGAGGGCCAGGTGGTCGATGCGGGTGGTGCAGGGCGCCGGGGTGTCCGGCAGGTCGGCGAAGTCGGTCCGCCAGTCGGGGAGTTCACGGTCGCCGGTGGCGCAGAGGAACAGTTCGGTGCCGTCGGGGGCCGCGACGGCGTCGAGCGGGGCGTCTCCGGGGGCGCGGTGACGGGGCAGGACGGGGGCGAGCAGGGCTTCGGCGCGGCGGGCGGCAGCGGCGGGGTCCGGGGACTCCAGGCCGATCGCGGCGAGCCGGGTGCCGTCGCGGCGGGCGGTGGCGGCGGTGTTGACCAGCACGCGGGCCTCACCGCGCTGCCACAGGTCGACGGGCTTGCCGCGGTGCCGGGCGGCGCGGGTGAAGCCGAGCGCGGCGAGCAGCGCGGTGACGGGTTCGGCGTCCGGGGTGAGGAGTTCGGCGAAGGCCACCCCGGTGGGCACGACGGGCGGCGGCAGCTCGGCGGCGCCGACGGCCTCCTTCAGGAGCAGCAGGGAGCGGTGGGCGTCGACGGCGGTGGGGCCGGCGTCGGCCTGCCGGAAGACGTCGTTGAAGACCTCCAGGGACAGCGGGCCGCGGTATCCGGCGGCGAGGACGTGCCGCACCAGCCCGGCGACGTCGAAGCCGCCCTGTCCGGGGAAGCAGCGGTAGTGGCGGCTCCACTGCAGGACGTCCATCGCGAGCAGCGGGGCGTCGGCGAGCTGCAGGAAGAAGATCTTCTCGCCGGGGATGTCCGCGATGTTCTCGAGGTCCTTCGGTTCGCAGCCGCGGGAGAGGATGTGGAAGCTGTCCAGACAGACGCCGAGCGCCGGGTGGTCGGCGGCCTCGACGATCCGCCACGCATGGTCGTAGGTGTTGACATGCCGCCCCCAGGCCAGCGCCTCGTACGCCACCCGGATCCCGGACTCCTCGGCCAGCTCGGCAAGCCGGGCGAGGTGACCGGCCGCCCGCGCGTCGTCGTCCACGGCGTCCGGCGACACGCTGGAGCAGACCAGGAGGGTGTCGGCGCCGAGCCGGTTCATCAGCTCGAACTTGTGCCGGGCGCGCCGCAGATTGCGCACGAAGACCTCGTCGGGGACGCCCTCGACGTCCCGCATCGGCTGGTACAGATCGATGCTCAGCCCGAGGTCGGCGCAGCGCGCACGGATCTCCTCGGGAGCGAGCGGGCAGGCGAGGAGGTCGTTTTCGAAGATCTCCACTCCGCCGAACCCGGCCCGCGCGGCGGCGGCGAGCTTCTCGGTGAGGGTGCCGCTGAGGGAGACGGTGGCGATGGAGGTGTGCAGGCCTGTGTCGCTCGTCATCGCGCAGCACTCCCCGAGCGCTCGACGCCCGCCAGCTCCTCGAAGTCGACCAGCATCCGCTCGCTGTCCGGCTCCCGCCCCGTGAACAACCGAAACGCGTCGGCAGCCTGGAACACGGCCATCCCGCCCCCGGCCAGGACGGCGCAGCCCCGCTCCTCGGCGACCCGCAGCAGCTGTGTCCGCAGCGGCCGGTACACCACCTCCGCGACCCACAGCCCGGGATGCAGCAGCTCGGCGGGCAGCGGCAGCCCGGGATGGGCGGCCATGCCGGTGGGCGTGGCGTGGAGGAGCCCGCCGCTTCCGTCGGCCTCGCCGAGCAGCGCGGGCAACCGGTCGACTGCGGACGCCCCCGCCCGCCCGGGCCCGAAATGCCGTACCAGCGAGTCGGCCAGCGCGGCGGCCCGCTCGGGCAGCGCGTCGACGACGGTGACCCGTCCGGCGCCCAGGGTGAGCACGGCGTGGGCGACGGCCGCGCCCGCGCCGCCCGCGCCGAGCTGGACGACCCGCTCCAGCGGGGCGTCCGGCAGGCCGCGCGCGAAGGAGGCGGCGAAACCGGTCACGTCGGTGTTGTGGCCGACGGCTCGGCCGTCGTCGAAGACCACGGTGTTGACCGCGCCGAGCGCCTCGGCCCGCGGGTCGAGCGCGTCGAGGTGGTCGATGACCAGTTGCTTGCAGGGGTGGGTGATGTTCAGCCCGTCGTAGCCGAGGTCGCGGGCGGCGCGGACCAGGTCGCCGACGGCCTCCGGCACCCGCCCGAGGACGTCGAGGTCGAGGAGCCGGTAGAGGTAGCGCAGGCCCTGCCGGTCCGCCTCCCGCTGGTGCAGGGCGGGGCTGAGCGAGGAGCCGATGCCGGCCCCGATCAGCCCGACGAGATACGCGTCCTTGGCCATGTGGCCCTCCCGAGGCGGAGCTAATGTACGAACCAGTACGTTAGCTATATCAGCCGGGGCAGCCGCGCGGAAGACCCGGGCGGTCACCGGGGTCCTGCTTCTACAATCACCGGCACGCACCCAGCGAGCGCGCCGCCCAGGCGTCCACCGGCCCGAAGGACAGCGATGACCAGCGTCGAAGAACCCGTACGACCCGGGGGACGGGTGCGCGACGCGGCCCGCACCCGGGCCGAGATCCTCGACGTGGCCACCCAGGAGTTCGCGCGGGCCGGCTACGACGGGGCCCGGGTCGACGAGATAGCGGCCCGCACCCGCACCACCAAGCGGATGATCTACTACTACTTCGGCGGCAAGGAACAGCTGTTCACGGCCGTGCTGGAGCGGGCGTACGGGGTGATCCGCGAGGCCGAGCAGCAGCTGGACGTCGAACACCTGGACCCGGTCGCCGCGATCCGCCGCCTGGCCGAGCTGACCTTCGACCACCACGAGCGGCACCCGGACTTCATCCGCCTGGTCAGCATCGAGAACATCCACGGCGCCGAGCACATCGCGGCCTCCGAGAAGCTGGGGAAGATCGGTTCCCCGGCCCTGGAGGTGATCCGCCGGATCCTCACCGCGGGACAGGAGTCGGGGCTGTTCACCGCAGACGTGGACGCGGTCGACCTGCACGCGATGATCAGCTCCTTCTGCTTCTTCCGGGTCGCCAACCGGCACACCTTCGGCGCCCTGTTCGGCCGGGACCTGGTGGACCCGGGCCGGCGGGAGCACTACCGGACCATGCTCGGCGACATGGTGATCGCCTACCTGACGGCGGAGCGGGCGGTCGGCTGACGCCTGCGGGCCCGCGTTCCCGTACAGCCCCGTACGGACCTTCGCGCGGGCTCTTGACACCGGGGAAACACGAGCGCAACATCCCACCCACCACGACTAACTATCCAGTGGGTTAATTAGCAGCCGAGATCCGGCCCTCGCCCGCTCCCTCCCCTGTCGCTCACCCCGCCCTTCCGTAGGGTGGAGTCCCCCCGAAGGAGCACCGCCGTGTCCGTCCCCACCCCCGCGCCCGCCGCCGAGGCCCCGCCCGGCCAGCCCTGGAAGGCGGCGGCGGCCGCCTGGATCGGCAGCGCCCTGGAGTACTACGACTTCTTCGTCTACGGCAGCGCCGCCGCGCTGATCTTCCCGAAGGTCTTCTTCGACTCCTCCGACCCGGCGACCGCGACCCTGCTGTCGCTCGCCACCTTCGGCGTCGCCTACGCCGCCCGCCCGCTCGGCGCGCTGGTCCTCGGACACGTCGGCGACCGGCTCGGCCGCAAGAAGATCATGGTGTTCACGCTGATCCTGATGGGCCTGTCGACCTTCCTGATCGGCTGTCTGCCCACCCGTGCCCAGGCCGGCTCGCTCGCCCCGGTGCTGCTCGTGCTCTGCCGCGTGCTGCAGGGCATATCGGCGGCCGGCGAGCAGGCGAGCGCGAGTTCCATGAGCCTGGAGCACGCGCCGCCGGGCCGGCGCGGGTTCTTCACCAGCTTCACGCTCAGCGGCACCCAGGGCGGCCAGCTCATCGCCACCCTCGTCTTCATCCCCGTCTCCAGGCTCCCCGAGGACCAACTGCTGTCGTGGGGCTGGCGGGTGCCGTTCTGGCTGAGCGTCGCGGTCGCCGTCGCCGGGTACGTCATCCGGCGCCGGCTGCGCGAGACCCCGGCCTTCGCCCAGCAGGCGGCGACCGGGGGCGTGGTCCGGCTGCCGCTCGTGGTGCTGCTGCGCGAGCACTGGGCAGACGTGCTCCGGGTGATCGCGGGCGCGCTCATCGCCTCGGTCAGCACGATCTTCACGGTGTGGGCGCTGGCGTACGCCACCAGCGACGCGGTCGGCATGTCCCGTACGTTCATGCTGTGGGTGGGCGCCCTGGCCAACCTCACCGCGCTGGCCGCGATCCCGCTGTGGGCCACGCTCTCGGACCGGATCGGGCGCCGGCCGGTGTTCCTGGTCGGCGCGGTGGGCAGCGCGGCCGCGATGGCCGGCTGTCTGTGGGCGATCTCCACGGGCTCCCGCCCGCTGACCCTGGTCCTCGGGATCATCGCCTTCGGTCTCGTCTACAGCGCCGCGAACGGTGTGTGGCCGGCCTTCTACGGCGAGATGTTCGCGACCCGGGTGCGGCTGTCCGGCGTGGCCATCGGCACGCAGATCGGCTTCGCGGTGGCCGGGTTCGCGGTCACCTTCGCCGCCGAGATCGCGGGTCCGGGCGGCGACGACTGGTCGGCGGTGGCCCTGTTCACGGCCGCGCTGTGTCTCCCGCCGGCCCTGGCCGCACTCACCGCCCGCGAGACGCACAGGGTTCCGACCGAACTGCTCGGCGAGCGGGCGGGGCGGCAGGTGGAGCGGGCGGAACGGGTGACGGCCTGAGACCGGCCCGGTCCGAGGGGCGCCCGGTAGGTCCCCGGCCAGGGGGCCTGCCTGCTCAGGGTGTCGGGTGCCGCGGCTCGTACAGGGCGAGCTCGCCGCCGCCCGGCAACCGGAGCGCGGTCACCCGGCCCCAGCGGGCCTCCTCCACCGGCCGGGTGAACTCCACTCCCCGTTCGGCGAGTTCACGCTGCGTCGCGTCGAGGTCCTCGCACATCAGCATCAGCTCGTGCGCGGATTCGCCGTCGGTGGGGTGACAGGCCACCTCGGTGGGCGGCGCCCGGAAGATCAGCCATCCGTGGCCCGCGTCGACGTGCGGCCATCCGAGGGTGTCCCGCAGAAAGGCCCGATCGGCCTCCGCGTCCTGGCTGTAGAGCACCACGTGTGCACCGTTGATCACGGGCGGAGGGTAAAGCGCCGGGCGGGGCCGGACAAGCACCGACCACCCGCGAGCCGCTGCGCCGAGCGGACGCGGCGGGCACGGACCGCCCTCGGTACTCACCCACCCGGGGCCACCGCCGAGTCGAGCAGCGGCCCCAGTTCCCGTACGGCCGTGGTCAAGGGGCCGGTGTTCTGTGCGGCGCGAGCCAGCAGGATCGCGCCCTCCAGGGCGCTGATCATCAGGGTGGCCAGGGATTCGGCACGCGTGGCGGGGACGCCCATGCCGGTCAGGGCCTCGGCGAGCGGGGTCCGCCAGGTCGTGAACGCGGCGGCCACGGCCTCGCGGGTCGAGCCGTCGGCCGAGGCGCAGTCGATGGTGGCGGCGGCGACCGGACAGCCCCCGACGAAGCCGCGCGCCGCGTACTCGTCGGTCCACTGCGCGACCATCGCCGCGAAGAGACCACTCGGTGTCGGCTCCTCGAGCCCCGCGAGAAAGCGTGCGATCCGCTTGCCGGCATAGCGTCCGGCCCAGCCGACCGCCTCGTTGACCAGCTGTTCCTTCCCACCCGGGAAGTAGTGCTGGAGCGAGCCGCGCGGTGCGCCCGCGTGCGCGGCGACCTCCCGCATGCCGGTCGCGGCGACCCCGTCGCGCCGGATCAGCTGAGCCGCGCTGAAGACCATCCGCTCGCGCGGGCTGTGTCCCGTCCCGCTCATCGCCGACCTCCCGATCCTCGCCGCCTCCACCCTATGACCGGCGTCATAACGCCCGCTACTATGACAGCGGTCATAGTCGGCTGCCGGAGCGAAGGGCGGTCCCCGTGAACGTCGGTTTCATCGGTCTCGGAGTGATGGGCCGGCCCATGGCCCAGCGCCTGGCGTCCGCCGGCACTCCCCTGGTGGTCTGGAACCGGACCGCGGAACGCACCGCACCCCTGCGCGCGGCCGGGGCCACGGTCGCGGCGGACGCCGCCGAGGTGTTCGCGCGGGCGGACGTGGTGCTGCTGATGCTCGCCGACGAGACCGCCGTAGACGCCGTCCTCGGCCGGGGCACACCCGCGCTGGCGGCACGGGTCGCCGGGCGCACCGTCGTCCACATGGGCACCACCTCGCCCGAGTACTCCCACGCCCTGGAGAGCGACGTCCACGCGGCCGGCGGCCGGTACGTCGAGGCACCCGTCTCCGGGTCACGGGTCCCGGCGGAGGAGGGCCGGCTGGTGGCGATGCTGGCCGGGGAGAAGGACGCCGTGGACGCCGTACGGCCGCTGCTCGCGCCGATGTGCCGGGAGACGTTCGTGTGCGGTCCGGCGCCCGGCGCGCTGCTGATGAAACTGTCCGTCAACCTCTTCCTGATCACCCAGGTGACCGGGCTGACCGAGGCGTTCCACTTCGCCGAGCGCCAGGGCCTGGACCGGCGGCTGTTCCTGGACGTCCTCGACGCGGGCCCCATGGCCAGCGCTGTCTCCCGGATGAAGGCGCCGAAGCTGTTCGACCGGGACTTCGCGGTGCAGGCGGCCGCGCTGGACGTCCTGAAGAACAACCGGCTCATCGCCGAGGCGGCCCGCAGGGCACACCTGGCCTCACCGCTCCTCGACGTGTGCCACGCCCTGTTCGAGGAGACGGTGGCCCAGGGGTACGGCGGCGAGGACATGGTCGCCGTACTGCGGGCGATCGAGACGCGGACCGACGGGGCGCCGTAGCCGGGGGCCGGGCGCCCTGGTCAGCGCTTCGGAATGCCGTACACCCGGTCGACGCGCAGCCGCACCACCAGGCGGCGGTCGCGGACCATCGCCGCCCGGTAGTCGTCCCAGTCCGGGTGTTCGCCCTGGACGTCGCGGTAGAGGCGGATCAGTTCCTCGACGGTGTCGTCGTGCGGGTCCTCGGCGACCGGGGAGAGTTCGGCCGTGCCCTCGGCGACGGTGAACGCCCAGCGGTCGGCGCTGGTGACGTGGTAGGAGGCGCGGGGGTCGCGGCGCAGGTTGCGGGTCTTGGCGCGGTCGTCGGTGACGGAGATCCGGATGACGCGTTCGTCGGGGTAGTAGGCGTGGTTGACGTTGGACAGCTGGGGACGGCCGTCGCGCTTGAGGGTGACCAGGACGCCGGCGTCGCCTTCGGCGAGCAGTTCCAGCAGCGCGTCCTGCGCGGGGGCCGAGGTGGGGTCTTCACTCATGACACGGTCAACTCACCGGGGCGGGGCCCGCATTCCCACCCCACCGGCAGCGAGTAGACAGTGTCTACGGGTGACTGGTAGACACTGTCTATGACTGAGTCCGACATGGGGTTGCGAGAGCGTCTGGTCGACGTCGGCGTGGAGCTGCTGGCCACCGACGGGCTGCCGGCGCTGACCCTGCGGGAGATCGCCCGGCGCGCCGGCGTGTCGCACGGGGCGCCGCGCCGCCACTTCCCCACCCACCTGGAACTGCTCTCGGCCATCGCGCGCCGGGGCTTCGCCGACCTGGCCGAGCGGGTGCGGGCGGCACTCGCACCCGGCACCGCCGACCCGCGCACGCAAGTGGCGGCGCTGGCGCGGACGTACCTGGAGTTCGCCCTCGACAACCCCGGCATGTACGAACTGATGTTCCGTCACGACCTGCTGGAGAGCGGGCACCTGGGGCTGCGGGAGACCAGCCTTCCCCTGTTCCGCGTGCTCGCCGAGCTGGTCGGCGAGGTCCGGCCCGGGGCCGACGCCCGGCGCGCCGCGGGCGCCCTGTGGGCCAATCTGCACGGGATGGCGCAGCTGTGGCGCTGGCGCAGTCTTCAACTTGCCGTGGGCGAGGACGACTTCGGGCCCCTGCTGGAGACGGTGCTGCTGGCTCACCTCGGCCCGGAGGGCGGGCGGTGAACCGGCGGTGGACGCTGGCGAGCAGTGTGGCGGGCGCGGTGGTCGTCGCGCTGGACGGTACGGTCCTCACGGTCGCACAGCCCCGTCTGCAAAGCGACTTGGGGGCGTCGTTCGCCGAGGTGCAGTGGACCAGCACCGCGTATCTCGTCGCCGTGGCCGGCCTGCTGGTGTTCGCGGGGCGGCTCGGTGACCGGTACGGGCAGCAGCGGGTGTTCGCGCTCGGCATGCTGGGGTTCGGGGCGGCGTCGGCGGGGATCGCCGGCGCGCCCGGCGTGCGGTGGGTGATCGCGCTGCGGGCGGTGCAGGGAGTGTTCGGGGCGCTGCTGCAGCCGGCCACGCTGGGCATGCTGCGGGCCGCGTACCCGCCGGACCGGCTCGCCAGGCCCCTCGCCGCGCGAACCGCCGCGATCGGCCTGGCGGCGGCAGCGGGTCCGCTGGTGGGCGGGGCGCTGGTGACCGGTCTGGGCTGGCGTGCGGTGTTCTTCGTCAATGTGCTGCCCGCGCTGGCCTTCGGCCTGCCGGCGCTGCTGCGGCCGCAGGGCCCCGCCGCGGGCTCGCGGACGCCCCTGGACGTGCCGGGTGCCGTACTGCTCGCGGTGACGCTCTCCTGTCTGGTGCACGCGCTGACCGCGCGGCCCGTCTCCGGGGCGGGACTCGCCGTCGCCTCGGTCACCGCCGCGGTCCTCGTGCGGCACGAGCGGCGTACGCCGAGCCCGCTGCTGCCGCCCGCGGTCATCGGCTCGCGGGCGGCCGGGGCGGCGCTCGGCGTGCTGGTGGTGGTGTCCGCGGCCTTGTCCGGCACCCTCTTCGTGGCCACCTACCTGCTGCAACGCCGCCTCGGTCTCGACCCGTTGGCCGGTTCGCTGCGCAGTCTGCCGCTGGCGGTGCTGATGGTGGCGTCCGCCGCGCTGTGCCCGGTGCTGCTGCGCCGCTTCGGGACCCGCGGTACGACGACGGCGGCGACGGCACTGCTGGCGCTCGGCGTCCTCGTGCTGTCCGGGGCCGGCTCCACGCCCGCGCTGGGCTGTGCGTTCGCCCTGCTGGGCGCGGGCTTCGGGACGGTGATGGTGGCGGCCACCCAGGTGGTCGTACGACGGGCGGAGGTGGCGGTGGCCGGAGTGGCGGGCGGGCTGCAGCAGACGGCGCTGAACGTCGGCCCGGCCCTGGGGGTGGCCACGGCGACCGCGCTCATCGGTGCCGGGACCACAACCGCCCTGCTCGCCCTGGCGGCCGTCGCGGCGCTCGGCGTGCCCCTCGCTCGCGCGCTGCCGGGGACGGACGGCGAGGAGGGGGCAGCCGGTACAGCTGACGGCCGTGCTCCGACCGGCACGAATGCCGGGCGCACGCCCGCCGGGGGCCGGCGAGGGCCGCACGCTACGGGCGCCGGTGAGGGCCGGGCTCGGTCGCGGCCCGGCACGCCGCACACGACCGAGGAACGGCAACGACCGCACACCGCCCGGAACTGGTGAATCCGTGGCCTGCCCGGAACCAGTGAATCCCTGGCCGGCCCAGAACCGGTGACGTCCGTGGCCGGCCCGCGATCGGCACGCCACACTCCACTCTGACCCCCAACGAACGACCGCACGCCACCACGACGGGCAGCGACCGGGCCTTCCCGACCGCGCCTTGCCGACCGTGCCCTGCCGCTGTGCCGGTGGCGTCGTGTCGATCACATGCACCGGCGATGAGCGGGTGCCGGGTGGCGTTCCTGGGGACGATGGACGGTGAGGGACGGGTGCGTCACGGCGGCAGCCGGGGGCATCGCGTTCGAGGCGACCGGAGGAGAGCAATGGCACGGCTGTGGCAGGAAGTCGACCCCGATGAGGCGGGGCTGGACGTCAAGGCACTGGACCGCCTGGACCGGCACCTCGCGGACCACGTCGACCAGGGGCGGCTGCCCGGCTTTCTCGTGGCCCTTGCGCGTGGTGGCCGGGTCGCCCACCTCACCACGTACGGCCGGCGCGATGTCGCGGCCGGGCTGCCGGTCGAGGCGGACTCCCTGTGGCGGATCTACTCCATGACCAAGCCGGTCACCGCGGTCGCGGTGCTGCTGCTGGTGGAGGAGGGCAGGCTGTCCCTGGACGACCCGCTCGAACGTCATCTGCCGGCGTTCGCCGACCCGCGTGTGTACGACGGCGGTTCGGGCGCGGACCTGCGCACCCGCCCGGCCGCCGGCCCGGTCCTGATCCGGCACCTGCTCACCCACACCGCGGGCCTGACCTTCGGTTTCTACCACCGGCACCCCGTCGACGCCCGGTACCGGGAGTCCGGCCTGGAGTACTCGGTGCCGCCGGGCAAGGACCTCACCGAGACCGTCGAGGTGTACGCACGGATGCCGTTGCAGTTCGACCCGGGCACGCAGTGGAACTACTCGGTGGCCTCGAACGTGCTGGGCCGGGTGATCGAGGTGGTGTCCGGGCAGCCGCTGGACGTGTTCTTCACCGAGCGGATCCTGCGTCCGCTCGGCATGACTGACACCGGCTTCCACATCCGGCCTGAACAGGCGGACAGGCTGGCCGAGTTGTACGGGGAGACGGACGAGGGCGGGATCGAGCCGGTGCCGGGGCTGCCGGTGCACGGCCGGCCGAGGTTCCTGTCCGGCAGCGGCGGCCTGGTCTCCTCGGCGTACGACTTCCACCGGTTCATGGAAATGCTGCGCCGGGGCGGCGAACTGGACGGCGTACGGCTGCTGTCCGCGGACGCGGTCGGCATGATGACCCGCAACCAGCTGCCCGGCGGCGCGATGCTGCGCTCCTTCGGCGCCCCCGTCCACCAGGAGCCCGGCAACGACGGGCTCGGCTTCGGCTTCAACGTGTCGGTGGTCACCGACCCGTCCCGCACCCTGGCCCCCGCCGGCCTCGGCACGTACGGCTGGACCGGCGCGGCCACGACCGCGTTCTGGGTCGATCCGGCCCGCGAGGTGACGGTCCAGTTCATGACGCAGGTACGGCCGAAGACGCTGAAGATCTTCCCCGAGCTGCGGCGGCTGGTGCACGAGGCGCTGGTGGACTGACCGGCGGGGCGCCCGCCGCCCGTGGGGGGAGGCGGCGGACGCCGGTACGGCCGGCTTCAGGAGCCGTGGGCGACGGCGTCCAGGTGGGGCAGGATGTGGTCCATCCGCTCCCGCTTGGTGCGCAGATAGGTGATGTTGCTCTCGCACGGCTCGATCAGCAGCGGCACCTGCTCGGCGACCTGGATGCCGTGCCGCACCAACGCCTCCCGCTTGCGCGGGTTGTTGGACATCAGGCGTACCGAGCGCACCCCGAGGTCGTGCAGGATCTGAGCCGCGACGCCGTAGTCGCGGGCGTCGACGGGCAGACCGAGCGCGAGGTTCGCCTCCACCGTGTCCAGGCCCTCCGCCTGCAGGGCCATCGCGCGCAACTTGGCGAGCAGTCCGATGCCGCGGCCCTCGTGGCCCCGCAAGTAGACGACGATCCCGCTGCCTTCGGCGACGACGGCGCGCAACGCGGACGCCAGCTGGTCGCCGCACTCGCAGTGCCGGGAGCCGAACGCGTCGCCGGTCAGGCATTCGGAGTGCAGCCGGGTCAGCACATTCTCGGTGCCGATCTCGCCGTACACCAGAGCCACTTGCTCGTCACCGCGGTCGTGGTCCAGGTAACCGATCGCCTGGAATTTCCCGTACACGGTGGGCAGCGGTGCATTCACGACGCGTTCCGCGCCCGAACGCCGCGGGGACTTCTTGACGAGTACGCCCATGTCGACGCCGGTGTTTTCTGTCATGATCTGATTCCTAAGCAGAGACGAAAGGCCGTGAAACGATGAGTGGTTCGGGCGCGCGTGCGGCGGCAGGCGGGGAGACGAACGGCGTGGCGTACGGCGTGCTGCCGACGGACACCACCGAAGCGGTACGGATGCGGAGGGCGGGCGTTTCAACACAGGTGGCCGTCCTTCCCGTCGGGAGTTTCGAACAGCACGGTCCGTTCCTTCCGCTGGCGACGGACACGCTCGTCGCCTCGGCCGTGGCGCGGGAGATCGCCGCCGCGTACCCGGTGCACCTCCTTCCTCCGGTGACGGTCTCCTGCTCGCACGAGCACGCGGACTGGCCGGGGACCGTCAGCATCTCCGCCGTGACCCTCCATGCAGTGGTCTCGGACATCGCGGCGTCGCTGCGCCGCTCGGGCGTGGACGCGCTCGTCGTGGTCAACGGACACGGCGGCAACTACGTTCTGGGCAACGTCGTCCAGGAGGCCTCCGCACGCGGTGAGCGGATGGCGTTGTTCCCGGCCGCCGAGGACTGGGAGACGGCCTGCGAGCGGGCGGGGGTGGCCACCTCGCTGCTGACCGACATGCATGCCGGGGAAATCGAGACCTCGATTCTGCTGCACGCTCATCCCGAATTCGTCCGCCCTGGTTACGAGTCCGCCGATTTCACCGCTGACGACCGTCGTCATCTGCTCACCGTGGGAATGTCCGCCTATACCGAATCGGGCGTCATCGGCCGTCCTTCCCTCGGGTCGACGCAAAAGGGGAAGGAACTCCTGGCAAGCCTGGCGGAATCCTTCGACCCGTATTTCGCGTTGCTCACGTCGGCGACGGGGCGGGGGTAGCCCACCGCGGACCCCGGACCGGGCGCGCCGTCTGGGACGGGGTCCGGGGCGGGCTCGCCGTTCTGCGCGGGCGGGGCGTCCGGGGAGGGATCCGGGGCCGGCTCGCCGTTCTGCGCGGGCGGGGCGTCCGGGGAGGGATCCGGGGCCGGCTCGCCGTTCTGCGCGGGCGAGGGGTCCGGGGCGGACGCGCGGTCCTGCGTAGGCGCGGAGTCCCCCAGGGGCGGGGTGCCCTGCGCGGACGCGGGGTTCTGCGGCGACGCGGGGTCCGGGGCCGACCGAGAACCGTCCGGCACGCACGCGGTGTCCTGCGCAGGTGTGGTGTCCTGCGGCGACGCGGTGTCCTGCGTGGCTGGGGTGCTCCCTCGCGCGGGCGCGGTGTCCCGGACGGGCGCCGTTGCCTGCGCGGGCGCCGGGGTCGGAGTCGGCCGGGGGTCGGTCGGCGCGGGGTCCGGGGTAGGGGTCGTCGGGGTACGGAGGCCGGTGTACCAACGCGCGGCGAGGACGGCGGCGCCGGGCAGGCTCGCCACGAAGCTCAGCACGCCGTACACGACGGCGACGGCGACCCCGGTGCTCGCGCCGAGTCCCGCGGCGCCGAACGCCCAGGCGGTGACGCCCTCGCGGGGTCCGAAGCCGCCGACGTTCAGCGGCAGCCCCATGGCGACCAGGGCTAGGACCGCGAGCGGGACCAGTTCCACGACGGAGGCGGCCGAGCCGGCGACCCGGGCCGCCACGACGAACATCGCCACGTGCCCGGCCAGGACGACGGCGGAGGACAGCGCGATGCCCGGCCCGCCCCGGCGGGAGAACAGGCCCTGGCGCGCCTCGCCAAGGGCGGTGCGCAGGCCCCCGGCACGGCGGGAGGGCGCGCGGTTCATGCGCACGGCGAGGCCGACGGCGAGCACCCCGACCGCCGCGAGGGCGACCAGTGGGGCGACATCGCGGGCCTCGGCGCGGACCGGGGACGGCAGCGTCGGCAGCACCGCCACGGCGAACACGGCCAGCGCGATCTGCCCCGCGACGCGTTCCAGTACGACGGCCTTCACCCCGCGCCGCATGTCACCGGCGCTCTGTCCGTGCCGGACCGCCCGGTGCACATCGCCCAGGATCCCCCCGGGCAGCGCCGCGTTCAGGAACAGCGCCCGGTAGTAGTCGGCGACGGCGGGGCCCAGCGGCAGCCGGATGCGCAGGCCTCGGGCCACCAACTGCCAGCGCCAGGCGCTGAGCACGGTGGTCACCACGCCGATACCGAGCGCCGCCAGCACCGTCGCGGCGTCGATCCGCCGCAGCCCGTCGACGAGCACGCCCGTGCCCAGCCGCCACAGCAGCGCCCCGAGGATGACCACGCCGGCGACGGTCCCGAAGTGCGTACGCAGCGCGCGGAAGCGGGAGGGCCCGGAGCCGGGGGGCTCCGGCGACTCCGGAGGCTGCAGGGCCTGCGCGTCCTGCGCGTCCTGCCGAGGCTCGCGCGCGGACTGCGAAGCCGGAGCTTGTGCGGCCGGGGCTTTTGCCGGTTCCGGGTGCGCGGACGGCCGTTGCGGAAGCCCGGTCTCGGTAACGCGGGCCACCAGCACCGTGCCGGCGCCGTACACGCACACATCGGCCGGGCCGGCGTCGCGCACGCGCGCGTGGGCGCCGTTTCCGGTGGCCCGGTGCCCGGACTCCGTCGCGGCGGAGCGCGAGCTCATGAGGCGCCGCCCGTCGGCCGGGGCAGGGCCAGCAGGTCGCTGTGGTGGACCACCACTCGCAGCTCACCGGCCGCGCAGGCGGCGAGCCGGTCCCGCAGATACCGTTCGGCGCGGTCGCGCAGGGCGGGCCGCTGTTCCACCGCCGCGCCCACCCAGCCACGCAGCCACTGCTCGATCAGCGCCGCCTCTTCGGGGCCGAGCCGCCACGGGCTCGGATGCACGCGTACGGCGGCCCCGCGCGCCGCGAACGCCTCGCAGGCCGCGGTGACCGCGTCCGGGCCGAGCAGCCCGGCGCGCCGCTGATGGGCGTTGAACGCCTCGGTGATCTCCGCGTCCAGCGGGTCGGGCGGGGTGAGTTCGACACGCCCGGCGACCGACAGGGTGAGCAGCGCGGGGCAGCCGGCGCCGGTGCAGGCGTCGACGAGGGTGACGACCTCCTCCCGGGTGAGCACGTCGAGCAGTGCGGAGGCGGTGACCAGCGAGGCCCCGGCCAGTGCGTCCGGTGTCAGCCGGGCGACGTCGCCGCGCCGGGTCTCGACGGTGACGCCGCTGCCGTCGGCGGCGGAGCGCGGGGAGCCCACGGCGGCGAAGTGCAGCAGATAGGGGTCGCGGTCGTGCAGGACCCAGTGCTGCGGGCCGTCCAGGCGGGGCGCGAGCCAGCGGCCCATCGAGCCGGTGCCGCAGCCCAGGTCGTGCACGGCGAGTGCGCCGGTGTGGCCCGGCAGGTTCGCCAGCCGGATCCGCAAGGGGTCCAGCAGGTCCTGCGCGCGGGCGGTCGCGTCGGCCGCTTCCCGCAGCCGCAGCCATTCGGGCGCGTACCGGGGCGGTTCCTCGGCCTCGTCGTGCCGCAGCCGCACGGTGGCCCGCTCACCGGGACGGCCGACGGGCCCGGCCCCGGCGACGACCGAGTCGCCCGCGCCGCGCTCCCCGTCACCCCCGGCACCACCGGAGTCCCCGGCACCGGACCCCCCACCGGCCCCCTGCGAACTCACCGCGCCACCCCGGACACCAGCCTCCTCACCAGCCGCCCCCGAAGTCACCGCGTCCACCCGGACACCAGCCCCCTCGCGACCGCTCTCACGGACGGACTCCCCCTCGCCTTCGGCGCTTCGCACCGGCTCCAGCTCCCTCGGTCCGGCCTGGGCCGGGATCGACGCCATGCCGTTCGTGGTCGTCTCCGGCGTGCTCATGCCGCCCTCCTCGGGGCTTCGGGGAGCCGGGCGAGGACTCCGGCCAGGCTGCGGGCGGTGGTGGCCCAGCCGTCGAGCGCGGCGCGACGGCCGCGGGCGGCGGACTTCAGCCGGCGGCGCACGTCGGGCTCGCCGAACCAGCCGCGCAGTTCGGCGGCGAGCGCGGCGGGGTCCTCCGGCGGGACGAGGATGCCGGGCACCCCGCCGTCGGGCGCGCGGCCGACCGCCTCCGGCAGTCCGCCCACGTCGGTGGCGAGGACCGGGATGCCGCGGGCCAGGGCCTCGGTGACCGCCATGCCGTAGGTCTCCGCGTAGGAGGTGAGGACCATCAGGTCGGCGGCGGCGTAGGTGGCGTCGAGGTCGGCTCCGGAGCGCGGGCCGGTCAGGTGCAGCCGGTCGGCGAGGCCGTACCGGGCGATCAGTTCCCGCAGGTGGGCCACGTACGCGGGGTCGTGGCCGAGTCCGCCGACCAGTTCGCAGGTCCACGGCAGGTCCCGTACCGTCGCGAGCGCCTCCACGAGCCGGTGCTGGCCCTTGCGCGGGGTGACGGCGGCCACGCACACGAGGTGGGAGACGCCGTCGGTGCCGGGCGCGAGCGGCGCGATGTCGGCGCCGGGCGCGGCGAGATGCACCCGTTCGGGGGCGAGGCCGTGGTGGGAGACCAGTCGGCGCACCGCCCAGTCGCTGGTGGCGACGACGGCGGGCGCGGCACGCAGCACGGCGCGTTCGCGGGCGTCGAGGTCGGCGGCGACGGCCGGGGCGAGGCCCGTCTCGTCGCCGAGCGGCAGATGGACGAGGACGGCCAGGCGCAGCCGGTCCGCGTGCGGGGTGACGACCTCCGGGACACCGCAGGCGACGATCCCGTCCAGCAGCGCCACCGCGTCGTCCGGCAGGTCACCCAGGGTGCGGGCGAGGTGGTCGCGGGCGGCCCGGTCGGGGCGCGGCCAAGTGCCGGGCGCGGCATGCCGGGTGACCTGCCAGCCGAAGCCGGGCAGGTCCAGGCAGACCCGGCGGTCGTAGGCGTTGCCGCCGCTGGGCGCGGCCGGGTCGTCGACGCCGCCCGGCAGGACGAAGTGCACGGTGCGCAGGGACATCGGGGTGATTCCGGCCTTCTCGACGGCGACGGCGACGGCAGTGGGCTGCGCCGGGACGTACGCCAGCCGTGCCCGTTCCGCGGGCTGTGTGGTCGTCCCGCTCACAGGCCACGCTCGTAACTCGCCCAGGCGATGTGCGACTCGTGCAGGGTGACGGCGATGCCCGCGAGGCCCTTGGCGCCCTCGCCGAGGGCGCCCTTGTGGATGCGTTCGGCGAGCCGGTCGGCGATGACCTTGGCGAGGAACTCGGTGGAGGTGTTGACGCCGGCGAACTCGGGTTCGTCGTCCAGGTTGCGGTAGTTGAGCTCGGCGGTGATGAGGCGCAGTTCCTGCGTGGCCAGGCCGATGTCGACCACGATGTTGTCCTCGTCCAGCTGCTCGCGGCGGAAGGTGGCGTCCACCAGGAACGTGGCGCCGTGCAGTCGCTGCGCGGGCCCGAACACCTCGCCGCGGAAGCTGTGGGCGATCATGATGTGATCGCGGACGGTGATGCTGAACAACGGACGACCCTCCAGGTACGACGCGTCTGGTCCCCCGTGTCCTTACCCGTCGGGGGATGCCGTGTAGTACGGCTCTTCGCTTCCCCGTGTTCAGCCCTCTCTCACTCTTTTCTCAGGTCAGGCCCGTCTCGGCGTACCGGATCCGGTGGCACAGGGCCGGGATCTCACCCGAGGCGAGCTTCGGCATGACGTCCGGGAGTTGTTCGAACGTGCTCTCCCCGGTGATGAGCGCGTCCAGGGCCGGGTCGGCGAGCAGGTCGAGGGCGAGCGCCATCCGGTCGGCGTAGTCCCGGCCCGGTCGGGCCGCCGGGGAGACGGTGCCGACCTGGCTGCTGCGCACGGTGAGCCGCCGGGAGTGGAAGGCCTCGCCGAGCGGCAGGGCGACGCGCCGGTCGCCGTACCAGCTCAGTTCCACCACCGTACCCTCTGGGGCGAGGAGTTGCAGGGCGCGGGTGAGGCCGGCCTCGGTGGCGCTGGCGTGCACGACGAGGTCGCAGTCGCCGAGGGCGCCGTCGGGCGTTGCGAAGTCCACGCCGAGCGCCTCGGCGGTGCCGGCGCGGGCCGGGTCGGCGTCGACGAGCTGCAGCCGGACGCCGGGGAAACGGGCCAGCAGGGCGGCCACCGAGCAGCCGACCATGCCGCCGCCGACCACCGCGATCCGGTCGCCGATCAGCGGCGCCGCGTCCCACAGGGCGTTCACGGCGGTCTCCACGGTCCCCGCGAGCACGGCCCGCGCGGCGGGCACCTTCTCCGGTACGACGGTCACGGCGTTCACCGGAACGGCGTAACGGGTCTGATGCGGGTACAGGCAGAAAACGGTGCGCCCGACGAGCTCGGCCGGGCCCTCCTCCACCTCACCGACGCTGAGGTAGCCGTACTTCACCGGACCCGGGAAGTCGCCCTCCTGGAACGGCGCCCGCATCACGGCGTGTTGGCTCTCGGGCACGCCGCCGCGGAACACGAGGGTCTCCGTGCCACGGCTCACCCCGGAGTACAGGGCGCGCACCACGACCTCGTCCTCGGCGGGCTCCGCGAGGGTGAGGTCGCGCAGCTCGCCGTGGCCCGGTGAGCGCAGCCAGAACGCGCGGGCCGAGCGGTTCATCGGCATCCTCCTGAACAGTAGGGAAGTTGTTCACGTACCGAGAAGTGCACAGGCCGCGCACAGTACGCGGCGTTGATCGACTCTGTCACTCGGCCGGAGGGTGTGCGGTGGCCCTGAACAACACGTATGACGCCAGGCCCCAGCAGGAGACGGCGGTGGGAGCGGGCATACAGCTCCTGCTGCTGGCCCTGCTCGGAACGGCGATAGGCATGGGGCCGGCCGGCTGGCTGACGGGCCTGGCGTTCGCGCTCGCCACCTGGGCGGTCCTGGCCCGGGCCCTGCACCGCTCCTGCCTGCGTTCCTTCGGCCCCGCCAACCGCGTCACGCTCGGCCGGGCGACCCTGGTGGGCGGGGTCACGGCGCTGGTCGCGGACTCCTTCGAGAGCGCGCCGCCGGTGACCCTGCTGGTCGGTCTGACGGCCGTCGCCCTGCTCCTGGACGGCGTCGACGGCAAGGTGGCCCGCCGCACCGGCACGTCGACCGCGCTCGGCGCGCGCTTCGACATGGAGGTCGACGCGTTCCTGATCCTGGTACTGAGCGTGTACGTGTCCACGCAGCTGGGCCCGTGGGTGCTCCTGATCGGCGGCATGCGCTACGCGTTCGTCGCCGCGGCCCGCGTGGCCCCCTGGCTGAACGCCCCGCTCCCGCCGTCCTTCGCCCGCAAGACCGTCGCCGCGATCCAGGGCATAGCCCTGCTCCTGGCCGGTGCCGAGCTCCTCCCCCACCTGGCGAACCTGGCGGTCGTACTCGTCGCCCTGGGTTCACTGCTGTGGTCCTTCGGCCGGGACGTGCGCTGGCTGTGGCGCACCTCCCGCATCTCGGTGGAGGCGGCGGCCGGGGGGAAGGTGCTGGAGCTGGCCACGCGTTGAGCGCATGCCGACGGCAGCGAAAAGGCCCGGACCGGGTTGCCGGTCCGAGCCTTCACCGTCTCGTGGGGGTTACGACCGTGCGCCCCGGCTCCGGACGATCGCGAACCCGGCGGCCGCGAGGCCGAGGACGCCGACGACCAGCCCGGCGATGCCGAGCCCGCGGGCGGTGGAGTCGCTCGCGTCGGCGGCCTTGGCGCTGGTGGCGGCGGTGGCGGTCTTGGCGGACGCAGGTGCGCCGCTCGCGTCACCGGCCGTCAGCTTCAGCACCGGGGCGGGGTTCTCGGGCTCGCCGCCGCCGGTTGGCTCCTCGATCCACCGCACGACCTTGCCGTCGGTGTAGGTCTGCAGGGTCTTGAACACCAACTGACCCGTGTCGTCGGGAAGCTGCCCGAAGGCGACGTTGAAGTCCTCGTACTGCCCGGCCCCGATCTTCCCACCAGTGAAGGTGATCTCGGAGGCGGCCTCGGTGATGGTGCCGTCGTCGGTCTTGACCGGTGTCCTGAGCTTGGTGGTGGTGACCTTGGCGGTCCAGCCGTCCTGCGGGTGGACGAGCACGCCGAGGACGGGGTGGTCGGTGGGCAGGAAGACCTGCACCTTGGTGGTGGAGGCGCTGTCCTCCTCGTTGGGGACGCGGAAGGTCAGCACCCCGTCGGTGGCTCCCTTGGCGTAGCTCTCGGGGTGGACGGTGACGTGCGCGGAGGCGGCACCGGCGGCGAGCAGGACCGTGGTGGCGGCGAGGGCGGTGACCGTGCCGGCGCGGCGCCGGGTGATGCGTGGCATAGACATGACTATTTCGATCTCCGTACGAGTGACGTGTGAGGGGTGTCAGAGCGAGTACGGGATCGGGGCCGGGGGTCCGCGTCTGCTGACCGCGTGCCTCAGCAGGGCCGGGCGGGGTGGTGCGAGGACGCCCGGGACGCGCGGGGCGCGACCGGCGGGCACGGGCAGCGCGGTGTCACGCCACCAGGCGACGAGGCGAGGGACGAGCGTGGCGGCCCGGCGCAGCAACGACCACAGCGCGGCCTCGCCCCGCCGCAGCCACCAGGAGGCGGCCAGCGCGGCGAGCAGGTGGGCGGCGGTGGCGTGCACGGTGAGGTGAGCATGGGTCCCGGCCAGGCGGTGCACATGCGCGTCCATGGAGGCCATGGTGTGGCCCGGCATGGCCGGCATGAGCGCGGCTGCGGACCCGGTACGTCCGGCGTGGGCGGCGTCGAAGCCCAGGTGGAGTACGGCCTGAGTGAGCAGCATGGCCGCGCCGATGCCGGGCAGCGAGCGTTCCCGGCCGCCGAGGACCCAGCCGAGCGCGAACACGCCGAGGAACCCGGCCGCGTCGGCCCACAGCGGCGGCATGTCACCCATGGCGAGCCCGTGCCCGGCGGCGGCGAGCAGCACGCACACCGCGGCGAACACCACGGCGCGCAGGCCTCTCACCGCCGGGGACGCACTCATGGTGAGGAATCCTCCCACGGCTGGGTGATACGTGGGCAGGCGGTGCCCGGTTCATTCACATCGCTCTGGGCGCGCGGCCGCGTATCGCACGAACCGCGCCCAGCCGTCCCGGCCGACGGCGAAGTCGGAGCGCGTGACGTCCTTGGAGTCGCGCACGTGCACGGCCTGCTCGGTGACGGCGACCTCGATGCAGCTGTCCCCCTGACTGCCGCTGTAGCTGGACTTGAACCAGGCGAGTTCCGTCGTGCTCATAGTTCTCCTCGGAGTCGCTCCAACAGACCCCGCGAGTCCTTGGTGTTCAGGGCCTGCGAGCGCAGTGTGTCATAGCGCTGTCGCAACAGGCTCACCTCTTTCGGGTCGGCGATCAGGCGGCCGTTCTGCTGCCCCTCGGAGTAGGCGAGTCGCTGACCTTTATGAGTCTCCAACAGCTGGAGCGGCCCATCCAGACAGGCGTGCAACCCAGACTCCAGCGGGACGATCTGGAGCATCACGTTGCGCGGTTCGCTCATCTCCAGTACGTGATCAAACAGCTCCCGCATCTGCTCTGCGTCCCCGAACCGCCGCCGGAACACGTGCTCCTCCACGATGAAGCTGAATGGAGTCGTCGGCCGCTCGAACAGCATCCGCTGCCGCTCCATCCTCCTGGCCATGAAGTCCTCTAGCTGGTCGTCCGGCGCCACGGGCACGGTCCCCTCGAACACCGCCCTCGCGTACGCGGCCGACTGCAAAAGCCCCGGCACCAACCGGCACTCATACGTACACAGACTCACCGCGACCCGCTCCAGCCTCGCCCACCGCCGGAACCAAGCCGCCAGCCCCGCCTCCCCCCGCGTCAGGAACTTCGCCGCCCTCCTCAGCGCCCCGGTGTTGCCCAGCGCCTCCTCCGCCCGCTCCACGAAGGACTCGTCCGGCATCCGCCTCCCCAACTCCACGGACTCCACCGTGTGTTTGGAGAACCGGACCAGCTCCGCGAACTCCGCCCTGCTGAGCCCCGCATGCTCGCGCAGGGCCTGGACGACCGCCCCGAAGGTCCGCAGACTGTCGGAGGGGTCCGGCTCCCTCTCCGCCTCGCAGACCGCGACGTCCTCGACCTCACTCGCGCCAACCGTCATCCGCGGCCACCTCCAGGTGCGTGCGTACCGTGCTGCGTCCCCGCGCTCGACAGCACCCAGCGTGACGGCATGATCCCCGTACCGTCCACCGATTGTGCCCGTACGCTGACGCACCGTACGGGCCGCACCCCTGGCTCACGCCCCCGCGCGCCCGTCACGGTGGCCCCATGAAGACCACCGTGCCCCAACTTCCGGCGGCTCTGCACACGTTCTCCCAGTTGCTGTCGTCCACCCGCAGAGGCGCCCGCCTGGCCCGGCTGCTCGCCACCGAACAGCTCCGCGCCTGGGAGGTGTCACCCACCGTCATCGAACGCGCCGAGCAGATCGTCGCCGAGTTCGCCGCCAACGCGGCCCTGCACGCCAGGGTGCAGGGCCGGACTTCCGCCTCGCCCTCACCCTCGACGCCGCCGCCGGAATGCTGCGCATCGCGGTCAGCGACGCACGCGGCAACCAACTCCCCGCACCTACCACGGCAGTCCGGCCGGAGGTGGAGGCCGAGTCGGGCCGCGGCCTCCTCCTCGTCACCACCCTCGCCGACCGCTGGGGCACGCAACCGTACCCGCCCGCCGGCAAGACGGTCTGGGCGGAACTCGACCTCCGCCGGCCAGACCGTCCGGGCGTCCGGTGACTGCGTCTCCACCCTGTTCAGCCCCCAGCCGTGAGCACTCAGCCCCAGCCCCGACGAGCGGATGGCCGCGGCGAAGGGGAAGGACCGGGGGCGGGACGAGTCGGCTGGGAGAACCTTCTGGATCGCAGCCGGCGCCGCTCCAGGCTGTTTAAGCTCATCCTTCACCGGTTAGCCGTCGGCACCGCGGCGCTGCTGCTCCTGGGGTCCAGCGTGGCGACCGCGACCGCGACCGCGGCCGACGGCGGCGGCTTCGTTCGCCACACGAATCCGAATGCCGCACCGTCGACGCGGCCGGCCGCCGAGCCCGCGAAGAAGGCCACTGCCGCAGCGTCCCGGCCGGTGTCGGAGAGGGCGCGGCGGCTCCGCTGCTACCGGTTCACAGGGGCGAGGGCAGGTGCACCGCGGGCAGCAGACCCTGCTCGATCTCCCGACGCGGCAGCGACAGCCCGAGATGTTCGCCGACCGCGCCGAACAGCCGCCTCGCCAACTCCTCGTCCTCGTCCTCGGGGTCCTCGCAGCCGGGGAAGGTCTCCCGCACCGCCCCGGCCCGGCGCATGGCCGCATCCAGTGCGGCGAACGCCCCGAGCCGGTCCGTGAGCGGGGACGCGGTCTCCAGCAGGCTCTCGCCGGGCTCGATGGACCTCATTTCGCCGGCTGCGTCGCCGTAGTACACCCACGGGGACTCGTGCAGAAAGCGATCCAGGCAGACGAGTTCCTCCCCCTGGCCCACCAGGGTGTCCTGGCCCAGCCGGTCGAGGACGATGAGGTGCCAGGTGGACCGCTCGGCCTCCAGGACGTACGCCCACTCGCCGCTGCGGCCGAACATCGCCACACTGTCGCCCGGGTCCACGCTCAGCCTGTCGAAGTCCTTGAACAGTGCGGGCCGTTCTGCCATGCGGCGGTCCGCGCCAAGGCGGACCACGAAGTCCACCGGGTCCACGCCCCGCACCGCCGTGAGGCAGATGTCCGAGAGCATCCCGTCCTTGACGATCGCACCGCTGTACCAGTGCTCGCCGATCCACCCCAAGCCGTCCGTCATCGCGCCGACCCCTCTCCTCGCTCCTGGCGCACACGCTACCGAGCCTCGGAACGTGAGGGCGCCGTCGTCACGCACCCGCCCAATCCCGAATGTGCGAGCCGGTGGGCAAGGGCTCCCCTTCCCGTGTCCACCGGCCAGCCCGCCCGCCCCGGCTCAGGCGGCCCGGCGGGTCTGGCCGCGGTGGGTGCGGACGAGGTCGGCGTACCGGTGGCCGCTGCCCTTGATCGTGCGCACCTGGGTGCGGTAGTCGACGTGGACCAGGCCGAAGCGCTTGTCGTAGCCGTAGGCCCACTCGAAGTTGTCCAGCAGGGACCAGGCGAAATAGCCGGCGAGCGGGGCGCCCTTGCTCGCGGCCGAGGCGCAGGCGGCGAGGTGGCGCTCCAGGTAGTCCTGGCGTTCGGGGTCGTCCACGCTGCCGTCGGGGCGGACCACGTCGGGGAAGGCGGAGCCGTTCTCGGTGACGTAGATCTTCCGGGCGCCGTAGTCGTCGGTGAGGCGGAGCAGCAGGCTCTCGATGCCGCTCGCGTCGATCTCCCAGTCCATGCCGGTGCGCGGGACGCCCTCGCGGCGGACCGCACGGGCGTAAGGCGCCGGGCCGTCGGGGGCGTCGGCGACGTACGCGGGGAAGTAGTAGTTCAGGCCGAGCCAGTCCAAGGGTGTGGCGATCGTCTCCAGATCGCCGTCGCGCAGCGGGAGTTCGACGCCGTAGGTCTCGGTCATGTCGGCCGGGAAGCCGCGGCCGTGCACCGGGTCGAGCCACCAGCGGTTGACATGGCCGTCGTGGCGGCGGGCGGCCGCGATGTCCTCGGGGCGGTCGGTGGCCGCGTGCACGGTGGAGAGGTTGTTGACTATGCCGACCTGGGCGCCGGGCGCGGCGGCGCCGATCGCCTGGGTGGCGAGGCCGTGGCCCAGCAGCAGGTGGACGGAGGCGCGGACGGCTGCGGTGAGGTCCGTCCAGCCGGGGGCCATCGTGCCCTCCAGGTGGCCGATCCAGGCCGAGCAGCTCGGCTCGTTGAGGGTCGTCCAGAGCTTCACGCGGTCGCCGAGGCGGGCGGCGACGGCCGAGGCGTACTCGGCGAGCGCGAAGGCGGTGTCCCGCTCGGGCCAGCCGCCGCGGTCCTGGAGGACCTGCGGCAGGTCCCAGTGGTAGAGGGTGACGGACGGGGTGATGCCCGCCTCCAGCAGGGCGTCCACCAACTCGTCGTAGAACGCGAGGCCCTTGGGGTTGACCGGGCCGGTGCCACCCGGCAGCACGCGAGGCCAGGCCACCGACAACCGGTAGGCGTTGACCCCGAGTTGCCGCATCAGGCCGATGTCCTCGCGCCAGCGGTGGTAGTGGTCGCAGGCGACGTCGCCGGTGTCGCCGTTCGCGATCTTCCCCAGGGTGTGCGAGAAGGTGTCCCAGATCGAGGGCGCACGGCCGTCCTCGGCGACGGCCCCCTCGATCTGGTACGCCGCGGTGGCCGTGCCCCACAGGAAGTCGTGCGGGAGTGCGGCGAGGTCGATACGTTCGGACACGGAAGTCCCTTCGGAATACGGGGTGTTGGTCACTCGGGTCACTTGACGGCGCCTGCCGTCAGACCGGCGACGAGATAGCGCTGCAGGAGGAGGAACCCGGCGACCACGGGCACGCTGACGACCAGCGAGGCGGCCATGATCTGGTTCCAGTAGACGTCGTTGAGGGTGGAGTAGCCCTGGAGGCCGACGGCGAGGGTGCGGGTGGTGTCGTCGGTCATGACGGACGCGAAGAGCACCTCGCCCCAGGCGGTCATGAAGGCGTAGACGGCAACCGCGACGATGCCGGGGATCGCGGCCGGCACGACGATCCTGAGCAGCGCGCCGAGCGGACCGCAGCCGTCGACCAGCGCCGCCTCGTCCAGGTCGCGCGGCACCGAGTCGAAGTACCCGATCAGCATCCAGATGGAGAAGGGCAGGGAGAAGGTGAGGTAGGTCAGGATCAGGCCGCCGCGGGAGCCGAACAGGGCGATGCCGGTGGCGTTGCCGATGTTGACGTAGATCAGGAACAGCGGGAGGAGGAAGAGGATGCCCGGGAACATCTGCGTCGACAGGACCGTCACCGTGAAGACCCGCTTGCCGCGGAAGTCGTAGCGGCTGACGGCATACGCCGCGAACACGGCGATGACGACCGAGCAGATCGTCGCCGCGCCCGCCACGATCAGCGAGTTCATGAAGTACTTCGCGAGCGGAACCGTGGACCAGATGTCGATGTATGGCCGGATGGTCAGGCCGCTCGGCAGCCAGCGGAACCTGCCGGTGACGTCCGCGAGCGGTTTCAGCGAGCTGGAGACCATCACGTACACCGGGACCAGCACGAATCCGGTGAGCAGGGTGAGGAAGATCCGCCGGGACCAGATGAAGGAACGCGGGGGCGCCATGGGCGAGTTGCGCGTCGGTGAGGCGAGGGGCGGGCTAGACATCGGCGGAAGCCCTCCGTCCGCGCGAGGTGAACAGCAGGTACCCGCCCGTCACGACGAGCAGGAAGAGCAGCAGCAGGACGGACATGGCGGAACCGGTGCCGAAGTTCCAGGTGACGAAGGACGCCTGGTAGATGTGGACCGAGATGAGGTCGGCGGCCTCGGGGGCGGACCTGCCGAACAGCACATACGGGGTGTTGAAGTCGTTGAACGTCCACAGGAAGAGGACCAGCACCAGGACCTGGTTGACCGGGCGCAGCGACGGCAGGGTGATGCGGCGGATCTGCTGCCACATCCCGGCGCGGTCCAGCGCGGCGGCCTCGTACAGCTCCCGGGGGATGTTCTGCAGTCCGGCCGTCACGATGAGGAAGGCGAACGGCCAGCCCTTCCACACCGACACGGTGAGCAGGGCGTAGAAGCTGTTGTCGCCGATGAGCCAGAAGGACGGCTTGCCGGTGAGGTGCAGCTGGTCGTGCAGGACGTGGTTCACCAGGCCGTTGTCGTGCTGGAACATGAACACCCAGGTGATGACGGCGGCGTACACCGGCAGCGCGTACGGCACCAGGAACAGCGCCCGGAGCAGGCCGCGGCCTCGGAAGGTGTCCTGCATGAAGACCGCGGCGGCGGTGCCGATCAGCCAGCACAGGCCGACCGACAGCAGGGTGAAGCCGACGGTGACGAAGAAGGAGTGCAGCAGGGCCTCACCGACGGGCGCGTCGAAGTTCACCGACACCTTGTAGTTGCCGAGGCCGGACCAGGGGGCGGTGCTCCAGTCGCGGATGTAGAACTGGGTGAGCTCCTTGAAGCTCATCACGATGCCGATGACCATCGGCACCAGGTGGACGAGGAGTTCGAGCAGCAGGGCGGGCAGGAGCAGCAGATACGGCAGGGAGACGCGGCGCAGCCGCCCGGTACGGCGGCGCGGTCCGCGCGCCGCCGTACCGGGGGTGGTGTGCCGCACCGGCTCCTTGAAGGCGGTGGTCGTCGTCATGGTCCCGCTCACGCCGCCGGCATCTGCTGCTGGGCCTTCTGCAGCGCGGCCCTGACCGAGTCGGTGGTCACCGAGCGCCCGGCGGCGGCGTCGGCGAACAGGTCCTTGACGGCCGTACCGACCGCCGTCTCGAACTGCGACTCGGACGCGACCTGCGGCAGGGCGGCCGTGCTGGTGGCGAGGGTGTTCTTCAGCACGGCGGTGGCCGGGCCGCTGAACGCGGCGTCCGCCTGCGCGGACTTGACCGGCGGGATGGAGCTGTAGGCCGTGTTGAGGATCTTCTGTTCCTCGTCGGAGGTCATGAACTTCACGAACTTCGTGGCGCCGTCGAGGTTGTGGGTGTTCTTGAAGACGGCGAGGTTGATGCCGGCGACCATCGAGTTGACCTGGGTGCCGGTGCCGGGGGTGCCGGAGAGCACCGGTACGGGCGCGATGCCGTAGGCGTCCTCGCTCATGCCCTGGGACTTGAGGTTGGCGGCGGCGGACTGCCACAGCAGCATCGCCTGCCTGCCCTTGGCGAAGTCGCTGACGGACTGGTTCTGCGCGTACTCGGCGTCGCCGGTCGGGATGACCTTGTCCGTCGCCATCAGGTCGACGTAACTCCTCACCGCCTTTACCACCTTGGGGTCGGTGAAGTCGGGCTTGCCGTCGCCGGTGAAGAAGTCGGCGCCGCGCTGCTTGGCGAAGACGAAGACGTGGTGGATGTTCTCCGCGAGGTTGGAGCCCTCGGCGCCGAGCGCGGACTTGCCCTTGGCCTGTATCTTCTTGCCGTCGGCGATCAACTCGGCCCAGGTGGCCGGTGGTTGCCCTATCCCGGCGTCGGCGAAGATCTTCTTGTTGTAGTAGAGGGCGTACGCCATCGAGTACAGCGGCACCGCGGCCGGGTCCTTGCCCGCCGCGCCGGTCGAGCCGAGCGCGGAGTCGACGAACCGGTCCTTGCCGCCGATCGCGGCGAACTTCTTGGCGTCCCAGGGCAGTAGCGCTCCCGTCGCCTGCAGCGAGGCGCTCCAGGTGTTGCCGATGTTCAGCACGTCCGGGCCCTGACCCGAGGTGGTCGCGGTGAGGATGCGGTTGAGCAGGTCGGACCAGGGCACGACCTCCAGCTTCACCTTGATCCCGGTCTGCTTCTGGAACTTGTCGAGTTCGGGCTGGAGGACCTGCTTGTCGACGGCGATGCTGGCGCCCTGGTTGGAGGCCCAGTACGTCAGCGTCTTCGGCGAGTCGTCGGACCCTCCGCCGCTGGACGAGCCGCCTCCGCAGGCCGTGGCCGCGAGGACGAGAGAGAGGGTGACGGCGCCTGTGGCCGCGGCTCGGATGCTGCGCATGGCTCCTGGTGTCCCTTTCCGGGAGTCGAGAACCCCGAGGCTGCTCACGGGAGCCGACACCGTGCGGACCCGTGCGGGTCTGTTCGGCTCCCTAAGCCCCTCATGGCTTAATTTAGGACGTGAGTTAAACCTCGGGAGAAACGCTCGTCAAGAGAGCCGGCGCCGACGAACGGCCGAACGGGCGGGAAAGGCGCGGAAAGACCGGGTTCGGGCCCCCGGCGCGGGGCCCGAACCACCCGCCGGGTCGGCGGGTGGTGCGGGCCCCGCCCCGCTACCGGACCGCAGCCGGTCGCGGTGCCGGGGCGTAGCCGGCGGGGCGGGTCGTGAAGGTGCCGCGGCCCTGGGTCCGGCTGCGCAACCGGGTGGCGTAGCCGAAGAGCTCGGCCAGTGGCACGGTCGCCGTCAGTACGGCCGCGCCGCCACGGGGCTCGGAGCCGCCGACCCGGCCACGCCGGGCCGCCAGGTCACCGAGGACCGAGCCGACGGCGTCCTCCGGCGCGGTCACCGTGACCTCGGCGACCGGTTCCAGCAGGGCCGTAGCGCAGGCGCGCAGGGCCGCGCGGAGCCCGAGCCGGCCGGCGGTGCGGAAGGCCGTGTCGGAGGAGTCCTTCACATGGGTGGAGCCGCCGGTGAGCGTGACGCGGAGACCCGTCACCGGGTGCCCGCCCAGCGGGCCCTCCGCGAGCGCGTCCCGGCAACCGGCCTCCACCGCACGCACGTACTCCTGTGGCACCACCCCACCGACCACCGCGGAACGGAACTCGAATCCGGTCGCGCCGACTTCGGGGCCGAGCGGCTCCACATCGAGCACGACATGGGCGAACTGGCCGGCTCCGCCGTCCTGTTTGACGTGCCGGAACACGAACCCCGTCACTCCCTCGACGACCGTCTCGCGGTAGGCGACCCGCGGCCGGCCCACGGAGACCTCCGGTCCCCCGTCACGGCGGATCTTCTCCACCGCGACCTCCAGGTGGAGCTCGCCCATGCCGGACAGCACGGTCTGCCCCGTCTCGGCGTCGGTGCGCACCACCAGCGAGGGATCCTCCTCGGCCAGCCGTACCAGTGCCGTCGCCAGCCGGCCGGTGTCCGTGGCGCGCCGGGCCTCGACCGCGACGGACACCACGGGCTCGGCGGCCACCGGCCGTTCCAGGAGCAGCGGGGCGCCGGGGTCGCACAGCGTGGAGCCGGCCCGCGCCGACTTCACACCGGACAGCGCGACGATGTCACCGGCGACCGCCCGCTCCAGCTGGGCATGCCGGTCCGCCATGACCCGCAGGATGCGCGCCACGCGCTCGGTGCGACCGCTGCCCGGGTCCCACACGGTGTCTCCCTTCTCGATGGTGCCCGAGTACACGCGCACATAGGCCAGCCGCCCGGTGGCGCTCGCGTTCACCTTGAACACCAGCCCGCAGAACGGCACTTCGGGGTCGGCGTTGCGTCGCTCCTCCGCCCCCTCGTGGACGCCGCGTACCGCGGGGACGTCCAGCGGCGAGGGCAGATAGGCCACGACCGCGTCGAGCAGCGGTTCGATGCCCCGGTTGCGGTAGGCGGAGCCGCACAGCACGACCACACCGTCCCCGGTGCGAGTGAGGTCGCGCAGGGTGGCGGCGAGGGTGGCGGCGGAGAGGGTCTCCCGGTCGCAGAACTCCTCCAGTGCGGCCGGGTGCAGCTCCGCCACGGTCTCCTCCAGCGCCCTCCGCCGCCGTACCGCCTCCTCGCTCAGCGACTCGGGCACGGGCCCCGCCACAGCCGTACCCGTGCCGTCGGCCCAGACCAGCGAGCGCATCCGGACGAGGTCCACCACACCCGTGAACCCGTCCTCGGCGCCGATGGGGAGCTGGACCACGAGCGGGACCGGGTGCAGTCGCTGCCGGATGGACTCGACGGCCCGGTCCAGGTCGGCGCCCGCCCGGTCCATCTTGTTGACGAAGGCGATTCTCGGCACGCCGTGCCGGTCCGCCTGCCGCCACACCGACTCGCTCTGCGGCTCGACCCCGGCGACGGCGTCGAACACGGCGACCGCGCCGTCCAGGACGCGCAGGGAGCGCTCGACCTCGTCGGCGAAGTCGACGTGGCCGGGGGTGTCGATGAGGTTGATGCGGTGCCCGTCCCAGGCGCAGCTGACGGCGGCGGCGAAGATGGTGATGCCGCGGTCGCGCTCCTGCGGGTCGAAGTCGGTGACGGTGGTGCCGTCGTGCACCTCGCCCCGCTTGTGGGTGGTGCCCGTCGCGTAGAGGATCCGCTCGGTGACGGTGGTCTTGCCCGCGTCGACATGGGCGAGGATGCCGAGGTTGCGGATCGCGGCGAGGGTGGTGGTGTTCGTGCGCACGGCCCAGGGCCTTTCTGAGGATCTCGAGGATCGGAAGAGGGCAGCGCGATTACCCGTGCGTCCGGAATCAGCGGGGCGTCACGGGCGTCCGGTGCCGGCCGCGCAGCGGGCACCGGCCGGACCAGGACACGAGGATCACCTCGTACCGGGAACGGGGAGCGACGACAGCGGTGCGTGCGCGCACGGCCGGGCTCCCCTCTGTGTCGGACGGCGGGCACCGCCGTATCGGTCGTGGCGGTGCTCGGTACGGGATGACGGTACGAGAGGGAGGCGGGCGGGGGCACGTCATTTTCCGATACGCCGTCAGGGTGGAGGCCGGGTGCCTGTGCCCCGCCGGCGAAACACTCTGTTCAGTTGTGGGAGTGCCGTCTGTTGACTTTCCCGGCCTTCCGTTCGGCCTTGCGCTCATGGCCCCGGTCGTCGCCACGTTCGCGCGCAGGCGGCGCCGTGACGGTCGGGGACGGTGTCCGGGGTGCGAGTGGGGAGGTGAGCGTTGCCGGAGCGGGGGAAGACGGCGACGAGGGGGTGGGGGTGCCGGAATCGATCGACGCGCCCAGGGCTGCAGCGGCGGTGAAGAGGGCCAGGCCGATGCCGCCGAGCGTGGCTCGGGTGGCCAGTCTGCGGCGGCCCCGCGGACGGGAGTGCGCCGCATCCCGGGATGCACGGGTCTGAGGGCCGGGAGCGTGAGCGACGGGTCGGGCAGGCAGGGGGGCCGGGCCGCCGGCCGGCTGGGTCGGGAGCGGGCTCCGGTGGCATGCGGCGAGCCAGTCGGCCGCCTGCTGGGCCGTGGGCCGGTGGGCCGGATCCTTGGCGAGCAGACGCAGCACGTAGTCGGACAGTGGCTGCGGTATCCCGGGGCGCAGTCGGACCGGCGGCGGTGGGACGGCGTCGACATGCTGCTGCACCACGGCCAGCGAGGTCGCACCGCGGAACGGGGGCCTGCCGGTGAGCAGTTCGTACAGCACGCAGCCGAGGGAGTAGACGTCGGAGGCGGGTTGGGCCGGGCGGCCGAGGGCGCGTTCGGGGGCGAGGTAGTCGGCGGTGCCGAGGATCTTGCCGGTGGCGGTCAGGGAGCCGGCCGCCTCGTCGGCGAAGCGTGCGATCCCGAAGTCGGCGATCTTCGCCGTACGGTCGCCGGTCAGCATCACGTTGGCGGGTTTCACATCCCGGTGGACCACTCCCTGGCGATGCGCCGCGGCCAGACCGGCGGCCACCTGGGCGACGACGGCCGCCGCGTCCAGCGGGGTGAGGACACCGCGCAGGGACCGGTCCTGGGCGAGACTCCAGCCCTCGACGAGCTCCATGACCAGGTAGAGCCGGCCGTGGTGGGAGCCGAAGTCGTACATGCCCACGACGTTGGGGTGGTTGAGCCGGCCTGCGGTCTGCGCCTCCAGGCGGAAGCGTTCGGCGTCCGCGGCGTCCTCGGCACACAGCAGCTTGACCGCGACGGGACGCCCGAGGAGCCGGTCGGCGGCCCGCCACACCTCCCCCATCGCGCCGCGCCCCAGCCGTTCCTGCAACTGATAGCGGTCCGCCAGCAGCGCCTGCACACACACCTCGATCATCACGACGTTCTTGCTTCCGCAGACCCGGGCCTCACGGGCTGGTGGCCGTTCGGCTGCGGGGGCCGGGCCACCGCCGTACGGGGTGGCAGGGACCCCTGGGTCCCGGGTCCGGTCCACCCCCTACAGCGCACGGGAGCCCGGCGGTGTCACAGGTCGCAGGCCCGGCAGCGCGCTCGCGTCGGGTGTCCGGCCCAGTCGGCCAGGCGATGCGGCCGGCTCCGCCCTGTGCTCCTAGCGCGCGTGGTGCGGAGGCAGTTGCGGGGCCTGTGGAGTCGGCGGGGATCAGCCGCGGCGCAGGAGGAGGCGGGAGAGGGCCGCGGTGGCGAGGAGGAGAGCGGCGACGGCGAGAAGGCCGGTGCGCATGCCCGGGAGGGAGAAGCCGCCGCCGGGGCCGGAGAGCAGGCTGCCGAAGAGGGCGACGGCAAGCGCACCGCCGGTCTGGCGGAAGGAGTTGAGCAGCCCCGACGCGGTCCCGGCGCGCTCCCGGGGGACGGCGTCCATCAGCAGCGCGGTCAGCGCGGGCACCACGAGCGCCCCGCCGATGCCCAGCGGCAGCAGCAGGACCAGCACCAGCCACACGGGAGTGTGCGCGGCCAGCGGCAGCATGGCCAGCATCGCCGCGATGAAGACCAGCTGCCCGGCGACGATCACCGGACGCCGCCCGATGCGCTCCGCCAGCCGTGGCGAGACCAGGTTGGTCGCCGTCACCACCGCCGACATCGGCACGAACATCAGCCCGGCCACGATCCCCGACATCCCGCGCAACTGCTGGTAGTACAGCCCGAGGAGGAAGATCCCGCCGTAGAAGGCGGCGTTGACGGCGAAACCGACCGCGAGCGGGACGGCCACCTCGCGGTCCCTCACCATGGCCAGGGGAACCATGGGTTGGCGGTGCCTGGCCTCTACTACGCAGAAGGCGTAACCGGAGGCGACGGCGAGCGCGGCGGCGGCCAGTACCGGGCCGCTGGTCCAGCCCCGGTGGCCGCCCTCGATCACCGCGAAGGCCAGCCCGGCCAGGGCCAGTACGGCGGTGAGCTGGCCCCCGCCGTCCAGGGCGGCGGGCCGGCGCGGGGAGCGCGGCACCCGGAGCAGCGCGCCCAGGATCACCGCGCCCACCGGCAGGTTGAGCAGGAAGACGGCCCGCCAGCCGGCCCAGTCGGTGAGCAGCCCGCCCAGCACCGGGCCCGCGGCCATCGCCACCGAGCCGCCGACCGTCCACAGCGCGATGGCGCGGGCGCGGGCCCGGGCGTCCTCGTACGCCTGCCGGACCAGCGCCAGCGAGGCCGGCATCACGACCGCGGCGGCGCCGCCCTGCGCCACGCGCGTGGCGATAAGCACGCCGATGCCGGGCGCGAGCGCGCAGCCGAGGGAGGCGAGGGTGAACAGGGCGACGCCCCAGGCGTAGGCGCGGCGGGCGCCGGCGCGGTCGGCGAGGGCACCTGCGGAGAGCATCAGGGCCGCGAACATCAGCGTGTACGCGTCCACGACCCACTGCAGCCCGGCCATCCCGCCGTCGAGGGAGTTCCGGATCGCGGGCAGCGCGATGTTCACGGCCGAGACGTCGATGGTGATCACGGTGAACCCGAGCAGCGAAGCGACCAGCGCGAGGCCGTTGCGCCGCGGCGCGGCAGGGGTGGCGGGGGCGGCCGTGGGTGGCATGGCGGGGGCAGCGGTGGGCGGTGCGGCTGGTCGGGCCCGGTCCGGCTGTCGTCGCCGGAGCGTGTGTGCGGATGACCCGGGGGTGTGCCCGTGAGCGAGGGCGGTGGACCGGGAAGGAGTGCGCGGCATCTTGAATTCCTCACTTGCGATGGATGATTGACGAATCGTCAGCTCAGGAGGGGCGGGCGGCACGGTCCGACGGGGCCGCGGTCCGGTGTCGTGCACCCCCTGGGCCCCGGCGGCCGGGCCGCCCGCTCCGGGTCAACTCTGCGCCCGCGCACGGCCGTCCGGCAGACCGAGTGCTGCCCGGGGTGCGGCGTTCCAGGCCCTGACACGGCCCCCCATGCTCCCCGCCCCACCTGCCACAATGGTCGGATGACAGCAGCAGCGGACGCGCGGGGCACCGAACTGGGCAGGTACCTGAAGGCCCGCAGGGCTCAGGTGCGCCCGGAGGACGTCGGGCTCCCGACGGGCGCGGGCGTGCGCCGCACTCCCGGACTGCGCCGGGAGGAGCTGGCCGCACTGGCGGGGGTGAGCGTCGACTACTACATCCGCCTGGAGCGCGGTCGGGAGACCAACCCGTCCCCGGCCGTCGTGGACGCCCTCGGCCGCGCCCTGCGGCTGCGCGGCGATGCGTACGAACGCCTGCACGAGCTCGCGGAGCTGGCCTCGGGCCGGGTCTCGGAGCTGTCCGCCTGTTCGGACAACACCGTCCGGGACTCGGTTCTGCGCACTCTGGAGGCGGTGCGCCCGCTGCCCGCCTATGTGGTGAGCCGCTACAACCGCGTACTGGCCGCGAACCCGCCCGGCCGGCGGCTGCTGCCCGGGCTCTGGGACTGGCCCGAGGAGCGGCGCAACCTGACCCGCTACCTCTTCCTCCACCCGGTCGGCCGGACACTCTACGAGCCGTGGGCGGAGACCGTCGCCCTCTCGGTGGCCCATCTGCGAGCAGTCGCCGGGGCCGACCCGGACGACCCCGAGCTGACCGCGCTCGTCGGCGAACTCGTCCTGAAGTCACCGGAGTTCGCGTGCCTCTGGGAGCGGTACGACGTCTGTGAGCGCGGCGGCGGGCAGAAGACCTTCCGCCATCCGAAGGTCGGTCCGATGACCCTGACGTATGAGGTCATGCGTCTCGCCCGGACGGGCGGCCAGCGGTTGGTGGTCTACCAGGCGGCCTCCGGCACCCCGGACGAGGAGGCCATGTTCCGCCTGGAGTCCGGGGACGCCCGACCGGAGTCCGCGCCCTCGGACGACGCGTCGCCCGCCACCGAGCGGTGCCCCGCCGACGCGGCGCCCCCGGCCCACGCCACCGCCGGCTGAGCCCATGGGTGTCAGCCGGGCCCGGCGTGGCGGCGCAGAGCCGTCTCGGCCGCCTCGTCGGCGGGGAGGAAGAGCTCGACGTACAGCTCGGGCAGGGTGACGTAGACGGTGGTCCCGAACGTGCTCATCATGGTGAACAGCTCACCCTCCCCGAGAACAGCCTGCTCGCTCGCTCACCACCTGGGGACTGGAGGAAGCGTCCCTGCCAGGTGTCCGACGGCAGCAGCACCGCGCCTCGTCTGCGCCGGGCCCGGCTGAGCGACGAGGGCGGCCGGGGCCCGTGCGGTCGTCAGCGTGGCGTGGCGGGTGCAGTGTGGAAGATGTGGATGCCCGGCGACCCCTTGCCGGTCCGCGGCAGCCGTGGCGGTCGAGCCATGCGCTGCTGCTGATCCCGATCGTGCTCATCCTGGTGATCACGGCGGTGGACCAACTCGTCCCGGCCGACATCCATCTCGGCCCGCTGCTGGTCATCGCCCCCGCGATCACCGCCTCGTTCGCCGGCCCCTGGCTGACGGGGCTGATCGGGCTCCTGGCCGTGGGCGCGCAGGCGTACATCGGCTGGCACTTCGGCGTGCTGTTCAGCCGTAACGTACTCGTCCAGATCCTCGCCCTGGCCGTCCTGTCGGCCCTGACCGTGTTCTACTGCGTGATGCGCGAGCGCCGGCGACACCAGCTGGCGCAGGTACGCATGATCGCCGAGGCGGCGCAGCACGTCCTGCTGTGGCCGCTGCCGGAGCAGATCGGCCCGATGAAGGTCGCCTGTCTGTATCTGGCCGCCGAGGCGGAGGCCCAGATCGGCGGCGACCTGTACGCCGCGACCCCCACCGACAGCGGCGTACGGGTCATGATCGGCGACGTGCGCGGGAAGGGCCTCTCCGCCATCGGGGAGGCCGCACTGATCATCGGGGCGTTCCGCGAGGCCGCCCACCACCACACCGTGCTGCCCGCGCTGGCCTTCGCCCTGGAGGAGAGCGTGGCCCGCAACCTGCCCACGCTGGAGTCCGAGGAGGAGAGGGGCGAGCGGTTCGCCACCCTGATGCTCATGGAGATCCCCGACGAGGGTCACGTCACCCGGATACTGAGCTGCGGCCATCCCCCGCCGCTGCTCCTCAGCCACGGCAGCGCCGTCGCGGTCCCGGTGCACCCGGCGCCCCCGCTGGGGATCCACGGGCCGGCGGCCAGGGACGACTACACGGTCGACGTGTTCTCCTTCGAGCCCGGCGACACCCTCCTGCTCTACACCGACGGGGTCATCGAGGCCCGCGATGCCGACGGTGCCTTCTACCCGCTCGCCGAACGAGCCACCCGGTGGGCCGGCAGCAGCCCCGAGAAGCTGCTCCACCACATCCGCCGCGATCTCCTCGACCACGTCGGGGGAAGCCTCGGCGACGACGCCGCGCTCATCGCGCTGTGCCGCACGCCGACCGGCGCTCAGGCCCGTCGCCACGGGCATGGCCTCGATGTCGGCAGGTTCGGTCATGCCCGGGACAGGACCGCTCGCTGAGCCGTACGAACGCGCAGGCTGGGGCTCCACTGGTCCGGGAGTGGCATCGAATCCTTGCCGGGGCGTGCGTGGTGCTGCCGCGTGCTGCTGTCTCACCGGGCGGTATCGCAGGTCCCCCGTCTGTGCGGTGGCCGTCGTGGATCCGGGCCCATGGGACCGGCTCGGCACAAGGGCAGGCGAACAAGCCACACCCGGAGCCGAGCATGTCGGAGAGAGGCATTCATCCGCAGGCCGGTGCGTTGCCTTCGGAGCCGGCCCCGCGGACCGGGACGAGGAGGGTGAACGTGGCCGGAGCCCTTCCGGTGAGGGAGAGTCGGCCGCCGATGGAGTGGGCCAGTTCGGAAGCGAGGGCGAGGCCGATGCCCGTCCCGTGGCCGCCGCCGGTGTGTCCGCGGTCGAACAGCTGCGCCGGCTCGCCCACCGCGGCTCCCTCGTCGCTCACGTCGAAGGCGAGGGCGTCGTTCAGGTCCCGCACCACCAGTCGCACGGTTCCGCGTCCGTGCACCCGTGCATTGTCCAGCAGGACGTCGAGCACCTCCGACACGGGGCCGCTGGGGACCAGGACATCCGCGGGTGCGTCATGTGTGCCGCACTCCAGGCGTCTGCCGTCGGCGGCGAACAGGCCGTGCCAGTGCTCCTGTGTCTCCTGAAGGAGGTGTGCCACCGCGATGTCCGCGGCGGCCGGGCGGGGCCGGTCCGGGGAGCGGGACAGGCGCAGCACTTCCTCCACGGTGTGGTGGAGGCGGTGGGTGGTGGCCAGTGCCTCGGTCAGCACAGGGCGTAGACGGGAGTCGTCCTGGGAGAGACCCGATTCCAGGGCGAGTTGCAGGCCGGTGAGCGGAGTGCGCAACTGGTGCGAGGCGTTGGCGACGAAATCCCGTTCCCGGCGGAGGAGTTCGGACAGAGTGTGCAGCATGGTGTTGTGCGTGCGGGCCACCTGATCGATCTCGGCGATGTTGCTGGGGGCCGCCCGCGCACTCAGGTCCCCTTCGGCGACAGCCCGACAGTGGCGGGAGAGGTCCTCCAACGGGGCGGCCAGCGCCCGAGCCTGCCGACGGGCGACCAGCACCGCGATGGTCAGCGCGACTGCGGTCACGCTCAGTAGCACGGCCCACGCGGCCAGGACCCGGTCGCGTACGGCGTCAGCGGGGGAGGACGCGCGGACCACGCCGATCACCTGCTCGGCGTGGGAGACCGGTACGGCGGCGACCAGGTCGCCGCCCGACCGCCCCCGGACCACCTCTCCGTCAAAGGCGCGGTGGACCGGCGCGTCCGCCGTCCGGGGGCCGCTGCCCGCACGTTTGGCCTGCTGCGGGTCGTACAGGCCCAGATGCCCCCCTGCCGGCGCCCTGGGCAGTTCCACCGGATCACCGGTCGCATAGTCCGGGCTCACCCGTACGGCCGCGGCGAGCGCCGCGCGTTCCAGGGTGTCCCGCTGCCCGGCGTACAGGGAGGACCTGATGGCCAGGGCCAGGGGAACGGCGAGCAGGACCACGGCGACCAACGCGGCGGTGAGGGCGACTCGCACCACGCGCTGTCTCATGCCCTCATCATGCGGCGGTTCGGCCGGGCGCGCGGGGCGAGGCGCACGCTTTTGCCGTCGTCTAACCCTCGGCGAGCACGGCGTTAATCGGCCGCTTCCTACCGTGGGTGCCATGACCGTCCGGACCGGGGGATTCCTTGGAGGGCAGTGGTGATGGCAGCACACGCACGGACGTCCGCGACAGTCGGGCTGGTGCTCGTCGCGGCGGTGACCGCGGGCTGTTCCGGTTCCGGCTCGCACTCCGGTTCCGGTTCGACGACGTCGTCACCGCCGGCTTCCTCGGCACGCGTCGGAAACGGGCAGAACAACCCGGCACCCGCCCCCACCGAGTCCAATCCGCCCGGTGACATCCCCGACAACCAGGTGTACGTCGTCTACCGGCCGACAGGCGGGTCCTTCACCGGTTTCACGGTGAAGGTGCCTGAGGGCTGGGCCCGTACCGAGCAGGGAGGCAGCACGGTGTTCACCGACAAGTTGAACACCGTGAGGATCACGGCGGTCCCCGCGTCCTCCGCGCCCACGGTCGACTCGGTCACCAAGACGGTTGTCCCCAAGCTGCGCTCCCAGGTGCCGAAGTTCGCCGCGCCGAAGGTGTCGGAGGTGTCTCGGCACGCGGGCCGTGTCGTCCAGCTGACCTATCAGGGTGACTCGGCGAAGGACCCGGTCACGGGCAAGGTGGTGCGCGACGGCTTCGAGCGGTATGCCTTCTACAAGTCGGGCCACGAGGTGGATCTGACCTTGTCCGGCCCGGTCAATGCCGACAACGTCGACCCGTGGCGGATCATCAGCGACTCCTTCGCCTGGCGGTGAGCACGATGGCGTCCGAGCCGGTGCTGGCTGCTCGTGAGCTGTACCGCTTCTACCGGGCCGGCGAGGAGGAGACGCTCGCGCTGCGCGGGGTGTCGCTGCGGGTCGGGCGGGGCGAGACGGTGGCGGTCGTGGGACCGTCGGGATCCGGCAAGTCCACCCTGCTGGCGTGCCTGGCCGGGCTCGACGAGCCCTCGGGCGGCGAGGTCCGTGTGGACGGAGTACGGATCAGCCACCGGCCCGAGACCGAGCGGGCCCGGCTGCGTGCCCGGCACATCGGCGTGCTGCTGCAGACCCGCAATCTCCTGCCGCATTTGAGCGTGCGGGACAACGTCCGCCTGCCGCAGCGCGCCGCGGCCCGCAAACCCGTCACCTCGGCCAGGGAGCTGCTGACCCAGGTGGGCCTCGGCGAACGGATGCATGCGCTGCCCCGGCAGCTGTCCGGTGGCGAGCTGGCCCGGGCCGGGCTGGCCGTGGCGCTGGCCAACGCCCCCGCTGTCCTGCTCGCCGACGAGCCGACCGGCGAGCTCGACGGAGAGACCGAGCGGGTGGTCCTCGCCATGCTGCGAGAGCGGGCCGCACAGGGGTGCGCGGTGCTGATCGTGACGCACAGCGCGGAAGTCGTCCGGAGCGCGGACCGGGTGATCACGCTGGAGGACGGCAGGGCCACCGACGCCTCGGCCCCGACTGCCCGTCCCGCGTCGCAGGGGGTGCCCGATGCCACGGGATGAAGTGCTCGTGACCTGTGCTGACGCGGCTCTCACCTTCGGCCGGGGTGCGCAGGCGGTCGTTGCCGTGCACGGTGCCCACCTGGCGATCGAGTCCGGCGATCGGCTCGCAGTCGTCGGCCCCTCCGGGTCGGGGAAGAGTTCGCTGCTGCACCTGCTGGCCGGGCTCGAACAGCCCACCAGCGGCACGGTGCGGCGGACCGCCTCCCTGGGGCCGCACGACATCGGCCTGGTCTTCCAGGGCGACAGCCTGATCCCAGCGCTGAACGTGGTGGAGAACACCTCTCTACCGTTGGTTCTCGCCGACCGGCCGGAAGGCGAGGCCCGGCAGGCCGCCCTCGCGGCGCTCGCGCTGGTGGGCGCGGCCGACCTGGCGGACCGGCTGCCCGAGGAGATCTCCGGTGGTCAGGCCCAGCGGGTCGCCGTGGCCCGGGTGCTGGCCCAGTCGCCGCGCCTGATCCTCGCCGACGAACCCACCGGCCGCCTGGACCACGCCACCGGCGGCCGTGTCCTCGACGCTCTCCTCACCGCCGCCGACCACACGGGCGCGGCCCTCGTCGTCACCACCCACGACCCCGCCGTCGCCACCCGGCTCACCACCCGGCGCGCCATGCGTGACGGCCGGCTGCTCGCACCCGAGGAAGTGTCATGATCATCTCGTGGGCGTCCGGCCTGGCCCGCCACCGCACCGGACGTCTGCTGGCCGCCCTGGCCGGCATTGCCCTCGCCGTCGCCCTCGTCGCCGCGCTGGGCTCCTTCCTCACCGCGTCCAAGGCGACCATGACCCAGCGCGCCGTGCGCTCGGTCGCCGTCGACTGGCAGGTCCAGGTACAGCCTGGCGCCGACCCCGGCGCGGTGATGTCCCTGGTCCACAAGGCGCCGGGAACCCGCGCCGCCCTGCCCGTCGGTTTCGCCCACACCACCGGCTTCACCGCGCGCGTCCAGGGCAGCACCCAGACCACAGGCCCCGGCATGGCCCTCGGCCTGCCCGACGGCTACCGCGCCCTCTTCCCCGACGCCATCCGCACCCTCTCCGGCTCCCCGACCGGCGTCCTGCTGGCCCAGCAGACCGCCTCCAACCTGCACGCCGCCCCCGGCGACACCATCGCCGTCCAGTTTCCGGGCATCGGGCTGAGGCCGGTGAAAGTAGACGGCGTGATCGACCTGCCCCAGGCCGACTCTCTCTTCCAGACCGTCGGCGCACCCAGCCAGTCCCAGCCCACCGCACCCCCGGACAACGTCGTCCTGTTGCCCGCCGCCAGGTTCGCCGCACTGACCCGGGGTGCCTCTGCGGTCACCACCCAGATCCACGTCGCCCGCGACGACGCCCGCCTGCCCTCCGATCCAGCCGCCGCCTTCACCGCGGTTACCCGCGCGGCCCACAACCTGGAGGCCCGCGCCGCGGGCGCCGCCCTGGTCGGCAACAACGTCGGCGCCGCCCTCGACTCCGCCCGCCAGGACGCCCTGTACGCCCAGATCCTCTTCCTCTTCCTCGGCGTCCCCGGCGCGGTCCTGGCCGCCGCACTGACCGCCGCGGTCGCCTCCGCCGGCGGCGAACGGCGCCGCCAGGAGCAGGGCCTGCTACGGCTGCGCGGCCTGCGCCCCCGCCAGATCACCGCCCTCGCCGGGTTGGAAGCGGCGCTGATCGGTCTCGCCGGCGGCCTGGCCGGACTGGGCGTCGCCGCACTGACCGGCCGCTTCGCCTTCGGTGCCGCCTCCTTCGGAGCGGGCGCGGGCACTTGGGCCGCCTGGTACGGCACTGCATTCGTCCTCGGCGCCGCCGTCGCCGCGGGAGCCGTCCTCGTCCCGGCCCTGCGTGACCTGCACACGGTGACCGTCGCGGAAACCCGCAAGGAGTCCGGCGCCCGCAGCACCCGGAACCCGTGGTGGATGCGGTACGGCCTGGACTTCGCCCTCCTGATCGGCTCCTGGCTGGTCTTCCGCGCCTCCTCCGGCAACCAGTACGCGTTGGTCCTGGCCCCGGAAGGCGTGCCCAGCATCTCCGTGTCGTACTGGGCCTTCCTCGGCCCTGCCCTGCTGTGGATCGGTGCCGCGCTGCTGCTGTGGCGGCTCACCCTCCTCGCCCTCACCCATGGCCGTCCCGCCATGGCCCGGCTGGCCCGCCCGCTGACCGCGACCCTCGCCGGCACCACCGCCGCCACCCTCTCCCGGCGCCGCCGCCCTCTGGCCCGCTCGGTCGTGCTGCTCGCCCTCGCTGTGTCCTTCGCGCTCTCCACCGCCGTCTTCAACGCCACATACCGCCAGCAGGCGGAGGTCGACGCCCGCCTGACCAACGGCGCCGACGTCACCGTCACCGAACCACCCGGGGCCCGTGTCCCACCCGGCGCCGGATCCGCCCTGAGGGTCTCCGGCGTTCGGCACGTCGAACCCCTCCAGCACCGCTTCGCCTACGTCGGCTCCGATCTCCAGGACCTCTACGGCGTCCGCCCGGGCACCATCGCCCGCGCCACCTCCCTCCAGGACGCCTACTTCGCGGGCGGCACGGCCCGGCAACTCATGCGGCGCCTGGCCGAACGGCCCGACAACCTGCTGGTCAGCGTCGAGACCGTCAACGACTTCCAGCTCTCCCCCGGTGACACCGTCAACCTGCGCATCCAGGACGCCCACACCAAGGCCCTGCGGACGGTCCCCTTCCACTACGCGGGCATCGCCAAGGAGTTCCCCACGGCACCGAAGGACAGCTTCTTCGTCGCCAACGCCTCCTACATCGCCAAGGCGACCGGCAGCGACGCGGTCGGCGCCTTCCTCCTCGACACCGGCGGCACCCACCAGAAGCAGATCGCCACGCGCCTGCGGTCGCAGCTGGGCACCAGTGCCACCGTCAGCGACCTCACCCAGACCCGCGGCACCGTGGGCACCAGTCTGACCTCCGTCGATCTGGCCGGGCTCACCCGCATCGAGCTTGCCTTCGCGGTCCTGCTGGCCGCCGGAGCCGGGGGACTGGTCCTCGCCCTCGGGCTCGCCGAACGGCGCCGGACCTTCGCCATCGCCACCGTCCTCGGCGCACGCACACGCCAGCTGCGCGGCATGGTCCTCACCGAGGCCCTCCTGCTGGCCGCAGGCGGCCTGGCCGGGGGTGCCGTCATCGGATGGGCGCTGTCGGAGATGCTGGTCAAGGTACTCACCGGCGTGTTCGACCCGCCGCCCGCCGCCCTGGCGGTGCCCGGCGTCTACCTGACCCTGACCGGACTGGCCGCCTTGGTCGCCGTACTGGCCGCAGCCCTGAACGGCATCCGCGGTGCCCGGCGCCCCGCGGTGGAGGAACTCCGCGACCTGTGAGCCCGCCTGCAGGGGAGGGACCTGTCTACTCTGTTGCCATGGGCACGCCTGCCGCACCGGACCGCAGCCGCCTGCACATCCTGGTCGTCGAGGACGACGACACCATCGGACGCCACCTGGAAACAGGCCTGCGCGTCAACGGCTACGCCCCCACCTGGAGCCGCACCGGCGCCTCGGCCCTGGCCGAGACGGACCGCACTGCCTACGACGCCGTTCTCCTGGACCTCGGCCTGCCCGACCTCGACGGACTGGACCTCGCCCGCACCCTGCGCGCCCGCCTCCCCGACGTGCTGATCGTGATCCTCACCGCCCGCACCGACGACATCGACGTCATCGCCGGCCTGGACGCAGGTGCCGACGACTACCTGGTCAAGCCCTTCAGCCTCACCGTCCTGCTGGCCCGCCTCCGCGCTCACCTGCGCCGCCAGACCATCACGTCGCAGCCGCAGCCCCCGCTACGGCTCGGCGACCTGGTCATCGACACCACGGCACGCCGCTGCACCCTCCGTGACACGGAGATCTCCTTGCGACCGAAGGAATTCGACCTCCTCGCCCGGCTCGCCAGGAACCCCGGTACCGCCGTCTCGCGAGAAACGCTGATGGCGCAGGTGTGGGACGAGAACTGGTTCGGCCCCACCAAGACCCTGGACGTCACCATGGCCGGCCTGCGCCGACGTCTCACCCAGGCCGCCGAGGAGTCCGGCCGGCCTTGCCGGTTGCCTCACATCACCACGCTCCGAGGGCATGGCTACCGCCTCGACGGCTGGAGCGATGGGGCCGGTACGAAGAGCTGACCGGCCCTCGCCTGTTCGCGCAGTAGGGTCTGCATTCATTCGGCCGACGCCATCCGGTCAGCGACCGCCCCACGAGAGGCTGCGGACATGCCCGGGCTGCCGCAGGCGGCCCCGGCCGCATTGCGGTGTGCGCAGCTCGCCGGCGTGTGCCGAGGAAGCGCGGTTCTCTGGGCCGCCTCGGCACACTGAGCCCGTAGGCCGGGTGGGCCGGCCGGGCGCTGTGCGGTCTGTCAGCCCATGTCCGTCAGGAGGGCGTTCAGTTCCTTCTCCTGCTGGGCGGGCGGCATCGGCGGGTTCGAGTGGTCGATGCCGAAGGTCCCCAGCACCTTGTCCATCTGGGCGTCGATGGAGGTCCAGCCGGTGTTGTCCAGCGGCTGCAACGATGCCTGGTCGGCATCCCACAGGTCGCGCAGCGACTGGGCGGCCGTGTGCGCGCCCTTCGCGTTCCCCGAGCGTGCGTCCTTGAGCGAGGTGGAGGCGAGGTTCTTCAGCGCGGCGACCTTGGCGGGCGGGAACTTCTTCACCGCCTGGCCGGGAGCCATCTGGACGGCGGTGGTGTTGTCGGTTTCCGGCGCCGGGCCGACGTGCGGCTGGCCGTGGGCCCAGACCAGCAGGCCCGCGGTGGCGACGGCGAGCAGTCCGAAGCCGGCCAGCGCCGTGCGCTCCTTGCGCGGGTTGCTGGTGGGCGGTGCGGCGTGGGTCGCCTCGTGGGTCTCGGTCACGTCCGAGCGCGTCACCGTCAGATAGACCACCGTGGCCAGGATCAGGCCGAGGAAGATCAGGCTGGTGGTGAATGTGCCCAGGTCGAGACCGGTCGGGTCGCCCGGGTTCTGGGCGACCTTGGGGGAGGCGAGCCAGTCGCCGATGTTCGCGCCCAGCGGGCGGGTCAGGATGTAGGCGAGCCAGAAGGACAGCACCGGGTTCGCGCCGAACTTCCACAACAGCGTGATCGCTGCGATGAGGCCGAGCGGCAGCAACACGGAGACGCCCGGGCTCCAGCCGGTCAGCTCCAGAGTCCAGTCGCCGGTCGCGGTGCCGAGCGCGAAGGTGACGAGAACGGCGAGCCAGTAGAACGACTCACGCGGCAGCGTCGTGACCGAGTGGATCGACAGCGTGCGCTCCCGCGCCCACCACACGCCGAAGACCACCGCGAGCAGCACCGAGAAGACCGCGGAACTGATCCACAGCGGCACGTTCAGCTGGTCGGTCAGGATGTCGGTGTACAGGGTGCCCGTGACGCTGACAACGACGACGGTCAGCCAGTAGGGGAACGGAACGTACCGCTTCAGCCGCAGCTGGACGGCCAGGACCACCACGAACACCGCGGTGAAGATCCAGGCCGTGTTCACCAGGCCGACGCCCAGCTTCATGTTGATCCAGTCGGCGAAGCTCTCACCGACGGTCGTGCACAGGACCTTGATCACCCAGAACCAGACGGTGACCTCGGGGACCTTGTTGAGCATGAGGCGCCCGCTGCGCGTGCGCGCTTCCGTTGTCGTTGTCATGCGGGGAGGTTTACGCAGGGAATCTGCACGTAACCTGACTACGTGGTTGCACGGGCGGCCGGGAGTGTCACCTCGACATGACCGCGGCCGTCCGCGATCGCGCGAACCTCCGCACCGGCCGAGGCGGCGATGCGCCGGACCACCGGCAGCCCCAGCCCGTACCCGTCGCCGCCGGTCACACCCGCTTCAAAGACCCGGTCGACCTCCGCGGGATCGAATCCGGGGCCGTCGTCCAGGACATCGACCACGATGGCCTCGCCCTGGTTGCGCGCCGTGATCCACACACGCGACCGCGCATGCCGCAGGCCGTTCTCCAGGAGGGGTGACAGCAGCGACACGGCGACGTCCGCCGCCACGGCGACCTCGACCTTCGAGGGAAAGGCGACCTCGACCGCGCGGCCGGCGATCGCCTGCCGCGCGGCAGAGCGCAGATCGCACCGGGTCCCCTTGTCCGTCCGTGCGCGCGCGGCGCGCAGAATCGTCGTGATCGCCGCATCGAGGCGGTCCACCTCGCTCAGCACTGCCTTCGGCGGCACCGGCTCGCCGGACAGCAGCGCCAGCTGCGCCTCGGCCCGCAGGACCGTGAGCGGTGTCCGCAGCTCGTGGGCGATCTCATCGGTGAGCCGGCGCTCGTCCGCCAACGCGTTGTCGACGCGCTCCAGGAGATGGTCCAGGGTCCGCCCCAGTTCCCCGAACTCGTCGCGGGGGACCCCGAGGTTGAAGCGGCGCCCCGGTTCGTGATGGCCCCAGTCGTCGGCGAGGGCGGCCATCTCGTGCACGACCCGCAGCGCGCGGTGTACCACGAGGTGCGCGACACCGCCGGCGAGGAGGATCGTGAGGCCGCCCAGTATCAGGGACAAGGCCAGGCTTCGCTGTTCGGATGTCTCGTAGGGCGTGAGGTCCACCTGGACGATCACCATGACGTGGTGGCCGTCGATCGGGACCTGCCGCGCGTACAGGAGGTAATCGCCGACCGACGCCGTCTGCGATCGCCCCGAGTCCGCCAGCTCCTCGACGCGATCGACCACGCTCGGCGGCACGTTCCCGTCGATCAGGCGGCCGTCGGCATACACCCAGGCGACCTCGTCCAGCGCCTCGCTGCTGTTCTCCGTCAGTACGACACGGCCGCCTTTGGCCGTGACGTTCGCCGCGACCGCCTCGGCGCGAGTACGTGCCAGATCGCGCGCGTCAGCGTCCGTCACCCGACTCAGCAGCACGTGCGAGACCACGACCAGGACCGCGACCACGGCGGTGGCGATCAGCACAGTGAGTGCGACGACCCGCTTACGGAATCCCGTCACTGCCATCGGTAGCCCACGCCACGGACGGTCGCCAGACGCTCGGCCACACCCAGCGGACCGAGCTTGGCCCGCAGCCGACGCACATAGGAGTCGAGGGTGTTGTCGCTGACCTGCGCCCCGTGCGGCCAGCCGGCAGCGATGAGGGCATGGCGGCGTACCGCGTCGCCCTGCGAGGCGATCAGGCGGCCCAGCAGCCGGAACTCGGTCGGGGTCAGGCTCATGCTCACCGAATCGTAGGTCACCACGTGCTTCGCCGGATCGAGGACGACCTCGCGCGGTGCGGGTGCCACGGTGGCCCGGCGCAGCAGCGCCCGGACGCGGACCAGCAGTTCCGGGATGTCGAAGGGTTTGGTCATGTAGTCGTCGGCGCCGGCCTCGAAGCCGCCCACCTTGTGATGCAGGCCGTCCAAGGCGGTGAGCATCAACACCGGCGCGTCGACGCCGCGAGCCCGCAGGGCCAGGCAGACGTCGCGGCCGTCGGCGTCCGGGAGCCCGAGATCCAGGACGACCAGGTGGGGCGCCGGTGCGAGCTGCCGCAGCAGGCTGTCGGCCGTGGCGGCGACGGAGACGGTGTGGCCGTCGTGCTCCAGGGCGCGTTTGAGGACGTCGCGGACCGCCGCGTCGTCTTCACACACCATGATGAAAGCCACGTGCTGACCCTAGATACTCCCGTCCCAGTTCTCCATCTCCCCTGGTCAGCCGCCTGACGTTCGGGAGCAGGCCGCTGGTGCCGCACGGCCCTGCCCTGTCATGAAGCCGCGGCGGTCGGGCGCGAGGGGGCGAGCCCGCAGCAGCGGTGTTCGCGGGAGGATCACAATGGGTGGCATGGACTCTGTACAGGAGTACATCGACTCCATTGCGCCAGGTCACCGTCCGCTCTTCGACCGGGTGAGCGGGTTGATCCTGGAGGAATTCCCGCAGGCGAGCGTGGCGCTGTCCTACGGAATGCCCACCTACCGGGTCGAAAAGCGCAGGCTGCACATCGGTGTCTGGCGGCACGGCGTCTCGATCTACGGGTGGGGAACGGACCGCGATGGTGGCTTCAGCTCCCGCCATCCCACGCTCATCACCGGAAAGGCCACCATTCGGCTGCGGTCCACGGACATGGCGGTCGTCACTGACGATGAACTGCGCGCTCTCATCCGTGCCGCGCTGAAGCCCTGACGGTGATCAGTACGGCGCTGGCGCTGCTGTTGTTCATTCCGCAGGCGAGGGTGAGCGCGGAAGCGGTGGGCGGGTCCAGCCGCAGCAGCCGCGTCGCGCAGCGGCCGAGCACGAACGACAGCTGGCAGACCAGTGCCGCCACGACCAGCGAGGCGCCCGGCAGCAGCGGGCGTGGCCGAGCGACGAAGGAGCCGAGGGCGCCGCTGGCGTTGACGTACGTCAGGACCAGCGAGCCGGCCAGGGCCGCAGGCACGACTGCGCCCAGCGCCCGGCCGAGGAACGACGCGGGCAGGGCGAGCCGGACCAGGCTGCCCGCCGCGCAGGGCAACACCACACCGACGAAGGTTGAGCCACCGCCCGCAGTGTGGATACTCGCGGCGAGCGAGCCGGCGTAGCCGCCGCTGAACAGCGGAGACAGCAGCTCGATCACCAGCGGTGTGTGGTGAGTGGGCTGATGAGGGTAGAGGCGAGGACCAGGCCGACCATGGTCGGCTGGTCGCCGTCGCCGTTGCCGGTCCACGCCGTAGCGCCGGCCGCCACGGGCATCGCCACGATCAGGATCATCGCGGTGATCAGGCCGCTGCCGCCGTCGGAGTCGGGCGAGGCGTGCAGCAGGACCGCGACGAGCGGGATGACCAGCAACGGGATCGCCAGGTGCAGCGCAAGCCCGGCGAGCAGTGCACTCGGGCGCCGCAGGACTCGGACCAGCTCACGGACGGGGACTTGGAGTCCGGATGAGAACAGCACCAGCCACAGCAGGCATGGTGCGGTGAACACCGGCAGTCGGATCAGCGGGCCGAGGGGCAGGGTGTGGGAGTGGCGCAGCCACAGGCCGGGGCCCGTCACGAGCAGGGCTGCGGCGTAGGACAGGACTACGGCCCGGCCCAGACGACGCCGCAGCCAGGCGCTCGCGCGGCCAGTGGGCGCCGGACTGGCGGTGGGAGCGGGTGCGTGCATGGCGGTCTTCTTCCGTCGCGGGGGCAGGGGCGGGACGGAAGACCGCTATGCGGAGACCATATGCGTGCGTGTGCATGAAGCCATGGTGCGCGCACGGGACGGGCGGGGCGGGTGATCCACGGCGGCAGTCAGGATGTGTTCAGGCACCCGGTGCCACGGTCGGGCGACATGGCATACGAGACATCTGAGAATCCGGTGCTTGAGGAGGCCGGCCAGGCAGCCCCTTCCCGTCACCGGCTGCGCTGGAACAAGGTGCCCGAGGTCACCGTCTGCTTCTGGGTGATCAAGGTGCTGTGCACCACGGTCGGCGAGACCGCCGCCGACCTCCTGAACGAGAAGGCCGGCCTCGGGCTGACCGGAGTCTCGCTGCTGGTGAGCGCGCTGCTCACCGTCGCCCTGGTGGTGCAGTTCCGCGCAAAGGGCTACCGCCCGGGCGTGTACTGGCCCGCCGTCGCCCTGATCAGCGTCGTCGGAACCCTGGTCAGCGACAATCTCACCGACAACATGGGCGTGGCGCTGGAGACCACCACCACGGTCTTCGCGATCGCCCTGGTGATCGTCTTCGCCCTCTGGTACCGCACCGAGCGCACCCTGTCGATCCACCACATCGACACCACCCGCCGCGAGGCGTTCTACTGGCTCGCCGTCCTGTTCACCTTCGCGCTCGGCACCTCCACCGGCGACCTGGTCGCCGAGGAGACAGACCTCGGCTACTGGGTGTCGGCCGCGCTCTTCGCCGCGGCCGTCGCCGCGATCGCCCTCGCCTGGTTCTCCCTCGACCTGAACGCGGTCTGGAGCTTCTGGATCGCCTACATCCTCACCCGGCCCCTCGGTGCCTCGGTGGGCGACTACCTCTCCCAGCCCACCGGCGACGGCGGCCTGGGCCTGGGTAGCGTCGTCACCAGCGTGTTGTTCCTGGCAGTCATCCTCGGCCTGGCCGTGCACCTCTCGGTCACCCGCAAAGACATCGCCGCACCAGAGCAGGCAGGGGCACCCGTGGCCTGAGCCACCACAATCCAGTCCACGAGGAGATCGGTCTCCCGCCGGTCCGGCTCCACGACCTCCGCCACGGCGCGGCGACCCTCGCCCACGCGGCCGGAGCCGATCTGAAGGACATCCAGGAGATGCTCGGCCAAGAACGACGCTTCGGAAGCCCAGGCCGAGGCTGCGGCGGCGGAGGCGAATGTGCCGGACGGTGCTGATCCGTCCGGAGAAATATCGGGGCCTGGCGCCCTTCGAACCTGCGACACCCGCTTTAGGAGAGCGGGCGTGGCCGTTGCCACCACCCCCGTGGGCGGCAACGACCACACCTCGATCACTAGAAGGTGAAACTATCCTCTTCTGGTGATCTGATCAAGTGGCTAGAGTGGGCTCGACCGCCGATCTGATGGAGTACCTGCATGCCCGAGCGCACCTTCGACGGCCGTGAACTGCGCAACCGCCGTGTGCTCCTGCGCAGGTCCCAGTCCGAGTTGGGTGCGGCCCTGGGTGTGGGGACCAACGCCGTGTCACGCTGGGAGACCGGTCAGGCCACTCCCCCGCCCGAGCGGCTTCCCGGCATCGCCGCGGCACTCGATGCGGGCCTCGACGACCTGTTTCCGCGCCTGGCGCCGCCCAACCTCGCCGACCTGCGCTGCGACGCGGGCATGACGCAGGCCGACACCGTCGCGGTCACCAAGACCCGGTCACCGATGTCGGTCCGCGCCGCCGAGCGTGGCAAGCGGCCGCTGCCCGAGGAGTTCCATGAGGCACTCGCCCGTGCGTACGGCGTCACCGTGCCGGAACTGCTCGCCGCCCAGAAGCGCAGCTTCGGTCACGTCGTGCCCGTGCAGACCCCCGAGGGCGTCTCGGCGGTCTCGGTGGCGCACAAGCTCGCGCACCTGCGGGACGACGTGTTCCAGGGCGCGCTGCCGCCGGACGCCGAGATCGCCGACGCGGGCAACCGCAGATCGGGCAAGCCGGTGCTCACGGCGGCTCTGGTCGAAGCGCTGCGACTGGGGACGTGCGCCGGTCTCTCGGACGAGATCCTGGATGCCCTGGCGCTGGCCCTCGATGTGCCGTCGGTGTTCTTCCGCAGCCCGGATCCGCAGATCGAACAACTGGTGGTGTCGACGCGCGCGGTCAGGAACAGTTTCACCGTGGAGGCGGCGCGCGGCGGCGAGCACGAGATTCCCGCCGCCGCGCGGGCCGAGCTTCTGGACTTCATCAGCAGCACGATGGCCGAGATCCTCGGCCCCGATTCCGACGTGCCCGAGTGAACTCCGCCGCCCGGCCTCCGCTCTCGGCTAGGCCCTGGCGACCTCGCGGTATGTGGTGCTGCCCTCCGCGAGGCAGGTCAGCGCGGCCTCCCAGACCGGCCGTACGGCGGGCGGGATCTCGTCCGGTCCGATCTCGTCCGGTGCGCTGAACCGGTAGTCGGTCAGCTCGCTCTCCTGCAGGACGATGGAGTCCCGCTGCTCCTCGCCGAGGACTCCGCCGTCGAAGACGAAGTACAGGTGGCCACCGGCCGGCGTCTGGACGAAGGCGCTCACCAGCAGCCGCCCGATCGCCTGGTCGATGCCGAGTTCCTCCAGCAGCTCACGGCGCGCCGCCTGGGCCGGCGTCTCACCCTCGTCGACGCCACCGCCCGGAAGGTTCCAGCCCGGCTTGTAGCCGGGCTTGACGATCAGGAACCGGCCGTCGCCGTCTCGGAGGAGTGCGGCGGCGGACATCGTGGGACGGGCGGGGTTGGGGGGAGTCATGGGCAACCTCGGGGTTCTCGGTATCGGTTGGTCAACTGCGACCGGTGAACTCGCCGGTGAGCAGGTCCTGGGCGTCGGCAGGGGTCGTGAGCCGGTAGGCGGATGCCAGGTCCCGCAGGTGGGCGACCTCTTCGTCCGGCGTGAGCCCGGGGTCGAAGGGATACGGCGCGCTCACGGCGGCCGACTCGTGCGCGGGCACATCGGCCATGGACAGCGCGGCGCGGATCCAGAGCGCCTCGGCCTGTACCTCGGTGGCGTGCTCGGGCCTGAGGTCGGTCCCGGCGCGTGCGAAGGCGCGCTCGGCAAGGTCGTGAGGAGCGTGACGTCTCAGCAGGAACACCGCGTCGCGGATGTCCATGGCGAAGCGGTCCAGGCGGGCCGGCAGCGACGGGTCCGGGCTGAAGAGCACATCGCGGAGGGCGTCGAGCCGTGCCGCCTTCGCCGTGATGCGGGTGAAAGACGTGCTGGGGCGGTGCCGGACGGCGTCCGGGAAGCGCAGTGCGAGCTGCCGCCAGAGAGGATGGAGGTCGACGAGGCTGCGCAGGGCGTGGTACCGCTCGCGGGCGGCGTGTGTCGCCGGAGCTATGGCGCCGAGGCCCCAGAGCAGGAAGCACAGGTACAGGAGGGTGTCGGTCACCGTCTCCTGGGTGTGCTCGGTGGCGTCCGACACCCGGGAGAAGGTGACCACCGCGAGGAAGGCGATGCGGATCACCGAGTAGACCGTGGTGATCACCATGGCGGTGGACATCATCCGCAGGCCGTTGCGCAGGGAGCGGAACGGCGCGTCCTTGACGGCACCTCCCCACTGGACCGCACACACCGCGGCCGCGACACCGGCGTACAGGTAGAACAGGCCCATGTACACGGCGAGGGCCGCCTGGCCGCGATACCGCTCGATGAAGAAGGGGGTGGCGGTGTCGGGCTTGCCCAGCAGGAAGAAGAAGATCACCCCCATCACCAGGACGGTGGCCGCCGAAGCCCGGGTGGCGACGCGGTGGACCACGGCGGACAGCCGGACGGCACGGGAGCGCTCGCCGTCCGGGCCGGCCGTGCGGTAGACCGCGGTGACGTAGCGGAGGATGACGCAGATGCCGATGATCGACAGCACGTGTTTCACGAAGTAGGCCAGGTCGGGCACACCGAGGCTGTCCAATGCGGTGATTCCCGCGGACGTCCGGCTCAGCCATGAGGCGGCGAAGGCCACGAAGGCCCCCCACAGCGACCGGTCTCGTGTGTGGCCCCTGACCGCCGACTTGGCTCGCAGGCCGGCCTGTACGAGGAGCAGGCCCGCGATGAGGTAGGCCAGGAGGTCGGACATGTTCGGGTCCTTCACGTCTTGGGCCTGCCGTAGGTGAAGTCCTGGGCGAGGCTGCGCGTGGTCGGGTCGTCGATGGCGTGCTGGGTCTGCGCCAGCCGGTTGATGAGCGCGGCCGCGTCCTCGGCACGCTGTTCGACCCAGGTCTCGTACCGCCGACGGGCGGAGGCCTGCCCCGCGGCCACCAGTTGCTCGGCACGCTCGGCCGAGAAGTCGGTCAGCAACTCGTCGGTGCCGATGACACCGGTGGAGTCCTCCGCCCACAGGTGGACCAGCTCGTGCAGCTTGACCTGCCTCTCGTGCCACGGCGAACCGCTGCTGACATGAAAGATCAGATCGAGGGGCCGGGTGTCATGCCGGACGTACAGACCGCAGATACCGGTGACACCGGCGATGCGGTCCGGCAGAGGCCTCATCACGATCCGCCGGCCGCGGGCTTCTTCCATGTTCCGGACCAGTTGATCGAGGCTGAAAGGCTCTGGCAGCGGCATCGAGGAGACGATCAGCTCCGTCTCGCGACGGAGCGCACGCCGTGATCTTGCACGCCTGATCATCCGCACGCAAGTTCCGCTCTCACACCGCAACGGCTGCGGTTACTGTGGCCCGATCCTTCGGACGACGCCCGGACGTTCAGCAAACTCCCCCCGATGTGTGGCGAATGGCTGCAGGGAGCCATGGGATCGGCCGCCTCCGCAGCCCGGATCTTGCAATGCTTCAGCGAGCATGTCAACGATCGTACTCAGCGCGGCCACCGGGCCACTGCCGGCCGCGACCGCGTCACCGTCCCTGCCCCCACCGGAGTGCGGCGGCGCCGGCGTAGTCCCCGGCGTGGGCGAATCCGGCCAGCACCACCAGGTCGCCCTCCCGGATGCGCTGGGAGCGGATCGCGTCGTCGAGTGTGACGGGCATCGCGGCGCCGAAGAGGTTTCCGCACCGGTCGAAGGTGTCGGGGTGGCGTTCGGCGGGCAGGCCCAGCGCATCACGCCAGTTGCGCAGGAAGGTGCGGTTGGGCTGGTTGGTGATCAGGCAGTCGATGTCGGTGGTGTTCCTTCCCAGGCGGCGCAGCAGGTCCCGAACGGCCTGCGGCACCAGGCCGTTGCCCCGCTGCAGCACGCCTGCGACTCCGGCCTCGGTGAAGCCGATGTGGACCTGGGCTTCCCCGGCCTCCCAGTACTTGCGCCCGTCGTCGCGCACCATGGTCATGTCGCCGGCATGGGCGGCGATGTGCCGGCTCTCGATCCCGAGGACAGGGGCGTGTGCGGAGGTCGTCACATAGCCGACTCCGCAGCCGTCGCCCGGGATGGCGGCCTGGGACAGCCCACGCACCTGTGACTGGGTGAACAGCTGGCCCGCGGCGCTCTGTGCGTTGCAGATCAGGGCCGTACGGGCGTCGCCGTGCAGCAGGATCTGCCGGGCCAGGTCCAGCATGTGCACGAAGGAGGCACAGCCGGCGTTGGCCACGTCGATCAGGAAGCGCGGCGCCAGGCCCAGCCGGCGCGCCACTTCGGTGCCGGCGCCCACGAAGGGCTGGTCCGGCAGCTGGCTGTGCACCAGCAGGACGTCGACGCGGCGGATCGCCGCGCGGCCGTGCCGTTCGATCAGCGGCTGGACGGCGCGCTCGATCATGTCCGCGTTGGTCTCGTCCGGGGCCACGTGGTGGCGTAACGGGGGGACCTTGAACATCGGGCTGTCGCGCAGCCTGTCCTCCGCCGCCGGGTGCTCGGTGAAGAAGGCGGCGGGGACCGGCTCGCCGGGGAGGTAGGCGGAGACGTCGGTCAGGCTCACCGGCGTCACGGGGCCACCTGCTGCGCCGGGGAGCTGCTGACCGGCAGGCCGTTGTGGTGCCGGTGCTCCAGAATCGCCTTCAGGTTGCGCATCTCGAGGGTGTGCCCGGCGTAGAACAGGTCCCAGTACTCGCCCACCCAGCGCCGGCCGGGGTGCGGTGCCAGGCCGGGGTGCGGATTGCGCCGGTAGTACGGGTGGCGGCAGTTGGTCCAGGTGATCACGGAACCGGGGCGGCCGAGGACGAGGGCGGCCGGAACCACCCTCATCAGGTAGACCATCCACAGTTCGTCGCCCTGGTCCCAGGCGCAGTGGTAGTCGACGGTCATCGCATCCGGGTGGGCCTCGGTCCGGCAGTAGATCCGGGTGCCCTTCTCCAGCAGGTCGTGGCCGACCCACAGCCCCGGCGTGCCCGTGGGCTCGAACCCCCGCAGGCTGCACGTCCACTCCTGAAGGTGGTGGCCGCGGCTGAGATAGTCGTACGTCGCCCGAGGCGGGCAGTCGACGTACTCCTGGATGGTGCAGTACTCGCCGTACACCTGCTGGTGCGGGTAGGCGTCCGAGGTCAACTCCAGGCAGCGGGCGGCCAGTTCCTCGGGGCTGGTGTTCTCCACCCGCACGAGGCCCGGGATGTCAGCCAACGTGGATCGGTCGGTCATGGGTGTGCTTCTCCTCGTCGTGGCTCGGCCGGTGTCCGGGCGCGGCGGCGGCGCCCGGACCGGCCGGGGATGCGGTCAGGAAGGGCTGGAAGGGGGGTGTCTCGCGGTGGTCGAGGTCCATGGCGACCAGGGCCGGACCGCCGCCTTCGTTGCTGCGCAGCAACGCGGAACGCAGCTGTGCCGGGTCGCCTGCCGAGGCGACGCGCAGCCTGGGGAACATCGCCGAGGCGCCGGCGGCGATGCGGGACGGGTGGAAGACGTTCTCGGGGCGGGCACCGCCCTGGAAGACCTCCTCGCGCATCACGCACATCGCGTGCGCGTTGTTGTTCAGCACGACGAAGGTGACCGGCGCGTCGTACTCGAGGGCGGTGTGCATCTCCATGCCGTGCATGAAGAACGCCCCGTCGCCGGCCACCACGTAGGTCCGCCGGCCCGTGGCCAGCGCCGCGCCGATCCCCGCGCCGAAGGTGTAGCCCATGCCGCCCATCCCCACCGCCACGACGAAGCGGCCGTCGCGGGGGGCCGGCAGCGCGTGGATGGCGGCGGCCCCCACATTGCCGGCGTCCACGAACACATGGGCGTCCTGCGGCAGCGCCTCGGCGATCGCGCCGACCACAGCGGCGTAGCCGGGGTTCGGACCGGGACCCGGAGGAAGGCGCAGGAAGGACGGCGGGTGGTGGGCCGGGCAGGCCGGGGGCCGCGGCGGCAGACCCCGCCGCAGTGTCCGCAGGTTGCCGGCCACCGGCCCGAGCAGCGGGATTCCTGGGACGAAGGGCGGCTCGGGATCGACGCAGACCACGGGCTTCTTGGCGAGCAGCGGCTCCAGTCTGCCCCGCGCCAGGACGGGCAGGCGTGTGCCCACCAGCAGGCAGGCGTCGGCCCGGCGCAGGCAGTCCTCGACCTCGGGATGGCCCATCACCCCTGCGACGCCCACGAAACGGGGGCTACGGTTGTCGTGGACGTCCTTGGCGTCCGGCGACACGGCCACGCAGGCGCCCAGGTGCCGTACCAGGCGGGCCAGTTCCGCCCGCGCGCTCGTCCCGGCCGCGCCTTCGCCGGCGATCACCATGACGCGGGGGGCCTGCGCCAGCACACCGAGCGCCTCGGCCAGGCGGGCGGGGTCCGGCCGCGGGGCGGCGGGCGTGTGCGGCGCCCCTGCGGCCCGCGCTGCCTTGCTCGCTTCCGTCGCGGCGCGGGGCGTGTGTGTTCCCGGGGTGCGCGCGGCCCTCGCGCAGGCTCCGGTGTCCGCGCGTCCCGTGACGGCCGGCACTTTCAGGTGTCCCTGCTGGGCGTCCTTGGGCAGGAGCAGCACGGCGGGGCCCCGGGGCTCGGTCTGGGCCGCGGTGATCGCGCGGGCCAGCAGCCCGGGGATCGCGTCGGGTTCGGTCACGCGGGCGCAGAAGCGGGAGACGGGTGCGAAGACGTCCAGGGCGTCGAAGGAGCCCGCCGAGCCGCTGGAGTCCTGGAAGGCGCCCCGGCCCTCCTGGACGGTGGGCGGCTGTCCCACCAGGGCCAGGAGCGGGATGCGCGAGGCGTGGGCCTCGGCCAGTCCCGGAACCAGGTTCATCGCACCGCCCCCCGATGTGGCCGCGACGACGCCGAGGCACGCGGTGGTGCGGGCGTATCCGTCCGCCATGGTGACCGCGGAGAACTCGTGCTTGGCCACGACACCGCGCAGGCGTCCGGGGGCGCGGTGCACCGCCTCGTACAGGTCCTCGATGTTGGCTCCGCCCACGCCGAACACGTACCGGACGCCCCTCCGCTCCAGTTCCGCGGCGACGTAGTCGACGAGACGCATCCGGCAGGTCATGCCGACCTCCGTTCCGCCCACGCCGGCTCGGCGGCCGGCCCGGAGTGCGTCCGCAGCTGGAAGTGGTGCCGGTACTGTGCGGGGGTGAGGCCGACGACGGCGGCGAACGCGCGCAGGAACGTCTCGATCGTGGTGAATCCGCAGCGGCTCGCGATCTGGCACACCGAGAGGTCGGTCGCCTCCAGGAGCTGACGGGCCCGGGCGATGCGTAAGCGCCGCACGTAGTGGCCCGGCGTCATCCCCACCGCCCGCGCGAAGACCCGGGCGAAGTGGCGTGGGCTCATGTTCGCGCGCTGGGCGAGTTCGGACACCGGCAGCGTGCGGTGGAGGTTCTCCTGGATCCATTCCTGGACGGCCCGGATCGGCTCCTGTTCGGTCAGCTGTGCGTCGAGGACCATGCTGAACTGGGTCTGGCCTCCGGGCCGTTTGAAGTACAGCACCAGGTATTTCGCCACCTTGAGGGCGCATGCCGCCCCGAGGTCGTCCTCCACCAGGGCCAAGGCCATGTCGATGCCGGTGGAGACCCCCGCCGAGGTGATGTACGGGCCGTCCCGGACGTAGATCGGCTCGGTGTCCACCGTCACCGCGGGGTAGCGACGCGCCATCTGTTCCCCGAAGGCCCAGTGCGTGGTGGCCCGTCGCCCGTCGAGGAGACCGGCCTCCGCCAGCAGGAAGGCGCCGCCGCACACGGAGGCCACGCGTCGGGACCGGGCCGCGGCGCGCCTGATCCAGGTGACGAACGGCACATCCGCCAAAGCCTCTTTGAGTCCGGGTCCACCGGGCACGAGGAGGGTGTCGATCGGCCCCTCCGCGGCCTGAAGGGGGCCGGCCTGCACGACGAGGCCCGCGGAGGTGGCCACTGACGGGACATCAGGGGAGACGCACTGCAGACGGTATGCGCTGCCACGCTCGGCCATCAGGCGGTTCACGGTGTCGAAGACTTCGAGCGGTCCGCTGACGTCCAGGGTCTGGGCACCGGGGTAGACCACGATAACAACACGTCGTTGCCTCATGGTGACAGCCTGTTCCGGGCGGAGGACCGTCCGCAATGACACACCGTTGACGATTCCTGCCACGCGCCGGCTCCGCTGCCGTTACCGCGGGTTCCATAAATGCGTTTTCTGGAATGCTCAACCTTTCCTTATGGACCGGCCGGCCTCTGTGACGGCCGTCTCCGTCATGGAACGGAACCGAGCGGGCCGTAGACTCGTCCGGCTGCGGTGAGGCGAAGTCCTGGGGCGGCTTTGCGAGTTGACGCAAGGGTGTTTCGAATGGTGAGATGCCTGGCAGATTCTCCATTGTTTTCGGAGTGAACCACTTCCGCAGGCTGTCGAGCAGGAATTGATGCCGGTTCAACCTCTCGCGGAGCTCATACGCTTCGCGCGTCAAAACTCTCCCTTCTACCAGGAGCTTTACGCTCACCTCCCCGATCACGTGGCACATCTCACGGACCTTCCGGTGGTGCCGCAGTCGGATTTCTGGCGGGCCAACTCACCCCGTGACAACAAGCTGCTGACCGCGCCGCTGGACGAAGCCGTCGTCTTCCGCAGCGGCGGCACCACGGGGTCCCCGAAGTTCTCGTACTACACCCGCACGGAATGGCGGGAATTCACCGCTGCGTTCGGCGCCGGACTCGTCACCGCGGGATTGCGGCCGAGTCACCGGGTGGCCGACCTGTTCTACGCGGGAGACCTTTACGCCAGTTTCAGCTTCGTTCTCGATTCCCTGCACCGTTCTCCGGTGGAAAACGTACGGCTGCCCATCGGCGGGGCGGCGCCCTGGGAATCCACCGCGGCCACGCTGGAGGAGTTCCGGGCGCAGGTCGTCGCCGGCACGCCGACCACGCTGTGCGCCCTGGCCGAACGGCTCACCTCGGCCGGTCGCACCCTGCCGGACGTGGAACTGCTCTTCTTCGGCGGCGAGTGCCTGTTCGGAGACCAACTCCCGCTGCTGAAGGCCGCGTTCCCGCACGCCGAGGCTCGTTCCCTGGGCTATGCGAGCGTGGACGCCGGACTGCTCGGCGAGGCGGTGCCCGGCACCGACCCGAGGGTGCACCGCGCGTTCACGCCGTACACGGTGGTGGAGATCCTCGATGACGAGGCCGGCCTGCCGGTCGCGTCCGACGGCGTACCGGGACGGCTGGTCGTGACCGACCTGCGCAGACGGCTGATGCCCATCCTGCGCTACCCGGTCGGTGACCGGGCCGCATGGGTGGACCGCGAGGCGGGCGTCTTCCGCATCCTCGGCCGGGCCGAGGAAGGAGTGCGGGTCGGCCCCGTCTCGCTGTACACGCAGGACGTGCACGACATCGTCTCGGCGACCGATCTGGCCGGCCGGGTGAGCGGAGTGCAACTCGTGGTGCGCCGTCAGGACGGCCGTGACGGCCTGCTGCTGCGGTTGGCCACGGGCGAACCCACCGACGACAACGCGGCGTTGGGCGAGTTGGTCGTCAAGGCGGTGCTGGAGCAGCGTCCGCTCTATGCGAGCGCGACCGCGGCCGGGCACGTCAATCCGCTCGCCGTCGAGTGGGTGCGCCACCGCGACCTGGCCGTCAACGCCCGTTCCGGCAAGCTGATCCGCGTGGTCGACGAACGGCCGCACGCATGAGCGCCCCCGCCCTGCGCGCACGGCGTCTGCCCCTCGTGCTGCGCAATCCGTCCTTCGGCAGGGTCTGGGCCGGTCAGGTCCTCAGCCAGGCAGCGTGCAGGATGTTCCAGGTCGGCGCGGTCTGGTGGCTCGTCGCCGGCACGGGCGGCGCTCACCGGGGGCTGGACTCCGGCCTCTTCCTGATGGTGAGCAGCCTGCCGGCGGTCGTCCTGGCCCCCGCCGTGGCCCGTATCGTCGCGCGCCACGCCCACCGCACGGTGCTGGCCATGGCGACGGCCACGGCGGGCGTCGTCGGCGCGGCCACGGCCGTGTGGGCGTACACGGCCGCGCTGCCCATGGTCGCGCTCTACGCGGCCGGGTTGGCGCTGGCGACCTGCCAGGCGGTCTTCGACCCCTGTCTGACGACCTCCGTGCCCGAGTTGGTCGAGGACACCGACATCGAGGCGGCCACCGCGTTCGAACTGTCCACCCAGTCGCTGGCCGGGCTCGCCGGCGGGCTGCTGGGCCCGCTGGTGGTGGACGCGGGCGGACTCGCGGGCGTGGTGGCCGGGTGCGCCGGCGCCTACCTGTCGGCGGCCCTGCTCATCGTCTCGGCCCGCTTCCCCCGGGCCACGGCGGGCGACGGTCCGGCGGGCGAGGAGGCGCCCCGGCCGCCGACGCTGCGCCGGATCCTGGCCGGCCTGCCGTTCGTCCGCCGCGTGCTGCTCTGTTTCGCCGCGGCCAACGTCTTCACCACCGCCGTCTACGTCGTCATGCCCCTGTACACGCGGGGCGCCCTGCACGCGACCGGCTCGACCGCCGCGCTGCTGGAGGCGGCACTGGGCGCCGGCACGCTCCTCGGATCGTTCACCGGCGGGCGCGTTCCGGGTCGTCCGATCACCGTGGGCAGCGCGTGCCTGGCCGGCATGGCGGCCGCGCTCGCCCTGCCGGGCCTGTGCACCGGGCACGTCGTGGCGGTCGGCTCGCTGCTGGTCGTCGGCTGGTGCGTCGGCGTGATCGGCGTGCGCTTCGTCGCGTTGTTCCAGCGGCGGGTACCCGCCACGGACAAACCTGGCTTCTTCGCGGTGATGCAGGCACTGCTCGGTGCGACGTTCCCCGTCTCCTCGCTCGTCTTCGGCGCGCTCGGCGACCATCTGACGGCCCGCACGCTGTGCCTGGTACAGGGTGCCGGTCTGCTGCCGGTCGCGGCGGCGCTGTGGTGGCTGGGCGGCCGCGCGGAGGACGCCGTGCCGCGGCAGCCCGACCGGCCCACTCACCCGGCGGCGCTGACGGGAGAGGCGTCGTGACCGTGGTCCTCGCCCCCGCCGCGGTCCAGGACGTCGCGGAGCTGCGGCAGTTGTACTTCGACGTGTACGGGCACGGCTATCCGGTGCCGCTCGGCAGCGACCCGGCCGTCATGCGGCGGCTGATCACCGACGGCACCGCCCACTGGCTCACCGCCCGCACGGACCACGGCGACCTGGTCGGCTCCGCCGTCGTGCAGACCGACCCGGGCAGCCGGGTCGGCAAGCTCGTCGGCCTCGCCGTTCACCCCGTGCACCGCGGCGGAGGACTCGCCTCCCGGCTGACCGGAGCGGTGTGCGGGGAGGCGTTCGGCACCGGTCGACTGGACTCGGTGTACGCCACCGTCCGGGTCGTCACCGAGGGCCCGCAGAACGTCGTCGTGCGCAACGGCTTCCGGCCGCTCGGCCTGATGCCCAACGCGGTCGAGGTCGAGGGATGCGAGACTCTGGCGCTGTTCGCCCGCTACGCGGACGGCGTGCTGGAGCGCCGGGCCCCGGTCGAGCGCATACCGGACCGCCTCGCGGCACTGCTGTCCGCGGCGACCTCGGGCATCGGCATCGACTACGCCGGGGCCGCACGGATTCCCACCCCTCCCGCGCCGCGCGCCGTCCCGGAGGCCGAGCCGATCGAGCTGATCGCGGCCCCGGCCTTCGTCCGCCGCCGCTTCCTGGAGCGGTTCCCCGGCGCCGGCGACCGCTTCTTCCCCCTGCACACACCGAACGCCCTGCTGGTCGCGGCCGACGGCGGCTTCGAGGCGTACGCCGACCTCGATCCGGTGGCGGGCAGTTGCGCCCTGGTCGCCGTCCACCCGCGCCCGGCGGCCGTGGCCGGGGCGCTCGAGGCGCTGATGACAGCGGTCACCCGGGCCGGCGCGGACTACGCCGAGGCGCTGCTGCCGCTGGCCGACACCGAGGCCCTGGACGTCTTCCTGGCGTCGGGGTTCGTGCCGAGCGCGGTGTACCCGGCGATGCGCCGCATCGGCGACCGCTTCCACGACTACGTGGTGCTGTCCCGCACCAGCCGTCAGATCGACTTCAGGACGACGGCCGTCAGCGCGTTGCTCCAGCCGTACCTGAGGGCCTACCTGACCGCCTGGACCGCCACCTACCTGCCCCTTCACGAGGTGTCCCGATGAACCCCCATCTCGCTCCCGTCGAGGTCCCCGACCCGGCGGCGCTCGGCCACGTACAGCGGCTGTGCGACCTTCGGTCGCCGTACGCGACCGGAACCGATGCCGACGAACTGTTCGCCGCCGCGATGGCCGAGGCCAACGCCTGGCACGCGCAACGCTCCCCGTTCTTCGCCTCGCTCCTGAAGGATCCGCCGGAGGAGGCGGCGCCCACGGTCGGCGAGGGGGTGCGCACTCCGCTGGTGCCCGCCGCGTTCTTCAAGCGCCACGAGGTGCTGTCGATCCCCCGCGACGACGTCTTCCTCCATCTGACGTCCTCGGGCACCACCGGCCAGAAGTCGCAGATGTTCTTCGACGAGTGGACCATCCGCTCGGCACAGCGCATGGTGGCCCGCATCTTCGACCACTACGGCTGGATCACCCCGGAGCAGCCGGTCAACTACCTGCTCTACAGCTACGAACCGGCGCCGTCGCTCAAGCTCGGCACCTCGTTCACCGACAACTACCTGTGCGACTTCGCCCCCGCCCGGCACACCACGCACGCGCTGCGGCACACCGGTGCGGGCCACGAGTTCGATGTGCACGGCTGCATCACGGCACTGCGGCGGTACGCCGAGGACGACGTACCGGTGCGCATCCTCGGCTTCCCCGCGTTCCTGCACTTCACGCTGGAGCGGATGAGCGCCATGGGCCTGCCGCCGCTGCGGCTGCCGGAGGGGTCGCTGGTGGTGCTGGGCGGCGGCTGGAAGGGCCACGCCGACCGGCAGATCGGCAAGGAGGACTTCTACGCGGAGGTCACCGGACTCCTCGGCGTCCCCGGTGACCGCATCCGCGACACCTTCGGCTCCGTCGAACACTGTGTGCCGTACGTCGAGTGCGCACACCACCGTCTCCATGTGCCGGTGTGGTCGCGCGCCGCCGTCCGCGACACGGCGACACTGCGCCCGCTGCCGTACGGGGAGCGCGGCTTCCTGCACCTGGTGAGCCCGTACATCACCTCCGTACCGGCGCACAGCGTCGTGATGGGCGACCTCGCCTCGCTGCACCCGGGCGAGGAGTGCGGCTGCCCGCTGTCCACCGACTGGTTCACCGTGCACGGCAGGGCCGGGGTGAGCCGTAACCGCAGTTGTGCGGTCGCCGCCGCCGAACTTCTGAAGGGAACGCCGTGACCACCTCCGTACCTCATCTCTGGCAGGGCGAGTTCGTCGACGACGCCGAGGCCGGCCGGCGGCTCGCCGAGCTGCCCGAGCTGACGGGGCGCGTCGTCGCCCGTCCGCTGCCCACCGACGTGGTGATCGGCGCCTGTGCCACGGTGAGCGCCGAACTGACCGACCCTGCCTCGGCGTTGCATGCCCGGCTGGCGGCGCACCTGCCCGCGGACGAGGCCGGCGCCGTCCTCGGCGAACTGGCCGCGGCGCTCACCCGGCAGGCCCTGGAGCGCAAGCTGCGCCGGGAGCTGGGGGGCCTGCGCCCGGAGCGGCTGACTCGGCCGGACGCCCGCCGCACGGTGTACGAGGCCTGGGCCCCCGTGGGCCTGCTGGTGCACATCGCGCCGGGCAACGCCGCCACGGTCGCGCCGCTGAGCGTCGTCGAGGGGCTGCTGGCGGGCAACCTCAACGTGCTCAAGACCAGCGGCTCCGACACCCCGCTGGCCGTCGAACTGCTCGCCGCGCTCTGCGCCGCCGATCCCACCGGGCTGATCGGCGAGCGGGTGGTGGCCCTGCGGTTCCCCTCGTCGCGCCGGGAGTGGCTGCGGGCGCTGTGCGGGCAGGCCGACGCGATCGCCGTGTGGGGTGGCGAGGACGCCGTGCGGTCGGTGAGCGACCTGGCGCCGCCCGGGTGCCGGGTCGTCGAGTGGGGACACCGGATCTCCTTCGCCTACCTGACCCGCGACGCGGCGGCCGACGTCGCGACCCTCGACGCGCTCGCCGAGGACGTCTGCCGCCTGGAGCAGCAGGCGTGCTCCAGTCCGCAGGTGGTCTACCTCGACACCGAGGACGGGGCGGAGGTCTTCGCGTTCGCCGAGACGTTCGCCGAGCGGCTGGCGAAGGTCTCCGACGCCCGGCGGGCGCCGCTGCCGGGCACGGCCGAGCAGGCCGAGATCACGACCGTGGAACAGCTCGCCAGGCTCGAACAGCACCTGGGTCTGACCCGGGTGATCAGCGCCGGTGACGGCACCTGGCGGGTGCTGGCCGACACCCGCCCCGCGCTGACCGCCTCCCCTCTGCACCGCAGCGTCTGGGTGAAGCCGCTGCCGCGGCGCGCGGTCACCGCGACCCTGCGGCCGATGCGGCGGTACCTGCAGACCGCGGCCATCGGCGGCCCACCGGCGGACGTGGCCGAGCTGTCGCGAGCCGTGCTGGCCGCGGGAGTCACCCGGGTCACTCCGGTCGGCTCCATGCTGGAGGGCTACGAGGGTGAACCGCACGACGGCGTGTACGCGTTGCAGCGTTACAGCCGACGGGTGAGCGTCACCGCGGCCGAGGACGCGTTCCGCACGGTGCCCTGCCTGGACGACCTGGTGGCGCCGCCCGTGCTGCCCCCGCCGCCGGGCGGGCCGCTGCTGGGCAAGGAGGGCGTGCAGCGGGCGCTCGCCGTGCTGCCCGAGGAGTACGCACACCTGTACTTCCGCAGCGGGGGCTCCACGGGCGCCCCGGCCCTGTCGGTGTTCACCTGCGACGACTACGACAACCAGATGCGGGCCGCCGCCGACGGGCTGCTCGCGGCGGGATTCGACCCGGCCCGGGACCGGGCGGCCAACCTGTTCTACTGCGGCGGGATGTACGGGAGCTTCATCAGCTTCTTCTCCATCCTGGAGCGGCTGAACGCCACCCAGATCCCGATGGCCGCCGGACCCGACCACGCCCAGGTCGCCGACGCACTGGTCAGGCACCGGGTGGACACCGTGTTCGGGATGCCCTCCTACTTGTGGCAGCTGTTCCACGCCGAGGCGGACCGGCTGCGTGCCTACGGCGGCATCCGCACCGTGTTCTACGGCGGTGAGCACTTCACGGCGGAGCAACGCCGGGCGCTGACGGACGAGTTCGGCGTGAAAGTGATCCGTTCGGCCGCGTACGGCAGCACCGACCTGGGTCCGCTCGGCTATCAGTGCGCCGCGTCGCGGGGGGCGGTCCACCATGTGCTGACCGACCTGCACACGCTGGAGATCCTCGATCCCCACGAGGACGTACCCGTGGCGCCGGGTGAGCCCGGCCGGCTGGTGTTCTCCTCGCGGGCGCGCAGCGGGCAGCGGCTGGAACGCTACGAGATCGGTGACCTGGGGCGTGCCGTGGCGGGCCCGTGCCCGTGCGGCAGCCACGTACCACGGCTGGAACTGCTCGGCCGCTACGGCGATGTGGTGCGCGTCGGCACGTACTTCTTCAACTACCGGCGCTTCGTGCAGGCGGCGCAGGAGCGGCTGGGTTACCGCGGTGAGGTTCAGTTGCTGGTCGCCCCCGGTTCCGGCCGCGAGCGGCTGACGGTGCGCCTGGACGAGGCGTACGCGTCCGACGCCGACGCCGCGCGGGCGGCCTTCGTCACCGAGGTGGCGGAGGTGGCCTCGGCCGAGTCGGAGGAACTGCTGGCGTTCACCGTGGAGGTCGTACCGATGGCCGCGTTCGAGCGCACCGCGACCAGCGGCAAGCTGCGCACGGTGGTCGACCTGCGCCGCTGACGCGCCGGGAACCCGGCCGGGGCCGCTGCGTGGAGTGTCACCGGTGGCCCCGGCCGGCGATCCGGTGCAGGGTCAGGGCGGCGCCGAAGAGCTGGACGCCGCGGGCGGTGCGCGGGTCGACGCCGGTCAACTCGGCAACGCGGGCGAGGCGGTTGTCGACGGTGTTGGGGTGCACGTCGAGTGCCTGAGCCGTACGGCGCCGGTCGAAGTCGCAGTCGAGGAAGGCGGCCACGGTCGCGGTCAGGCCGGGTTGACGGTCCAGTGGTTCCAGCAGGGCGTCCAGTTCGGGTGCGCTGTCCGCGGCTGCCGCCACCTGGTAGTCGAGCAGCACGTCCCGCAACCGGTGCACGCCGGGCGTGTCCGCGACGGCCGCGATGCGGCGTGCTCGTTCGGCCGCCGCAGGGACCTCCTCGGGAGTGCCCGCGGTCGCGGCTCCTACGATCGGCGCGGACGGAAGACGGGAGGAGAGCCGGCCGGCCACGGCGTCGAGTGCGGTCCGGGAGGGCAACAGCACCCAGCCGCCGCGTTCGTCCGGCAGGCTGAGCACGCGGCCCTCGGCCGGCGGCGCGAGCCGGGCGAGGACCCGGCGCAGCAGCCTGCGTGCCGCGAGCGGTGTGTGGGGGTCGGGGGCCCGCACGCTGAGGACGAGGTAGCCGGATTCCAGGGACAGCCCGTACCGGGCGGCCACCTCCTCGGGCTCGTCACCACGGATCAGCGCCCGGGCCAGCTCCCGCGCCGCCCCCTGCTGGTCGGCGAGGCCCGCGAGGTACGCCTCCGTGACGTTCTCGACGGTGGCCTGGAGCGCCCTGAGCTGCATCCGGGTCAACGACTGCAGTGCCGCTTCCTCGCCGGGACGGGCCGACTCGCTCAGTGCGTCGAGCAGTACCTCGGCACCGACGTGGTATCCCCTGAGCAACTGCACCAGGGGGAGGCCTTCCTCGGCGCGCTCGGCGGCGCGTTCCCGGAACACCCCGACGTCGATGTCCGGCATGCCCTGCACATGGCGGAGGAACCCCCGTATCGCGTGCCGTGCCGTCGCCGCGATCTCCACGTCCCGCATCTCGCCGGGCAGCAGATCGAAGCCGGGCACCTCGGCCCGCTGACGTTCCACGACGGCCCTGGCCAGCTGGTTGACCCGCGGTTCGAGGCGTGCGGCCAGCCGGATCGCGCCGTCGCGCACCGCGTCTGCTTGTGACATGTCACAACAGTAGGCAGCCGTCGGTGGCCTCGCGGCCGATTGCTCCGGACATGGGGTCACGGTGGCATGGGCACCATGAGCTTCTCCCTCACCGACTACGCAGACCGGGTCTGGCACGGCGCCGTCGACGACAGCATCGTCCATGCCGGGCGGGCGGGCACGGGCGTCATCGACGTGGTCGACGGCGTCGGCTGGTACTCCGGCTTCGGCAATGTGATCACCTTCCGCACGGACGACGAGGTCATCCTGTTCGACACCGGCAACCCGGCGGCCGCCGACAGCCTCCACCAGGCCGTCCGTGCCTGGAGCCGGCTCCCGGTGACCACCGCCGTCTTCTCCCACGGACACATCGACCATGTCTTCGGGATGGGTCCCTTCGACGCGGAGGACGCGCCCCGCCCGACCGTGCTCGCCCACGAAAGGGTCGGGGACCGGTTCGACCGCTACCTGCTGACCGGCGGCTACAACGCGGTCATCAACCAACGGCAGTTCCAGCTACCGGACTTGACCTGGCCGACCCAGTACCGCAGGCCCGACCTGACCTACCGGGAAGCGCTCACCCTCACGCGCGGCGGGCTGACCTTCGAGCTCTTCCACGCGCAGGGCGAGACCGACGACGCGACCGTCGCCTGGATCCCCGAACACCGCATCCTGTGCCCCGGTGACATGTTCATCTGGGTGACCCCCAACTGCGGCAACCCGCAGAAGGTGCAGCGCTACCCACGCGAGTGGGCGCTCGCGCTGCGCCGCATGGCGGCCCTGGGCGCGGAGATCATGCTGCCCTCGCACGGCGCACCGGTCTTCGGCGCCGACCGGATCCGTCTGGCCCTCACCGAGACCGCGGAATGGCTGGAGAGTCTGGTCCAGCAGACACTGGACGGACTCAACTCCGGCGCCCGGCTGGACGAACTGGTCCACTCCGTGCGCCCGCCCGCCCATCTGGCCGACCGCGTCTACCTGCAAGCCAAGTACGACGAACCCGAGTTCATCGTGCGCAACCTGTGGCGGCGCTATGCCGGGTGGTACGACGGCAACCCCGCCCACCTGAAACCGGCTCCCGAGGACCGGCTCGCCACCGCTTTGGCGGACCTCGCGGGCGGTGCGGCCGCCCTGGCCGACGCGGCCCGACGCCACGCCGACGCGGGCGAGCTGAGGATCGCCGGCCACCTCGCGGAGTTCGCCGTACAGGCCGCCCCCGACGACGCCACCGCACACGCCGCACGCGCCGACGTCAACCAGGCACGCGCCGCGTCCGAAGCCTCCCTGATGGCCCGGGGCATCTTCACCTGGGCCGCCGCGGAGTCCCGCGCACGGCGTCTGCCTACACCCGGCGGAGTAGACCCGGTGGCTCCCCCCGCAGGATGACCGCGGGTGTGCCATGGGTGATGCTGTGGGCTGTGACAGCTGATCTTCGCCGAGCGGGAGCCGGCGCCGGAGACGGATACGGAGACGGAGAGGGACGCGGAGACGGCGCCGGAGACGGGGGCGTCCCTCCGGCGTCCGCTCCGCCCTCGCCCCCTGCCGAGCGCGCGCACCGGCCGCGCCGCCCCCGGCTGCGGCGGTGGCTGCGGCGCGCCGCGTTGGGCTGTGCCGTCGTGCTGGTGGTCGTCACGGCGGCCTCGTTCGTCTACAACGGCGTCACGGCCGGGCGCGCCGCGCCGCCGAGGGGGCTCAGGTACGTGCAGGCCGCCGACATCCGCACGCGCTACCAGACCTGGGGTGCGGCGGGCCCACCCGTCGTGCTGGTGCACGGCGCCTTCGAATCCGTGGACACCTGGTCGCGCCTCGCCCCGCTGCTCGCCCGCGACCACCGGGTGTACGCGCTCGACCTGACGGGCGACGGATACAGCGAGCGCCACGGCCCGTACACCGTCGACCATTTCACCCGGCAGCTCCTCGGCTTCCTGGACGCCATGCACCTCGGCGGTCCGGGCGAGCGCCCCCTGCTGGTGGGGCACTCCAGCGGAGCCGCCGTGGTCACCGAGGCGGCGCTGCGGGCCCCGGGCCGACTGGGGGGTGTGATGCTCCTCGACGGCGACGCCCTGGACACGGGGGCCGGTCCACCACCGGCCTTCAAGTACGTGCTGATCGACCCGTACCGCACCAGCCTGCTGCGGCTCGGGCTGGGCATCGACGCGGTGATCCGCAGCCTGTACGACGCACAGTGCGGGCCGCACTGTCCGCGCCTGGACGCCGCGGGTCTCGATCAGTGGCGACGCCCGCTCCGGGTGCCGGGCGCGGAGGGGGCGCTGTGGAGCATGCTGGCCGCCGGGGTCCCCGGCCTGCCCGCCGACCAGGTGGCCCGGCTCGCCAGGGTGCACCTGCCCAAGTCGGTCGTGTTCGGTGCCCAGGACGACGTGTTCAGCAAGCAGACGCCCCAGGAGACCGCCCGGCGGATCGGCGCACCGCCCGCGACGCTCATCCCCGGCGCCCGGCACCTGACGATGATCTCCAGCCCCGAGGCGGTCGCGAAGGCCGTGGACGGACTCACGGCGGCACCGGTCGCGGTGTCCCGGTGACCCGGCCCGCTGCCCGGGGATTTTCCCCCCGGGTGCCGAGGCGCGCTGTCGCCCCGGCACCGCGACCGCCGTATCACCCCTTGTCGCGCAGCCGGGCCGCCAGGGCCGTCAGCGGCTCGGTCTCCTCGGTGTGGCCCAGGGCGGTGAGGCGGGAGACCGCCGCGTCGAGGCGGGTGCGGGCGGAGGCGGGGCGTTCCAGGTAGATGCCCTCCACGACCCCCGCGAGCCGGACGCACTCGGCCCACTCGCCCGCGTGGTCCGCGTCGGGTCCCGGTTCGCCGAGCAGGGCGAGGGCCTTGTCCAGGGCGGCCAGGGCAGTCTCGTACTCGCGGGCGTAGGCGTTGACCCGTCCGTGTTCGTAGGCCAGGGCAGGCTCCAGGGAGCGGCCGCGGGCCTCGTACCCCGCGGCGCGGGCCTCGTCGGCGATCCTGCCCGCGTCGGCGAGGAAGGCGAGGGCGCCGGCCAGGCCCTCGGCGCCCTGCTGCTGGGCCTGGAGGCGGGCGAGTTCGCGCAGGCAGCCGCTGAGCTGCTCGTAGCGCGGGGCCCGGAGGTGGGCGGCGAGGGCCTGGTCCGCGGCCTCGCGGGCCCGGCCGAACTCGCCGGACTCGGCGAGGAGGACGGCGGTCTCCGCGGCGATCATGGCGTGGCTCCCGGGGTCGTCGTCCCAGCCGGCCGACTCGGCGGCGAGGGCGGCGAACTCCGCCGTGGCGGCCTTGAGGTCCTCGCCCGCGTGCAGCGCGCGGGCGCGGGTCAGGCGCAGCTGGGCGACGAGCCGGTCGTCGAGGTCTCCGGCGGCGACGTCCGGTTCGGCCAGGAGGGAGTCGAGCAGGGCGATGCAGTCCTCGACGCGGCCCAGGTCGAGGCTGAGCCGGGCGGCGTTGCTGTAGGTGCACAGCGCGTCCGTCCGGCTGCCGTGGCGCAGTTCCAGCTCCGCGGAGCGGGTCAGGTGCCGCAGTGCCTCGTCGGGGCGGCGCAGGTGCATGCAGGCCTGGGCCAGGTCACCGTGGAGGCGGGCGGTGTCGGACCTCTCGGACGGCCAGTCGGCGGCCAGTCGCAGGCCCTCGGTCAGGTCCGCGTGCGCGGCCTGCGCGTCCCGCAGGCCCAGCTGGATCCGGCCGCGCAGGCCGAGTGTGCGGGGCAGGTGCCAGGCGGGGCCGTGAGTCTTCAGCCGGTCGAGGAGGGCGTCGATCTCCGTGAGGGCGGCGGGCAGATCGCCGGAGAGGGCGTACGTACCGGCCCGCAGCAGCAGGGCGCCGGAGACCTGTCCGGCGATGTCGTGCCGGGTGGCGAAGGCGAGCAGCAGGTCCACCTCGGCGAGGGCCGGGGCGACGTGCTCCTCGTTCCCCGATGTCTGCAGGCGCAGGCCGAGCGCGCTCGCGCGCAGCCGGAGCAGACGGGCCTCCTGGTACGGGGCGAGGCCGGGCGCCTCCTCGTGCAGACTGACGAGGGCCGCGTGGGCCGTGGTGAGCGCGGCGGCCTTCGCCTCGGCTCCGTCGGCGCGCTCCGTGGGGATCTCGCCGGTGGGGAGAAGGGCGCAGGCGCGGGCGAGCGCCGCGTGACCCGGCGCTCCGGCCTCGTCGTACCGGCTCGCGGCCTCCTCGTACAGGGCGGCGGCTTCCTCGAACCGGTCCTTCTCGCCCGCCCGGCCCGCCTCGTCGGCCAGCAGATCCGCGTGCAGCCGTACGAGCGGTCCCACGGCCGGGTCGTCGGGGTGGGCGTAGTCGGGGGCGGCGACGAGCGTGCGCAGCCGTGCCCAGCAGGCCACCGCGTCCGGATGCCCCTGCTCGTCCAACGCCCGTGCGCGGACGATGAGTTCGGGCAGCGACTCGGGGACGGCGGGGGCCGTGCGGGCGGCGGGGGCGGCAGCCGGGGCGGCCGGGGCCACGTCGTCGAGGCCGCGGGTGCGCAGGGTCAGTTCCAGTGCGTCCAGGAGGGGGGCACGGTCGAGGCGGGTCCTGCGCCGGTCGGTGTGGGCCGTGGTGCCGTTACGGGCGTCGAAGCGGGCGGCGAGGTCGTCGGCGCGGCCGTGGACCTCGGCGCGCAGGCCGGTCACCGTCCAGGTGCGGCCCGCGTATCCGGCGGCGGGCAGTTCGCCGTGGCCGAGGGATTCGACGCGCTGGAGGAGGACCTCCACGCCGGTGAGGAAGCCGAGCTGGTCCAGTGGCGAGTCGACCTCGTCGAACAGGTTCCGGTTCTCGGCAAGGAGTTCCAGGCCGCGTGCCTCGTTGCCGGTCAGCGCGCAGAACTCCAGGTGCCGGCCGACCTCCCCGGACATCGAGGGGTTGCGGCGGCAGGCGCGGTAGCCGACGAGGTGCAGCTCGCGGGCCTGGTCGGTGCGGCCGGTGCGCAGCAGGGGAAGCATCGCGTAGGAGACGGAGCGGGCGGGCTCCTCCTGGCAGGATTCCTTCCCGGCCAGGACGGGCTCCCAGGTGCGAAGCGCCCGCTCGTCGTCGCCCGCCGCGAGGTGGTACAGGGCGCGCTCGCAGGTCTCGCAGGCCTCGCAGTCGCTGAGCCGGGTGCGGGTGCGGCCCGCCCACAGCTCGTAGGCGGGGGCGGTGTCCTCGCCGACGTGGGCGGCGAGCTGGTAGGCCTGTCCGTAGTAGGGCTGGAGGCCGAGGCCGGCCTTCTCGTACCGGTCGCGCATCTCCGTCAGCCACTGGCGCAGGCTGGCCAGCGGTATCTCGGGCAGCTGGCGCAGGGCGTGGGCGACCCACTTGAACCGCCAGAACAGCGTGTGGCGCAGGCGCTCGTCGAAGACGTCGGGCTGCTCGTCGAAGAGGGTGAGCAGGCGGGCGAAGACGACGGGCGACTTCCTTGGTTCGGAGCCGTAGTTGTACGCCTTCTGGAGTGCGAGGAGCGCGTGGATGAGCGGGACGGGCTCGGCGAACTGCTCGGCGGAGTCGACGAGTTCCTCGGCCGTGACGGTGCGGGTACGGCCGTAGGGGCGCCGGTCGTTCTCCTGCAGCGCCTGGTACAGCTCGTCGGTGGTCTGGGGTGCGGTCGGCATCGTCGGCGGTCCTTAGCTGTCCTTGCGGAGGGCGTGGGCGAGGAGGTCGAGGAAGGAGCGGTTGATGAGGCTCGACTCGGCGGGCCGGAGCGGGCGCCGGGACAGCATCGCGGCCTGCCCGTAGAGGGCTTCGGCGCTGGTGCGGGCCAGTTCGGGTTCGTCGATGGTGACGGCGGTGCGGACCAGCGGATTGAGCTGGTTGAGGATCAGCTGGGCCCGCGGGGCCTCCTGACGCAGGTGGCCGAGGATGTCGCCCCACAGGCCGCCCTGCTGTTCGCGGGCGAGCTGGGAGCGGGTGCGTTCGTGCCGGGCCTCGCGGCTGTCGAGGAGGAGGGCGGGGGCGGACGCGGGTTGGAAGGTGCGCAGGGCGACGTCGCAGTCGAAGACGGCGAGGGCGTCGCGGGCCTGGGCGAGGTAGGCCGCGGCGGCCAGTTCCGTCTCCCGGTCGACGGGGTCGAGGTGGGCGGTGAGGGTGGCCGGGTCGAGGTCGGCGACGCTGACCTCCGGCCTGATCTCGGGCAGCCGGTGGACCAGTTCGCGGTCGTAGGTGTAGCCGCCGTTGACGACGCCGAGCCCGGCGGCCGAGGCGATCGCCGCGACCTGCCGGAACTCCTCGACGCTGGAGGTCACGAGCACGGTCCGGTGGGTGCGCGCGAACTCGTCCAGCGTGGCGTTTCCGTCGGTGGTCTCGAACGGCAGCCACGGCAGCAGCATCCGCAGGATCTCGTCGTCGTGCACCGCCAGCGACTTCACGGCCAGGTGGTGGGTCTGCAGGAAGCGGCCGAGGAGGTCGGGGTCGCTGGCGGCGGTCCGGGCGATCCACGCGCGCAGCCGTTCGGCGAGGGCGTCACGGACCGCGGCGAGGGTGTCGTCCTCGTACAGGGACTCGCGGGACGCCGTCGGGCGCAGGCTCTCGGCGTCGACGACGCAGCGGACGAAGAAGGCCCACTCGGGCAGGATCTCCACGGCCTGCTCGGACAGCAGCATGCCCTTGACGTGCACGCGGTGGCCGTGGCGGCGCCCGGCCGGCACCGCCTCGGGCAGCACGCACGCGATGCCCTTCAGGCCCACGGCCGGCAGGTCCAGCTCGATGGTGTCCAGCGGCGTGAACCCGAAGACCTCCTCGCCGTACGCGGCCAGTGCGCGGGAGCGTGCGCCCGGGGTGGGGTACGTGCGCGTCCAGGGTGCGGGCTCGGGGTTGACGGATGCGCCCGGGGCGCCCGGGCCGCCGGTGCCGTCGTCGAAGGTCACCGGGTGGCGCAGCAGGGAGCCGAAGTGGCGGGCCAGCGCGTGCACCTGTGCCTGGCGGGTCCACTCGCCCGCGTCGGCGCGCGGCGTCAGGGTGACGGTGGTGCCGGGGCGGAGGCGGGCAGGGTACGGACGGTGTAGCTGCCGTCGCCGCGTCCCCGCCACTCCACGGCGCCGGCGTCGGGGGTGCGGGCGGAACGGCTCAGGACGTGGATCTCGTCGGCGACCAGGAAGCAGGAGAGCAGGCCGATGCCGAACTGGCCGATGAAGTCGGCGCGTTGCTCGGCGATCTGCTCACTGCGCTTGCTGCTGCGGCCGATCGTGGCGAGGAAGGTGTGCACGTCGGCCTCGGTGAGACCGACGCCGTCGTCCTCGACACACACCACCGAACCGTCGGCGTACAGGCGGATGCCGAAGGCGTCGGCGGGCGCGGCCGGTTCGAGGCCGTGCCGCGCGGTCAGCGCGTCCACGGCGTTCTGCAGGAGTTCGCGCAGGTAGACGCGGGGGCTGGAGTAGAGGTGGTGGGAGAGGAGATCGACGAGGCCGCGCAGATCCACCTGGAAGGTGCGGTCGGTGCCGGCCGGGCTCGAAGGGGTGTCGGAGAGAGTCATCGGGCAGTCCGGGTGGGATGAGGGAGGAGTGGCTGGCGGGGTGGGGTGGCGGGGTCAGGCGTTGCGCCGGGCGCGGGCGTACATCTCTTCCGGCTTCGCCATGTACCTCCAGGGCCATGACGTGTAGGCGCCCTGCAGTTCGCGGAAGACGCGCGGCAGGGCGATGCGCTCGGAGGCCAGGGACAAGGCCATGGCGAACATGTTGAAGTCCTCCTGCCAGCCCGGGCGACGCACGTAGGCGGGGTGGAGGATGCTGCGCTCGGCCGCCTCCAGCAACTCGTCCTGGATCTCGGGGGTGATGAGGCAGTTCTTGCGGTCGGACTCGACCCAGTCCTCGATGTGCGCGATGGCGATGACACAGCCGAGGCGATGGCCGTCGGGTGCCCCGGCGAACGCCGCCCGGGCGAAGGCCAGGGCCTCGCCCGGCTCGCCGCCCCACCGGGGCTGAAGCTGCGACACCCACTCGGCGTGGGTCTCCAGGTCCAGTGGAGCGCGGCGCAGGGCGGCGTCGAGCCGGGTCTCGTTGATGGCGGGGCCGAGCGACATGCCGCGGCCGGAGGTGAGCAGGCGGCGCCACGGCGTGACCCAGTCCGGCCGCAACTCGGCGGCCTCGAACAGCTGCTCCTCGGCGATGTGGAGCCGCTCGTGGAAGACCCGCCACTGCTCCTGCGTGACATCCACGGCACGCGCGCGGGTGCGGGCCTCCCAGCCCCAGTGGATGTGGCGGGCGCCTGATATCAGCAGGGCCGTCGCCCGGTGCTCCTTGTCCTCCTCGACGGCCCGGCCGATCCAGTCCTGCACACCGTCCAGGTCGGCCAGCTCACCGAGGACCTGATGGTCGCGGCCGAGATCGAAGGGTGCCAGCGCCTCCCTGACCGCCGCCCAGTCACCCGCCCCGGCCGCCTCCACCAGCGCGAGCACCCGCGTGTCTCCGAGCGCGCGCAGCGGGTACATCCCGTTCTTCTGCCTGCGCGGGACGGGCAGGGCGTACGGATCCGCCGCCGGTCTCTCCCCGCCCCTGCCGAACAGCCTGTCGAACATGCCGCGCCCTCCCCAGGTCCCGCGTGATCATTCGGGTGCAGCATAAGCGGCCCCACCGACACCGCTTCCACAGGGTTTCCGCCGGTGCTTCACATCAGGTCACGGGACCTGTTCAGCTGCCTGACCAGGCTGATGATGCTCGAACTGGTTCGGGACGGGGGCTTTCGGTTGCCGCGCGGGTTCGGGCGTCGGTTCCACTCGCCCGGTGGTCCGCAGGTAGCCGTGGACCACTGAGGTCATCGCAAGAATGAGAAGTGGCCCGGACACCAGCGGATGTCGGGCCATCTGCATCGGCAGGTAGCGGTACGACACCAAGAGGGCGGTGAAGACCGCAGCGCCGTGGACGACCATCTGGATTCCTGACCGGTCCCAGCCACGGTCGGCCGAGCGGAGCGCTGCCTCGATCGTGAGTGCGAACACCACGCCGGCGACGAGATCCACGCCGTAGTGGTAACCGAAGCCCAGCGTCGCGCCGAGCGTGGCAACCAGCCAGAACGTCCCGGCACATCGCAGAGCCCGTGGGCCCTTGCGGGTGTGGATGAAGATCGCGGTGGCCCACGCGGTGTGCAGGCTGGGCATGCAGTTGCGGGGCGTGATCTCGTCGTACGGCATCGGGTGCGGGGGGTGGATCGGCGGTGGCGTGTCCGGCCACAGGTTGGCCGCCGCCCAGTGCACGCCGCCGGTGCCGGAGGCGCCCGGGCCGTAGGCGAAGACCGGTCCGACCACGGGGAAGATCATGTAGATGGCCGGCCCGAGGAGGCCGATCACCAGGAAGGTGCGCACCAGATGGTGGCTCGGGAAGCGCCGCTCGACCGCCACGTTGCGCAGCTGGTACAGCGCGACGACCACCGCGGCCACGGCAAGCTGAGCGTAGACCAGGTGGAGAAGATGGGTGCCGATCGGGCCGGTGGCCCTGAGCAACCGGCCTGCCGGCCACGACAGGTTGCCCAGCGCGTGATCCGCGGTCGCCACGTACTGGTCGAGCACCGCCGGGCGGCTCTTCGACGTGAGGAACAGCCAGGTGTCGCCGGTCTTGCGGCCGGCCACCAGCAGCAGGCCCAGCCCGACGCCCTTGAGCAGCAGGACGCGTTCCCGGCCGGTGCGGCGCGTGACAGCGATGACCGCGCATCCCAGCATCACCCACAGCGCGCCATTGCCGAAGAAATGACCGTCGGTCATCTCGGCGCCCACCGCCCAGCGCACCAGCACGAAGACGACATCGAGGCCGATGGCGACACCGGCCGCGATGAACCGCTGCCGCCAGGTGAGCACCACCATCATCAACGCCAGACCGCCGTACAGCGGCCCCGGTTTCGGAGCGAATATCAGCCCGTTCACCTGGTCGGTGATCGGCCCGGGTTGACCGTAGTGGCGTGCGGCGATCTCCAGCGTGACGAGGATTCCGAGGGCCGCCACAGCCGCTGCGGCCCACAGCACAACTCTGCCGTTTATTCGCGAAAGTTCCCGCGATGCTCTGGATCTCAATCGTTTGGCCCGGTTTGCTCGTTTGGGGATAGACAGAGGAACAACGGGCGATGAGGGCAATCATCGCGAGTTCGAACATGTTAACGGAACGATGCCGGTGGGTTACGCGGACCTCCCGGGCAGAAGCCGGCCGTGAACTCGTCGAACTCCTCGTCTACGCGCCATCCGCGCAAGCGGCCGCCGGGGAACTGTCCGGCGCACCGATGCACCACGGGTCTGTTGCGCATCCGTTGCCCGACGCCCCGCAGGGCGTCGGGCAGTGAGCGATCAGGTCAGGGCGAGTTCCAGCACGGTGACCGAGAGCGGCGGCACCGTACTCGTGAAGGACGCCGCCGCGCCGGTGACCGTGCTCGTCCTGGGCACCAACGTGTCGGGCTGAGTCAGCGTGTTGGTGGTGGTGCGCGCGGGGCCGGTCAGGACCGTCGCGGTGGCCTGCCTCCTGACCCCCTTGGCCAGCCCCTTCAGTTCGACCGGCACGTTCACCTTCTCCGTCCCGCAGTTGACGACCGCGAGGTAGAGGCGGTTCCCGGACCGGGTGGCCACGGTGGCGAGACCGGGCAGCGCACGTGCGGTGGCCGGAAGCACCGTGTTGCCGATCCTGCTCGTCAGCATGTGCTGAGCCCAGTAGCTGGGCGACACATAGCTGGTGAGGTTGTCGTAGGCGATCAGGTTGGTGGCCCAGACGTTGTTCTTGACGTGTGAGAAGAGCGGCGCGTAACACTCCATGAGGACCTGGTCCGAGTTGCGGATCAGCCCGGCCAGCCAGGCGGCGTCGCCGAGCGCCGCGTTGAGGTCGGGGGTGGGGCGGCCCTCCTGCGCGGCCCACTCGCCGACGAACACCTTCGTCGAGGTGCGGTCCCGGTTGTCGTACTTGTGGGTGGAGGCCTGGGCGGCGGACGGCGCGAGGTAGTAGTGCTCGTCGATCAGGTCCGGTGTGCGGCTCGTCACGGACGTCGTGGCGATCAGCTTCAGATGCGGGTACTTCGCCTTGATCGCGTCGTGGAAGGCCGCGAACCGCTCGTCGTACGAGCCCGAGGTGTCGAACCAGTCCTCGTTGCCGATCTCCACGAACTCCAGCGGGAACGGCTCCGGATGTCCGTCGGCGGCACGTCGCGCGCCCCAGGTGCTGGTGACCGGACCGGTGACGTACTCGATCTCGTCCAGCGCGTCCTGGACGAACGGCTTCAGCGCGTCGCCGGTGACGTGATCGCCCTTGAGCGAGTAGCCGGCGTACACGGCGAGGACCGGCTGGGCGTGCAGGTCCTCGACCCATTGCAGGTATTCGAGAAGTCCGAGGCCGTCCGTGGACCAGTAGCCCCAGGCGTCGTCCCTGTGGCCGGGGCGCTCCCAGACCGGGCCGATGGTGTTCTTCCAGTTGAACCGTGTCGCGATGGTGTTGCCCTCGAGGAAGTTTCCGCCGGGGAAGCGCAGGAACTTCGGCTTCAGCGCGGCCAGTTTCTCCATCAGGTCGATGCGCAGGCCGTTGGGCCGGTTGCGATAGGTCGGCGGGAAGAGGGACACGTGCTGCAGCCACAGGGCCTCGCCCGCTGCGGCGGGGTCGGCCGTGGTCACGGTCAGCCGTGCGTCACCGGTCACGGGGGTGCGCGCACCGGTGCGCAGGGTCAGCTCGAAGGGGCGGCCCGGGAAGGCGGTGCCGATGTGGGGGATGTGGGCGGACGCGTACACCGTCGCACCGTCCGCCGACTCGATGGCCACCGTGAGCGGGCCGATGCGTCGCGACGCCTTGGCGAACAGCCGGGCGGTGTACGTGGTGCGGGGCCGCACCGGTATGCCCCAGAAGCCGTCGTTGGCCACACCGGCCCGGTTTCCGGCCCCCGTGCCGCTCGGCAGAACCACCTTGAGGGAACGGTTGAGCGCGGCGTTGAGCGGGGTGGTGGTGTCGAGCGCGAGGGACGTCCCGCCGACGGCCGACCAGTGGACGGGCGAGGTGTCGCTGGCCATCATCGAGCGGTTCTGCACCAGTTCGGCGTAGATGCCGCCCTCGCCGGAGTGGTTGATGTCCTCGAACATCAGACCGGGGAGGACGGGGGACACGGCGTGCGCGGGGTTGCCGACGTCCACGCTCAGCAGCGGCGTCGTGGTCTCCACCGGGACCCCGGCGAGGGCCGCGACCTGCTCGGAGGTGAGGGCGGACGGGAACATCCACACGTCGTCGATCAGCCCGTGCCACTGGTCGACGTGCCCGCCGCCGTAGAGCGCACGGCCTATGGCGGTGTCGCCGCTGCCGGCCCAGCCCGCGGTGTAGGCGGCCTCCCCCTCCAGCACGCCGTTGACGTAGAGGCGGATGACGCCGGCGGCCGGGTCACTGACGCCGACCAGGTGGGTCCAGGTGTCGGCGGTGGGCGCCGAAGCGGCGGCGGCGACCGCGGCGTTCTGGGTGGCGTCCGAGGCCAGCCGGGCGAAGGCGAAAGTGCCGGTGTCGTCGCGCAGCCCCAGGTAGAAGGAGCTGACGACCTTGCCGTCGATGCTGACGGCGGTCTGGTAGCCGCCGAGTTGGGCGGGGTTGACCCAGGCGCCCACCGAGAAGGCCCTGGAGGTGTCGAGGGCCGGCCCGGACGCCGTGGCGTTGCCGCCTGCCGTGAGGCTCAGGCTGTGGGCGCCTGCCTTGCCGGTGCCCCAGCCGGCCGCGCCCTGGAGCGTCACGGTACGACCGTTGCCGGAGGCGTCGGCGGCCGAGGTGCCGGAGCCCTCGTCGAAGGTCCAGTGGGCGGCTGCGGCGGGGAGGTCCGCGGCGGCGGCGCCTGCGGTGACGCCGGCGAGTTCGGCGGCCCCGGCGGGAGCGGCGGCGGCGAAGGTCCCGGCGAGGGAGGCGGCACCCAGGACGGTGAGAACGGTTCTGCGGGGCACTCCGGCTTCTGAGGGCATGCGGCTCATTCCTTTGTGACGGACCGTTGCATGGCCGATCTTGTTCGATATACCGGATGGCGGTCGGTACTTCGAGCAGCAGGGATCTTAGGGTGTCGGCCAGGCCCGTCAACACCCCTTGCACGGCACTGCTTTTCAGGCGGATCCCAGCCCACGTGACGCGACCGCGTCCAAGGTCTTGCGCTGCTGCCGTCGGCCCGCAACACTCCTCACGCCAACAGATTCGCACATAACTCAAAGCCCTGAAGCCGCAGTTCTGTTGCAATGGGTGGCATTCGGCGGGCGATCATCGTGCTGGAGGACCAGATGAAGGCTCATGGCTCGGGTCGCCGGGCAGTCAGACGTCGCTGTTCGATCGCTGCGACCATCGCCCTGGTGTGCGGGGTGGGCGCCGGTGCGCACCCCGCGGCGGGCGCCGTCACGACGTCCGCCGTCACGACGTCCGCCGTCAAGGCCTCCTCCGCCGCACCCGCCGCCGCGGCCTCACCCGCACCCCACTCGGTGACGTACGACGGCTACTCGTTCCTGATCGACGGGAAGCGGACGTACCTGTGGTCGGGAGAGTTCCACTACTTCCGGCTGCCCAGCCAGGCCCTCTGGCTCGACACGCTGCAGAAGATGAAGGCCGCGGGCTTCAACGCGGTGTCGCTCTACTTCGACTGGGGGTACCACTCCTCGGCGCCCGGCGTCTACGACTTCACCGGCGTACGCGACGTGGACAAACTCCTCGACATCGCCCATGACCTGGGCATCTATGTGATCGCCCGGCCGGGCCCGTACATCAACGCCGAGGTGGACGGAGGCGGCTTCCCCGGCTGGCTCTCCACCCGGGCCGGCAACACCCGCACCTCCGACCCGGAGTACCTGAAGTACAGCGACGAGTGGCAGACGCAGATCGACCGCATCATCAAACGCCACCAACTGACCGACGGCACCGGCTCGGTCATCGAGTACCAGGTGGAGAACGAGTACTACCACGGCTCGGCGGCCGGGCGTACGTACATGAAGCACCTGGAGGACAAGGCGAAGGCCGACGGCATCACGGTGCCGCTGGTCGGCAACAACAACGGCACCTTCAACTCCGGTGACGCCGCCCTGGACGTGGACGCCGCCGACTCCTATCCACAGGGCTTCAACTGCTCCGATCCCGGCAAGTGGAACGGCGTTCCCGACATCAGCTACGACCATGTGGCCGGAAAGCCGCTGGCGACCGCCGAGTTCCAGGGCGGTGCCTTCGACCCGTGGGGCGGCCCCGGCTACGACAAGTGCGCCCAGCTCATCAACGACCGGTTCGCGGACGTGTTCTACAAGCAGAACATCGCCGTCGGCGCGACCTCGCAGAGCTTCTACATGACCTACGGCGGCACCAACTGGGGCTGGCTGGGCATGCCGGAGAACTACACCTCCTACGACTACGGCGCCGCCATCCGCGAGACCCGCCAACTCGACCCGAAGTACGACCAGGACAAACTGATCGGCTACTTCACCCATGCCGTCAGCCCCCTCACCAAGACCGACGCGCTGCCCGCCACCCCCACCGACAACGCGAAGATCGTCGATACCGCGCGCGCCAACCCCGACACCGGAACGCAGTTCCACGTCCTGCGGCACGCCGACTCCACCGCCACCAGCAGCGACAGCGCCCATGTGACGATCGACCTCGGCGCCCACCCCGGCTACACCTACGACGACCCGGACAAGGCCCTCACGTACACCGGCACCTGGTCGCACGTCGGCGCGGAGCAGAACTACACCGGTGGCGACTACCAGCACACCGAATCGTTCTCGAACACCGCCGGCGACAGCGTGACCGTGCCCTTCACCGGCACCGGCGTGAAATGGATCAGCAACCTCGACACCAATCACGGCATTGCCGATGTCTACCTGGACGGCACCAAGGTCAAGACGGTCGACACCTACGGCGCCTCCAAGCAGAACCAGTACGTGGCGTACCGGGCGAGCGGCCTCGCCAAGGGACCGCACACCCTGAAGATCACCGTGACCGGAACCAAGGGCGCCGCCGCCTCCGGCACCTTCGTGACGGTCGACGCCATCGACGTGACCACCGGCTCCGCCGCGACGGCCCCCGCCTACACCGTCCCGCAGCAGCCCGGCACCGCCCTCACCCTGAACGGCCGTGAGTCCTCCGTCATCGTCGCGAACTACGACCTGGGCGCCACCCGCCTCCAGTACTCCACCTCGCAGCTGATGACCGACGCCACCATCGCCGGGCGTGACATCGCGGTGCTCTACGGCGACCACGGCTCGGACGGCGAGACGGTCCTGCACTACGCGTCCAGGCCGACGGTGACCTCCTCGGGCGGCAGCGTCGACTCCACCTGGGACCCGGCCACCGGCGACCTGCGCCTGAACTACCGGCACACCGGCCTGACCCGGGTCACCGTCACCGGCGGCAGCCACCCGCTGACCCTGCTGGTCGCCGACACCGCGACTGCCAAGACCTTCTGGCGGCAGGACACCCCACAGGGCCCGGTGCTGGTCCGGGGCACCCACCTGCTGCGCGGCGCGTCGTACTCCGCCACGACCGCCACGACCCTGAACCTCACCGGCGACACCGGCACGGACGGTTCGATCGAGGTCTTCTCGGCCGCCGACTCCCTGACCTGGAACGGCAAGCCGGTCCACACGAACGTCTCGGCGGGCGGCAGCCTCACCGGCACCGTGCCCACCGCCGCCCCCGTCACCCTGCCGGCCCTGACCGGCTGGAAGCACCGGCAGGAGTCCCCCGAGGCGCAGCCCGGCTTCGACGACTCCGCCTGGCAGGTCGCCGACCGGACCACCAGCCACAGCACCACACAGCCGGGCAGCCTCCCCGTGCTGTTCGCCGACGACTACGGCTTCCACACCGGCAGCACCTGGTACCGCGGCAGGTTCACCGGCACCGGCAAGGAGACCGGCATCACCCTGGCCACGCAGAGCGGCGGCAAGGCCGCGGCCTCCTCGGTCTGGCTCAACGGCACCTACCTCGGCAGCTCCACCACCGACGGCCAGAAGACCTACGACTTCCCGGCCGGAGCGGTCAGAGCCGGCGCCGACAACGTGATATCCGTGCTGACGGTCAACATGGGCCACGAGGAGGACTACGACGAGTCCAACGGCAACAAGGCCGCCCGCGGCCTGACCGGTGCGCTCCTCGACGGCAACCCGCTGAACACGGTCACCTGGCGACTGCAGGGCGTCCGCGGCGGTGAGACCCCCGTCGACACCGTACGCGGCCCGCTGGCCACCGGCGGCCTGTACGGCGAACGGGCCGGCTGGATGCTGCCCGGCTACCCCACCGGCAACTGGACCCCGACCACCCTGCCCGCCACCGACACCACCCCCGGCGTCTCCTGGTACACCACCGACGTCGCCCTGGACCTCCCCAAGGGTCAGGACACCTCGCTCGGCCTGACCATCACCGACGCCCCGTCCCGCAGGTACCGCGCCGAGATCTACGTCAACGGCTGGGACATGGGCAACTACGTCAACTACCTCGGCCCGCAGCACAGTTTCCCCGTGCCCGACGGCATCCTGAACCCGAACGGGAACAACCGGATAGCCATCGCCGTATGGAACCTGGACGGCTCCACCGGCGGCCTCGGCAAGGTCGCGCTGACCGACTACGGCAGCTACGCGTCCTCGCTGAGGGTCGCGCAGAACGACAGCCCGCGCTACGACCGGACGCGCTACGCGATGCCCGCCGCTCCGGGCGCGCACCTCACCCTGAACACGCCCGGGTCGGCCGGTGCCGGAGCGCACTTCACCGCCACCGCGACGTTCCGGGTGCCCGCCGGCGCACCCACGGCCTCCGGCGTGACGGCACACCTCGCCGCACCCGACGGCTGGACCGTCTCCCCGAAGCCCACGCCCAACACGGCTCGGCGGATCACGCCCGGCACCTCCGTCACCTTCTCCTGGGACGTCACCACCCCCGCCGACGTGGCGAAGACCAGCGCCCTGAAAGCCACCGCCGCGTTCGTCCAGCGCCACCGGTCCGCCGCCGTCACCGACGAACGGATCGTCGCCGCCGTCCCGCCCCCGCCGCCCTCCGGGACCGACCAGGTCAGCGACCTGCCGTTCCTGTCGGCCGCCAATGGCTGGGGCCCGGTCGAACGCGACCAGAGCGTCGGCGGCACCGCGGCGAACGACGGCACACCGCTCACCCTCGCCGGCACCGTCTACGCCAAGGGCCTGGGCACCAACTCGCCCAGCGACGTCATGGTCTACCTCGCCGGCCGCTGCAGCAGGTTCACCGCCACCGTGGGCGTCGACAAGGGCGACCCCGGCACCGTCACCTTCTCCGTCCTCCTCGACGGCAAGGTCCTCACCACCACCCCCGTCCTGAACGGCAGGTCGACGCCCCTCACCATCGATGTCCCGGTCACCGGCGGGCAGGTCCTCGACCTGTCGGTGGGGGACGGCGGCGACGGCAACGGCAACGACCACGGCGACTGGGCGAACCCCGTGCTGACCTGCGGTTGACCTCGAAAGGAGTGGGCCGGGTCCGGCCGCCGGCGGGCCGGTCGGTGCTCGGGCGGGGGCGTTACCGCCCGAGCACCAGCCGTTCAAGCGCCGCCCGTGCCCGCGCGTCGGACTGGGCACGGGCCGCGACCGCGAGTGCGAGCTCCCGCACCCACTCGTCGAGCGCGACCGGGCGCCGCGAGAGCACCACGCCGCGGACCTCCTTGCACACCTCGCCCTGGGGATGCCCGCCCGCCAGGTCGAGCACGAGACGCTGCTCGCCGAGGAAGACCTCGACCCGCTCGACGCGGCCGTCGCGCCCCGCGAGCCGGTCGGCCAGGCCCCGCTTGCGCTCGACGTCGACGGCACCCGGCGGCAGCGCCTCCGCGAGGGTCCCGGTGAGCACCTGGGCGTAGACCTCCAGGTCGGCGGCGTCCCTGCGCAGCGCGGCCGTCAGCAGGTCGATGGAGTCCGGTTCCCCGCCGGGTTCGAACGGGACGGGGTCGTGTGGCGAGGTCATCGCGGGGGCCTCTCGTGGTGGGGTCGATCCGGGTCTGCTGGGCCGGGCGCTCAGCCGTCCAGGCTGAGCACCATCGTCGGGCGCTCGATGACGTGGTCCTCGCGCAGCGGCCGCACCGCCGTGCCGATCGCGAAGAACTCGGTGGTGTGACCGCCCCAGCGGTGGTTGTGGGCGTTGAGCTGTACGCCGACGATGCCCTCCGCCCGCAGTTCCTCCGCCTCGTGCTGCATCCGCGCCATCGCCAGCTCCCGCGCGTCGTACAGCGCCTGCGTGAACTGCTCGATCTCCACGTTCTTGCCGATGTTGGAGAACATCTGCCCCATCCGCTGGTGCGCGATGTGGTAGACGCAGGTGCCCATCACCATGCCCAGGGGGGCGTAGCCGGCGCGGATGAGCGTCCAGAAGTCCTGGCCGTTGAGGTCCGAGGTGAACGGCTGGCCCTTGAGGTTGCGCCAGCTGCCGCCATGGCCGCCCGGCGCCGGGTGATCGGCCTTGACGGCGGTGCCGATCGCGATGAACTCCGCGATGTCGTTGCCGAATTCACGGGCCTCGACGCTCAGCCGCACGCCGACGATGCCGTCCGCGCCCAGCTGGGCCGCCTCCGCCTCCATCCGGGTCATCGCCAGCTCACGGGCGTGGTACATCGCCTGGCTGAGCGTCGTCAGCTCCTGGTTCTTGCCCCAGCGGCCCAGCTGGATGCCCACGTGGTAGATCGAACTGCCCAGGACGAGGCCGATGGGCCGGAATCCCGCCTCGCGGACCAGCAGGAACTCGTTGACCGACAGGTCGCTGGTGAAGATCGAACCCGGCTTGCCCGGCTGCAGTTCGGCGAGCCGCCGCATCGCGTCGGCCGGCACGCCCTGGGCGGACATGCCGTCAGAAGTGCCGTCGGCGGGGTTGAAGACGGTCATGAACGGGTTCCCCTCATCGCATGTCGGTGGCGGTGCTGCGCATGGTCCGCCGGCGTCGTTCCGGGTCGAGCGGCATCACGGTGAGTGTGCGGGGCGGCTGCCCGCGCACCGTGAAGCGGGCGACGGTGGTGCCCAGCAGCGTCGCCTCGGCCACGTGGTCCTCCTGGTCGTCGTTGCTCGTGCGCATGCACGGCTCGCCCCAGATGCGCAGACGGCCCGCGGAGAGGATCACGCCGTCGCCGCCGCGCCGTCCCGTCTGCGCCCACAGGTGCGCACGGGCGTCGGAGCGCACTGCCTGGACGAGCTCGCTCCAGCCGCTGACCTCGGTGTTGCTCCAGGAACGCGTCTGTGCGCGGACGCCGTAGTCGTCGTGGCGCACGCCGATGGACATCCCGTACAGCAGCTCCACCGGTACCCATCCCGCGGTCATCAGCTTCGCGAACGCCCCGCCGTCGAGGTGGCAGGTGAACGGCTGCGGCGCCCGTACCGCCCCGGCCGCGCGCACCGCGGTCCCGATCACCTTGAACTCCAGGCAGTTGGGCTGGGCCGTGAAGGGCGCCACGGTCAGCTGTGCCGCGACGACGCCGTCGCCGCCGAGGGCCGAGCACTCGGCGGTCATCCGGTCGAGGGCCGAGCGGCGCGCCCGGTCGAGCACCTCGACGAGCCCTGCGGACGGGGCGCCGCGTCCGGAGAGTGCCACGGGCGCGGGGCGACCGCCCCGGCCGAGGACATACCCCGCGCCGTCGTAGAAGCAGTCGTGATAGCCCCAGTACCGGCCGCTGCGGCCCACGTGGTAGACGGCCGAGCCCATGACCTGGCCCACCGGCTCGAACCCCACGGCGCGCAGCGCGGCGAACTCACCGGTGGACAGCGCCGAGGACCAAGTCCCGCTGCTGCGCACCTCCCCGATGCGCGCGGCTGCCGCCGGGGGCAGTCCGGCCCCCGTCCATTCCCCGCTCATGGACACCAACTTCCCGCTTCGGTCCTGCCCCAGGGCGCAACGACCCGAGTCTATGCCCGGCTTCTCGGGGCACACCCTCCGCGGTACACCTGGTGAAGGCCGTAGGAGGGTGATGAAGGCCGTACGAGGGTGACGGGGGCCGAACTGCTGTGAGACCAGCGGTCAGTTGACCTTCCGGTCCAGGCCGGACCAGTACGGCTCGCGGAGCTTGAACTTCTGGATCTTGCCGGTGGCCGTACGGGGGATGGCGTCGCGGAACTCGACACTCGTCGGCGCCTTGTAGCCGGCCATGCGCTGCTTGCAGTGGGCGATGATGTCGGCCCCGGTCGCCGTGGCCCCCTCGGCGAGCACCACGAGGGCCTTGATCGTCTCGCCCCATTTCTCGTCCGGCACCCCGATGACGGCGACCTCGGCGACCGCCGGGTGACTGAAGATGACGTCCTCCACCTCGATCGACGACACGTTTTCGCCACCGGTGATGATCACGTCCTTCTTGCGGTCGGAGATCGTCAGGTGGCCGTCGGACGCGTCGATCCTGCCGCCGTCGCCGGTGTGGAACCACCCGTCCTCCAGCGCCGCCGCGGTCTCCTGCGGCTTGTCCCAGTACCCGTCCAGCACGACGTTCGACCGGGCCAGGACCTCGCCGGTCTCGGAGATCTTCAGCCTGACTCCCAGCCCGGGCAGTCCGGCCCGGGACAGCTTGCGCGCCCGCTCCCCGGCGGGCAGTGACGCGTCCGCCGGCCTGGACCGGTTGAACGTGAGCAGCGGGGACGTCTCGGTCAGGCCGTAGATCTGCGTGAACTCCCAGCCCAGTTCCTCCCCCACCCGCTGGATCAGCGTGCTCGGCGGCGGAGCCCCCGCGCACACGATCCGTACCCGGTCACGGCCAGGGATCTCCCCCTGCCACGAAGCCGCCGCGTCCAGCACCGCCTTCCACACCGCCGGCGCGCCGCACATGAGCGTCACGCCGTGCCGGTCGACCCGGCGCAGGATCTCCGCGCCGTCGACCTTGCGCAGCACCACCTGCTTCACGCCCAGTCCGGCCATCACATACGGCATGCCCCAGCCGTTGCAGTGGAACATCGGCAGCGTGTGCAGGTAGACATCGCGCTCCCACGCCCTGGTGTGCAGCCCGAAGGTCATCCCGTTCACCCAGATGTTGCGGTGGGTGAGCTGCACCCCCTTCGGGCGGGCCGTGGTCCCTGAGGTGTAGTTGATCGTGGCGGTGGCGTCCTCGTCCGGGTCCGACCACGGGCGGGGGGCCACGCCGAACCGCATCAGCTCGGTCTCGGTCTGCTCCCCCAGGACGAACCGGTGGCGCGCCTTGACCCCGGACAGCGCCTCGTCCAGCTCCGGGTCGACGAGCAGCACCGACGAGCCGCTCTGCTGCACCACGTACTCGACCTCGTCGGGCCTCAGGCGGAAGTTGACCGGCACGCAGATGCGACCGCTCATCGGCACCGCGAACAACAGCTCCAGCAGCCGTGCCGAGTTGTGGCTGACCACCGCCACCCGCTCACCCTCACCCACGCCCAGCGCGTCCAGCCCCGCCTGCCAGGCCCGCACCCGCTCACCCAGCCGCCCGTACGTCGACTCCGGTACCGGCACCCCGGGCTGATCCGGCTCGTCCACCACACCGGTGTCGGAGGCGAAACCCAGCTCGGCCCGCTCGAGGAAGTCGGCGACCGTCATCGGAACACGCATGGCTCACTCTCCTGCACCCGGAACGACTGGTTCACACGGAAGCCCCGTGCTTGCCACCGGTCTACCCAGCCAGCCGCTCGAGCCGACCACGCCACCGCTCGCGCCCGCCGCGTCGAGCAGGCGGCCGACCGCTGCCACCGCTGACGGGCATGCCCCATGCTCACAGAAAGTTGAACCAATGCCACAGACAGTCGATCCATTGCGCAAACCGTAAAGGGCAGATTAAATCGCCTAAATTCGTCCGGATTAAGATGGATCCGGCGAATCAGATCGCTCGGTCCGCAACCGATCACATCCAGCCCAGCCGCCGAGCGGCGAGCGGAGGCGACAGTCGGCATGGTGAATCCCACAGGCAGCGATACGCAGGGCATCGGTGCGTCCATGCCCCGCACCCCCCGTCCGCTGCACCAGCCGGAGGGACTGCGAACCATGCAGACTGTGCGGCCCTTGGAGCGACACCGCATGCGCATGCGGCTGCTCGACGCCGTGGACGAAGAGCGGCGCGATGTCGAAGTGCTGCTGACCGCGCTCCAGCAGGCGGTGGCCGAGGTGCACGGCCTGGGCGGCATGGTGCACCTCCCGGGCGGCGGCATGAGCGGCGTCCTCTACCTGGTCGCCGACAGTGGCCTGCCGGAGTCGATGACCCGCCCCTGGCTGATCATCCCGGTACGGGGCACGGCGCCGCCCAGCAGGGCCGCCCTCGACAACACCGTCACCTGGCGGCCCGACCTGGCCCCGCCCGACCCGGTCCCCGGCCGGGACCCCGCCGCCCTGTGGCCCTCCGGGATCCCCGCCGGCATCGGTCACCTGGCCGTCCCCATTCCGGGCCGTGGCCGGCGACGCGGCGCGCTCTCCGTCCTCTTCGCCCCGGGCGCCGAGCCCGGCCCCTCGGAGCGCGCGTTTCTGAACGACGTGGCGGCCTGGATGTCCCGAAGGCTCAGGTCGTCCGGGATCCTCAATCCGTCCCCCACCCTGCTGCGCGCCCTGGAAAACGGCTCAGGACCGATGGAGGCTCCTCCGCAGCACGAGGAGGGGGTGCCCTCCATCGCGTACACCTGGGACCTGCGCACCGGCGAGCTGACCGCCGACGGGCCCGTCGAGGAGGTGCTGGTCGGCGTCGATCCGGATGTGATGTACGGCGGCATCGAGGCGTGGGCAGCGCTGATCCACCCGGACGACCTGCCGGCGGCGGTGGCCGGCTTCGACACGGGCATCCAGCTGCGCGGCGGCTTCCAGAACGAGTACCGGATCCGGCGCCAGGACGGCACCTACCTCTGGATCGAGGCCCGTGCCCGGACGATCACGGACGAGGAGGGGGTGCCGGTGAAGGTGCTCGGCACCCTCCGGGACAGCAGTGAAACGCACGCCGCCGCCGAGTCGGTGGGGCAGGCCCTGCGGCACATGAGCGACGGCTTCGTCTCCCTGGACACGGAGTGGCGCATCGGATTTCTCAATCAGGCCGCCGAGCGGCTCCTGGGCGCAGCGGGCGATGTGGCCGGAGCCCTGCTCTGGAACATTCCCGCGGTACGCGCCGTACCGGGGCTGGAGCAACAGTGCCGGGCCACGGCGGCCACGGGCCGGCCGGCCGGGTTCGACATACCGGGCCCGGACGGGACGTCCTGGTACCACCTGCGGCTGGTGCCGGTGCCGGAAGGCCTCACGCTCTACATCACCGACACCACCGAGCGGCATCTGCGGGAGGCCGAGCGGGCCGACGCGGAGCGGGCGTCCGCGGAGCGGGCGGCCCTGGTGCAGCGGATCACTCGGGAGCTGGCCGAGGCCGTCACGGCCCAGGACGTGATGGCGGCGGTGGCCGACGGCGTGATGACGCCCCTCGGGGCCACCGGGCTCGTCATGCTCGGCGTGGTCGGCGACCGGCTGACGGTGATCGGCTCCCGGGGATATGCGGAGCGCTTCACCCGGCTGCTGGACGGGCGCTGGGCCGTGCGGGACACCACGAATCCGGTGGGCGACGCCCTGCGCACCCGCACCCCCCTGTGCATCTCCTCCCCGGAGGAGTTCCTGAAGAGCTACCCGGGGACCGAGACCCTGGTCCGGGAGGGCGCGAAGCAGGCGTGGGCCTTTCTGCCCCTGGCGGTGTCGGGGCGCGAGATCGGCGCGGCGGTGATCTCCTTCGGCCGGCCACGGGTACTGGACCACGACGAACGAACGCTGCTCACCGCGCTCAGCGGACTGATCGCGCAGGCCCTGGAGCGAGCCGGGCTCTACGACGAGGCGACGACCCGGGCCCGTACCCTCCAGCGCAGCCTGCTGCCGCAGGCACTGCCGAAGCTGCCCGAGCTGACGACGGCGGCGCGCTACCAGCCGGCCAAGCAGGGAGCCGACGTCGGTGGTGACTGGTACGACGTGATCCCGCTCTCCGCGGCCCGGGTGGCACTCGTGATCGGCGATGTCATGGGCCACGGCATGGCCGAGGCCGCCACCATGGGCGGGCTCCGCACGGCCGTGCGCACCCTCTCGGAGCTGGAACTGCCGCCCGACGAAATCCTCGGCCACCTCAACGACATCGTCGGCGACCTCGGGAACGACGCCTTCGCGACCTGTCTGTACGGCATCTACGACCCGGTGAGCCGGCGTCTGTCGTACGCCAGCGCCGGCCAGCCGCCCCCGGCTGTCGCACACCCCGACGGCACCGTCGCCTTCCTGCCCATGACCCCGGACCCGCCCCTGGGGGTGGCCGCTCCGCCCTTCGAGACCCTCGAGACCGTACTGCCCGCCGGCAGCCTGCTCGCCCTCTACAGCGACGGTCTGGTCGAGAGCAAGGAGCGGGACGTCACCACGGGCATGAGCCACCTCGCCGAGCTCCTCTCGCGGTCCGTGCGCGCCATGCCGGCCTCCTCGGCGGACGCGTCCGACCTGGACGCTCTCTGCGCCGACCTCACTTCCGCACTCCTGCCCGTCCACGGCGCACTGAGCGATGACGCCGCCCTGCTGCTGGCCCGCGCCCACCCGCTGGACGCAAAGAATGTCGCCGAGTGGCCGTTGCCCGAGGATCCGGTGGCGGCAGGCCAGGCCCGCGACCTGGTCCGCGCCCAGCTCAGTGACTGGGACCTGGCGGACGAGGACCTGGTCATGACCACCGAACTGCTGGTCAGCGAGCTGGTCGGAAACGTGGTCCGGCACGCCTGTGGCCCCATCCGGCTGCGCATGCTCCGCAGCCGCGCACTGATCTGCGAGGTCTCCGACGCCAGCCTGACCACGCCGCACATCCGCCACACCTCCGCCACCGACGAGGGCGGCCGTGGCCTGCAGCTCATCTCCGCACTCTGCGAGCGCTGGGGCACCCGCCACACGCGCACCGGCAAGTCCATCTGGACCGAACAGCCCCTCCCCGTGCCCGGCCAGTGACCTGAGTCAGAGGTTCTTCGGCAGGAGGGGGCGACCGGGGTGGCGGGGCCGGCGGTCAGTCGCGGGGGCGGAGGCTGGCTTCTTCGAGGTCGAGTTCGTGCTGGATGCGGCGCCGGGTGGCGTTGCTGATCTTGTTCTCTTCGTAGAGGTGCTGGAGCTCGGCCGCCTCGATGGCGATGAGTGTTCGGCGAATCTCGCGGTAGGCGTCGGCAGGACGGGCGTCCGGGTCGCTGTAGTGGGCGTCTTCCACCTGGTGGATGCGCGCCTCAAGATGCCGACGGGCCTGTTTCAGGGCGGCCTGCGCGGCGGCACCCAGTTCGGCGAGCTCGTCCAGATCGCCCAACTGCTTGAGCTCTTCGAGAGCGGCATGGGCGATGTGCCGGCGGGTCCGCGCCTCCTCGCGAGCGGTGTGCTCCGGTTCCAGCGCGATGCCGGAGCGGCGGACGACCGGGGCCAGGGTGAAACCCTGGAAGACGAGGGTGAGCGCGACCGTCCCGGTGGTGAGCGTGAGAATTAGTGCCCGGTGCGGCAGCGGCGCCCCGGTGTGGGTGACCAGGGGGATGGAGAGCGCGGCCGCCAGCGGCATGACGCCCCGGGTTCCCGCCCAGGACAGGACGGCCGGAACACGCCAGGACAGACGGGTGTCGCCCATCCTGTGCCCGCCATGGATCAGGGCGGACAGCGGGAAGATCCACAGCAGGCGGATCGCCAGCAGAGTGAAGGCGATCACCGGCACCCACAGCGGCCAGCCGTGCTCGTCGCGCGCGAGATGGCGGACGGCGGAGGGGAGCTCGAGGCCGATCAGGGCGAAGACGACGCTCTCCAGCAGGAAGGTCACGGTGTCGTACACAGCGTGGACCTGGAGGCGGACGGAGGCGTTGCTGAGCTTGAGGCCGGTGCTGCCGAGGACGACCCCGGACACGATGACGGCGGTCACGCCCGAGGTGTGCGCCTCCTCCGCGATGACGTAGGAGGCGTAGGGAGTGACCAACGCGATGACGGTCTCCAGCATGGGGTCGTCGGTCCGCCTGCGGATCAGGGTCACCAGCGTGGCGACCGCGGCTCCCACGAGGGCTCCGCCGCCCGCGAGGGTCAGGAACTGCAGGGCGGTCCCGGACACGCTGATGGCGCTGCCGGTCACCGCGGTCACCACGGCGACCTTGTACAGGACCAGCGACGTGGCGTCGTTGAACAGGCTCTCCGCCTGCACCAGGGCCTGCACGCGCGGCGGGAGGGACAGACGCCGGCCGAGCGCGGTGACGGCCACGGGGTCGGTGCTGGCCAGGGCGGAGCCGAGGATGAGCGCGGTCGCGGCGGTGAGCGGAGTGAGGGCGGCGGCCACGTACCCGACGGCAAGGGCCGAGACGACGACCAGACCGAAGACCAGTCCGCTGACGGGCCGCCACACGGTGCGCAGGTCACGGACGGAGATTTCCCCGGCCGAGGCGTACAGCAGTGGGGGCAGCACCAGCACGTTGATCACCTGAGGCGGCAGACGCACCTCGGGAACCCAGGGCATCAGCCCCACGACCAGACCAGCGATCACGAGGAGTGACGGAGCGGGCAGGCTCCAGCGCCGGGCACCGGTCGCCACCGCCGTGGCCAGGACCACGAGCAGCAGGACAACGGTCAGGCCGGTCATGGATGGTTCCCAGTGGGTCGACGGTCAGTGTTCCTGGGCCGTGGGGCGGACCGTGATCTCGTTGACTGCAGCGTTGTTCCCGCGCGCCGTCCGGCCCCCGACCGAGCTGAGCACGTCCCACCGCGTGCAGCGGTCCACGGCGTCCGCGACGGCCCGTCGTGCCCGTGCCGCGTCTTCGAGGCCAGCGGTGAGCACGCCGCACGAGCCACCCCGATCACGGATCACGGCGGTACGGCGGGCGACCACTGCCCCAGCGGCGCCCTGCCGCGCCGGCGACAAGGCCGCTTCCGCGTGCCCGGCGTTCGGATCCCTCACACTCATGATCACCCTCACAGCTCATCCCGCCCGGGGCAGGCTGAGATGCCGCGAACCCCGCACCGCGGCCCACCGGCGAGGTCCCCCCTGCTCTTCGAAGCTTGCACCACACAGCCCAAGACCGCCTCCGCGCGGGTGGGCCCGGGTTCCGGCCCACCCGGCCGAACAGTGCTCGTGCCCGCCGCACCGACGCGTGGAATTCGCCACAATTCACTCCCTTCAGGCCGGATGAATGCATAAAGGTGGTTCTTTCAATCCGGTTGCGATGGGAGAAGCGTTTGATCACGGCACGTAAGCGACATACCGGGCTGATGGCTACGGCCGGCGTACTCGGCGGCGTACTCGCCGTCACGGCCTTCGGCGGGACCAGCAGCGCTGCGACCGGCCGCGCCGGCGCCGGGAGCCACCCGAAAGCGCAGGCACGGGTGGCTCAGGCGGCCGCCCAGGACGCTTCCGACGCCCGAATAAGGATCACGCCCGGGCAAGGTGCCTACGACATCGGGATCAACACCCCCGTCAACGTCACCGTCAGCAACGGCAGGCTCACCAAGGTGACCATGACCGCCGTCGCGACCGGTGCCGAGATTCCGGGCACCCTGTCCGCGGACGGCACGTCCTGGAAGCGGAACGGCGTGCTGGCGCGCGCGACCAGGTATCAGGTCGCCGCGGAGGCCGAGGACGCCAAGGGCCGCTCCGCCACCGGGAACGCCGCGATCACCACGGTCTCGCCGGCCAACGACTTCATCGGGCACCTCTCCCCCGAGGACGGCTCGACCGTCGGTGTGGGCATGCCGGTGACGGTCGGCTTCGACAAGCCGGTCGGCGACAAGGCCGCCGTGCAGTCGGAGATCCAGGTCAGCTCCAGCAGCGGCCAGCGGGTCGTCGGCCACTGGCTCAACGACGACCGCCTGGACTTCCGCCCCGAGAACTACTGGAAGCCCGGCTCCACGGTCACCGTCAGGCTCACCCGCCACAGCGTCCAGAAGACGGTCACGTTCACGATCGGCCGGAGCCAGATCAGCACCGTCGACGCCAAAACGAAGCAGATGACCGTCGTACGGGACGGCAGGACGATCAAGACCATCCCGATCTCGTCCGGCAGCGCCGAGCACCCGACGTACAACGGCCGGATGGTGATCTCCGAGAAGTTCCGGCACATCCACATGAACGGTGCGAGCGTCGGCCTCAAGACGAAGGACGGCAAGCCCGCCTACGACATCAAGGCCGTGCCGCACGCCATGCGCCTGACCGACTCGGGCACGTTCATCCACGGCAACTTCTGGGGTGCCGACTCGGTCTTCGGCAAGGTCAACACCAGCCACGGCTGCGTGGGCCTGAAGGACGTCATGGGTGGCGGCGACGGCAAGCAGCCCGCCGCCTGGTTCTTCGACCACTCGATGATCGGAGACGTCGTGGTCGTCAAGAACTCCGCGGACAAGGCCAGGCCGGCCCCGGACAACGGCCTCAGCGACTGGAACATGCCGTGGGCCGAGTGGATCTCGGGCAGCGCGACCGGCTGACGCCACGTCACTCCACGCGCCCAGGAACCCCTTCCGCCGGGCGGCGGCCGGCACCCTGTCGGCCGCCGCCTGCGGCGTCAGGGGCAGCTCACCGGCCGGCCACCGTCGTCTGACGCGCGACCGGAGCCGCCCCGTCGCCGCCGTCGGTGCCCAGCGCGCGCAGGATCTCCTCGACGCTCTGCTTGGCGTCGCCGAAGAGCATGCTGCTGTTCTCGCGGAAGAAGAGCGGGTTCTGCACGCCCGCGTAGCCGGAGGCCATGGAGCGTTTGAACACGATGACCTGCTCCGCCTCCCAGACCCGCAGCACCGGCATGCCGGCGATCGGACTGTCCGGGTCCTCGGTCGCGGCCGGGTTGACGGTGTCGTTCGCTCCGATGACCAGCACCACCGAGGTGTCGGCGAAGTCGTCGTTGATCTCGTCCATCTCCAGGACGATGTCGTACGGCACCTTCGCCTCCGCCAGCAGCACGTTCATGTGCCCCGGCAGCCGGCCGGCGACGGGATGGACGCCGAAGCGGACCTCGACGCCCCGTTCGCGCAGCCGGCGCGTCAGCTCCGCGACGGGGTGCTGGGCCTGGGCGACGGCCATGCCGTAACCGGGGGTGATGATCACCGAGCGGGCTCGGGTGAGCAGCTCGGCCGCCTCCGCGGCCCGTACCTCGCGGTGCTCGCCCTGCTCCTCCTCGCGGCCGGACGGCGCCTCGATGCCGAAACCGCCCGCGATGACGGAGAGGAACGACCGGTTCATCGCCTTGCACATGATGTAGGACAGGTAGGCGCCGGACGAACCCACCAGCGCGCCGGTGACGATGAGCAGGTTGTTGTCGAGCAGGAAGCCGGCCGCGGCCGCCGCCCAGCCCGAGTAGCTGTTCAGCATGGAGACGACGACCGGCATGTCGCCGCCGCCGATCGAGGCGACCAGGTGCCAGCCGAGCGCCAGCGCCAGCCCGGTCACGGCGATCATCAGGGGCAGGCTCGGGCGCACCGTGAACCAGACGGTCAGCGCGGCGAAGGCGCCGAGCGCGCCGAGGTTCAGCACGTTCTTGCCGGGCAGCATCAGCGGTCGTGACTCGATGCGGGCCGAGAGCTTCAGGAACGCGACGATCGAGCCGGTGAACGTGACGGCGCCGATGAAGATGCCGATGAACACCTCGGCGTGGTGGATGCCCAGCAGATCGGTGCCGATCCGGGTCTGCGCCGTGCCGTGCGCCTCCACCTCCAGGTAGCTGTTCCAGCCCACCAGCACCGCGGCGAGGCCGACGAAGCTGTGCAGGACCGCGATCAGTTCGGGCATCTGCGTCATCTCGACGCGGCGGGCGCGCCACAGGCCCATCACCGCGCCGAGCGCCATCGCCAGCACGATCAGGGCCACCGCTCCCGCGGTGATGCTCTGCGCCGCCACGACGACGGTGGCGACGAGAGCGAGGGCCATGCCGGCGATGCCGTAGCCGACGCCGGCGCGGGAGGTGCGGTGCTGGGACAGTCCGGCCAGGCTGAGGATGAACAACAGGGCGGCGACCAGGTCGGCCGCGTGGGAGGCCGTCATAGAGGTCATCTCGGGTCAGCCTTTCGAGAACATGGACAGCATGCGGCGGGTGACGGCGAAGCCTCCGAAGATGTTGATGCTCGTCAGCAGGACCGCCACGAAGGACAGCGCGGTGACGATCCTGCTCTCGTGTCCGATCTGCAGCAGGGCGCCGATCACGACGATCCCGGAGATCGCGTTGGTCACCGACATCAGCGGCGTGTGCAGCGCGTGGTGCACCTTGCCGATGACGTAGTAGCCGATCACCACTGCCAGGGCGAACACGGTGAAGTTTCCCGCGAGTTGGGTGGGTGCGAAGGCAACCAGCAGGAACATGGCGAGCATGCCGAGCCCGATCAGGCCGAAGCGCCGCGCCGGTGTCAGCTTCGGTTGCTCCGGCTGCTTCGGCGCGGACGCGGCGGGTGCCGCCACGGGCTGCGCGGCGGGTGTGGCGGGCGCGACCGAGACCGCGACGGGCGGCGGCGGCCAGGTGACCTCGCCGTCCCGCACCACGGTCACGGCCCGCTGTACGGCGTCGTCGAAGTCGACCGCCGGCTGTCCGTCCCTGCCGGGCGTGAGCAGCTTCAGCAGGTTCACCAGGTTGGTGCCGAACAACTGCGACGCCTGGGCCGGCAGCCGGGAGGCCAGGTCGGTGTAGCCGACGATGGTGACGCCGTTGTCGGTGACGACCGCACGCCCGGGCACGGTGCCCTCGACGTTGCCGCCCTGGGCGGCGGCCATGTCGACGATGACGCTGCCCGGCTTCATGACCGCCACGTCCCGGGCCGTCAGCAGGCGTGGCGCCGGCCGGCCCGGGATCAGCGCGGTGGTGATCACGATGTCCACGTCCGCGGCCTGCTCGTGGTAGAGCTCGGCGGCGGCACGGTCGTAGTCGGCCGAGGTCGCCTTGGCATAGCCGTCGGTGCTCGTCTCCTGGGCGACGTTCACCGGGAGGTACTCGCCGCCCAGCGACCTCACCTGGTCCGCGACCTCGGGCCGCGGGTCGGTCGCCCGCACGATCGCACCGAGGCTGGTGGCGGCGCCGATCGCCGCCAGACCGGCCACGCCCGCCCCGGCGACCAGCACCTTCGCCGGCGGCACCTTGCCCGCCGCGGTGACCTGGCCGGTGAAGAACCGGCCGAAGACGTGCGCGGCCTCGATGACGGCCCGGTAGCCGGCGATGTTCGCCATCGACGACAGCACGTCCATCGACTGCGCGCGCGAGATGCGCGGCACCGCGTCCAGCGCCAGTGCGGTCACCCCGGCATCGGCGAGCGTGCGGAGCAGTTCGGGCCTCTGTGCCGGCGCCAGCAGCGCGACCAGGGTCGCGCCCTGCCGTAGCCGGGTGATCTCCGCGTCGGAGGGTGCGTTCACTTTCAGGACGATGTCCGCGTCCCAGGCCTCGCCGATCTCGGCACCGGCATCGAGGTAGGCCTGGTCACTGAAGGCGGACGCGGCGCCGGCCTCGGACTCCACCACGACCTCGTAACCGAGGCCCAGCAGCTGGCGCACGGTCGCCGGGGTCGCCGCGACACGCGTCTCGCCGAAGACGGACTCGGCCACCACGCCGACGCGCTGGGGCGGGTGGTGCGCAGGTTGTTGTGCAGACATTTCTCGTGTTCTCTCCCGGGAGGAGGGCTTGACGGGCTATCCGCGATCACAGGGCGACCACCGGGCTCGTTCCCGTGGACGCCGGCCGTGGGAACCTACCCGTCAGGGCCGCCCCTGCCTACGCACATGGCAGGGGTGTGTTTCACTCGGCGGCCGCACAGCCATTCACCGGCGGCGCGTGCGGTCGGTCGGCGTCGCGCGGTGGCTCACGGCAGGCGCATGCTGGAGGTGGCGCCACGCATGCGCAGGGGAGAGCCGATGACGACACTCGAGATCCATGACCTGCACTGCTCGGTACAGACCGAGGCCGGGCCCCGGGAGATTCTGCACGGAGTGGACCTGACCGTGCACCAGGGGGAGACACACGCGATCATGGGCCCCAATGGCTCCGGCAAGACCACCCTGGCCTATTCGCTCGCAGGCCACCCCAAGTACCACGTCACCTCCGGCACGGTCACGCTGGACGGCGAGGACGTGCTGGCCATGAAGGTCGACCAACGCGCGCGTGCCGGGATGTTCCTCGCCATGCAGTACCCGGTCGAGGTTCCGGGCGTGTCCATGTCAAACTTTCTCCGCACCGCCGCCACCGCCGTACGCGGTGAAGCCCCCAAGCTGCGCACCTGGCTGAAGGAGGTACGGGAGGCGATGGAGCGGCTCCAGATCGACCCTTCCTTCGCGGAGCGGAACGTCAACGAAGGCTTCTCCGGGGGTGAGAAGAAGCGCCACGAGATCCTTCAGCTGGAACTCCTCCAGCCCAAGATCGCCATCCTGGACGAGACCGACTCCGGCCTGGACATCGACGCTCTGCGCATCGTCTCGGAGGGCGTCAACCGCGTGCGCGCCACCGGCCGGGTCGCCACCCTGCTGATCACCCACTACACGCGCATCCTGCGCTACATCCGCCCCGACCACGTCCATGTCTTCGCCGACGGCCACATCGTCGACTCCGGCGGTCCCGAACTCGCCGAACGCCTGGAGGAGGAGGGCTACGAGGCCTACGTGAAGGACGCCACGGGCAGCCGCTGACATCGCCGGCTGCGCGCGGGACCCACCTGTCGGGGGACCCACCCGCCGGGCGGCGGCTGACCGCGAGCCGCACGGGTCGGGATGCCGGTGCTTGTGAGAGCAGGGACGAGTGGGACAGATGAGCGGAATAATGGTCATCCGGCCCGCGAAGGGATGTGGCGCCTGTGCTCGCGCGGCAGCAGCGACGACGGTGGCCGAAGGCCCCGGGCGTTCGCAGGGGCAGGCTCTCGCAGCGGATCCTCGTCGCCCTGCTGGTGATCCTCAGTGTGACGAGCGTGATCGGCTTCGTGCTGTTCGCGCTGGCCCAGCGCAGCGCGCTGGACGTTCTCTACGAGCAGCGGGCGGCGGCGATCGCCCGGGTCGCCGCGAGCGATCCGCGGATCGTCGACGCGATGGCCGCGGGCGTTCCGCCCAGCCCCACCGGTGTGGTGCAGAGGGAGGCACAACGCATCGCGGGCGCCTCCGGTGCCTCGTACCCCGTCGTGATCGACCTGCATCGCGTCCGCCACTCCCATCCCCGTCCGCAGCTGATCGGCACGCAGATCTCCGAGCCGATCCTCGTCCGAGGCGGCGCGCCGTACATGCGGATCAACGACGGCTCCACCGGGCGCTCCGCCAACGGCATCGTCCCCCTCCACGACGCCGGGGGCCGCCTGCTGGGCGAGGTCTCGGCCGGGATTCCCGAAACACGGGTGGCTAGCGAGCTGTGGCGCCGCCGGGGGCCGCCATCGAGATCGCCCGCGGCGACGGGCTCGCCGGCTCCAGCGTCACCTACGGCGTCGGCGCGCACACCGACTGGGAGTAGATCGAGGCCGTCGCCGACGTCACCCACCACGCCGTACCCACCACGCTGTTGCTGGCCGGCATCGGCACGCTGCACGACCTGCGGCAGGCACACCGGATGGGCATCCGCTCGGTGCGCGTCGCCACCCACTGCACCGAGGCCGACATCGCCGCCCAGCACATCGCGGCCGCACGGGAGTTGGGCATGGATGTCGCCGGGTTCCTGATGATGTCCCACATGGCCGAGCCCGCAGAACTCGCCCGCCAGGCCAAGCTGATGGAGTCCTACGGCGCCCACTGCGTGTACGTCACCGACTCCGGCGGCCGCCTCACCATGGACGGTGTCCGCGACCGCTTCCGCGCCTACCGTGAAGTCCTCGACCCAGTCACGGAGTTGGGCATCCACGCCCACCACAACCTCGTCCTCGGCGCCGCCAACACCGTCGTCGCCGTCGAGCGGCACCGTGCGGGTCGACGCATCCCTCGCCGGTCAGGGCGCGGGCGCGGGCAACTGCCCCCTGGAGGCGTTCGTGGCGGTGGCCGACCTGATGGGCTGGGACCACGCCTGCGACCTCCTGTTCGCGCTGATGGACGCCGCCGACGTCCTCGTACGACCGCTGCAGGACCGCGAGACTCTCAGCCTCGGCCCCGCCGGCGTCTACTCCAGCTTCCTGCGCCACACGGAGACCACCTCCTGACAGGGCGACGACACACACCGACACACACATGGGTGAGCCCTGGCCGCATCGGCCGGGGCTCACGCGCGCGGTGTACTCCCGACGCGCCGCCCCACAAGGGGCCCGCGAGCCTCTCGGAATACCCCCCGGGGTACTTCTGTTAGCCTTGATGACAGATACCCCGGGGGGTAATCATCCGCGAAGGGAACATCCCGTGTTCTTCATCGACACCATCGAGACAGAGGGCCTCGGCAACCGCAGCTACCTGGCCGGCGGCGAGGGGACGGCCATGGCCGTCGATCCGCCGCGCGACTTCGACCAGGTGCTGGCGGCAGCGGCCCGGCGCAAGGTGCGGATCTCCCATGTCGTGGAGACGCACATCCACAACGACTACGTCACCGGCGGTCTGGAACTGGCGCGGGTGACGGGAGCCGCCTATCTCGTGCCGGCCGGTGCGCGTGTGTCGTTCGCGCGGGTGCCGGTGGCCGACGGCGACACCGTCACCATCGAGGCCGGACTTCACCTGCGGGCCGTCGCCACCCCCGGTCACACTCCGCACCACACGTCGTACGTGCTGCAGGAGCAAGGGCAGCCGGTGGCCGCGTTCACCGGCGGGTCACTGCTGATCGGCACGGTCGGCCGGCCTGACCTGGTGGAGCCCCGCCTCACCGAACGACTGGCCCGCGCCCAGCGTGCCTCCGCGCACCGCCTGGCGGCCGAGCTGCCGGACGAGACGTCCGTGCTGCCCACGCACGGCTTCGGCAGCTTCTGCTCCTCGGCACAGGCCGAGGGGGACGCCAGCACCATCGGCAAGGAGAAGTCCGTCAACGCGGCGCTGACCACGGATGTCGACTCCTTCGTCGCAGGGCTGCTCACCGAGCTCGACGACATCCCCGCGTACTACGCCCACATGGGCCCGGCCAACGAGGCGGGTCCGGCGCCGGTGGACCTGACCCCTCCGGCCGTCGCGGACGCCGAGGAGATTGCCGCCCGGCTCGCGACCGGCGAGTGGGTCGTTGACCTGCGCAACCGGGTGGCGTTCGCCGAAGGCCACGTCGCGGGGTCGTTCAACTTCGAGGCCGACGGCAAGATCGCCACCTATCTCGCCTGGCTGATCCCGTGGGGCAAGCCCGTGACGCTCCTGGCCGAGTCCCCCGAACAGCTGGCCACGGCCCAGCGCGAACTCGTCCGCGTCGGCATCGACCGGCCCACGGCCGCCGCCACCGGCACGCCGCGGAACTGGGTGCCCGCAGGCGAGAGCCCCGCGTCCTTCCCCCGCTCCACGTTCGCCGGCCTGGCCGAGCACGGCACGGACGGCATCGTCGTCCTGGACGTACGCGCGACTCCGAGCGAGCCGCCGGCCACATCGAGGGCTCCGTCCACATCCCCGTCCACCAGTTGCACAAGCGGCTCGGTGAGGTGCCCGCCGGGACCGTCTGGGTGCACTGCGCCGGCGGGATGCGGGCCGCCATCGCCGCCTCCCTGCTGGACGCCGCGGGACGGCAGGTCGTGGCCGTCGACGACGGCTTCGACTCCGCCGCCGAAGCCGGGCTGACCGTCGTCACCGGCTGAACGCCCGTCCTCGGGCGCTCTCCCCCACCCTGTTCACTTCCTTCGAGAGGTTGTCTGATGTTCCTCCTCCGTCGCGGTGAGGACCGCGTCACCGTAGCCGAGGCCCACCGGCGCACCCGGGGCGCCGATGCCCCGGCCGCCCTGCTGGACGTGCGGGAGCGGGGTGAGTGGAACGCCGGGCACGCGCCCGACGCCGTACACGCGCCCCTGTCCGGCCTGACCGCCGGTGCGGCGCTGCCGGCCGCGGCCCTCGGACGGCCCCTGGTGGTTCACCCCGTCGTCGGTGAACGCGGAAACGCCGGCTCGATAGCATGACCGCTCTGATCATCGCGCTCGTGGCCGGTGCCGTCATCGGGCTGGCCCTCGGCGGACTGGGCGGTGGCGGCAGCGTGCTGGCGGTGCCCGCCCTGATCTACCTGCTCGGCTTCACCCCGGCGGAAGCGACCACGGCCAGCCTGGTCATCGTGACCCTGACGTCCGTCACGGCGCTCGTGGGGCACGCCCGGGAGAGCAACGTCGCCTGGCGCACCGGGCTGCTGTTCGCCGCGGCGGGCATCGTGCCGGCGATGAGTGCCGGGGCCGCCGCCGGACATCTGCCCCAGAGCGTGCTGACGGTCGGCTTCGCGGTCATAGCGGCGCTCGCCGCACTGCGCATGCTGCGTCCCGCGCGCGTCGAGACGTCCGGGGAGGTGCACCCCGGCAAGGCCGGTGCCGCCGGTGCCGGGCTCGGCGCAGTGACCGGGTTCCTGGGCGTGGGCGGCGGCTTCCTCGCCGTACCGGCCCTGGTGAGCGTGCTGAGTCTGCCCATGCGCCGGGCGGTCGGCACCAGCCTGCTGGTCATCACGGTCAACTCACTGGCCGCGCTCGGGGCGCGGGCCGGCACCGGATTGCGATGGGACTGGGCGGTCATCGCCCCGTTCACCGCGGCGGCGATCCTGGGCGCCTGGGACGGCAGGCGACTGTCGAGACAGATCAAGGGCAACACGCTGCAGCGGCTCTTCGCCTGCGTGCTGCTCGCGGTCGCCGCCTTCATGGTCGTCGACGTGCTGGCCTGAGCGGGCCCGTGTGTCTCAGGCACATGAAGGTGTGTCAGGCGAGTGAGAGGAACAGCTTCTCCAGTCTGCCGCGCATCTGCTCACGGTCCTCGCCGTCGTCACGACCGTCCCCCAGGTCGGCCACGCACTGCTGGAGGCCTGTCGCGATGATCGCGAAACCGGCGCGGTCGAGGGCACGGGAGGCGGCCGCGAGCTGGGTGACGACCTCCTCGCAGTCGCGCCCCTCCTCGATCATCCGGATCACCCCGGCGATCTGCCCCTGCGCCCGGCGCAGCCTGTTCAGCACCGACCGCAGCTCGGCGCCCGCCAGTTCAAGCTCCACGACCACTCCCCACCGACACCCCACGGGTACGAACGCTCCCCTTCGCGGGGCAGCATCGACACACAAGGATGACATCTGCCATGACCACCCCCCTCAGCATCGACTCCCGCCAGGCCCGCTCCCGCCTCGACGAACTGACCGTCATCGACGTCCGCACGCCCGGCGAGTACGCGGGAGGACACATACCCGGCGCCCTGAACATCCCCCTCGACCGGCTCGGCCTGGCGCTGCCCGGCATCCGGACGGCCGCCGAGCGCGGCGAGGTTCTCGTCGTCTGCGCCTCCGGCGCCCGCTCCGAGAACGCCTGCCGGGTGCTCGCCGAGAACGGGATCCACGCCATCACACTGACCGGTGGCACCGGAGCCTGGGCCGCACAGGGCCACGACCTCCACCGCTCTGAGGGCGGAGCCGCGAAGCCGACGTGGGCCATGGACCGCCAGGTGCGTCTGACCGCCGGTTCCCTGGTCCTGCTCGGGCTGGCGCTGGGCGGGGCGGTCCGCCCGGCCTTCCGGCTGCTGTCCGCCGGTGTCGCCGGTGGCCTGGTCCTCTCCGCCGTGACCAACACCTGTGGCATGGCCGCCCTGCTGGCGAAGCTGCCCTACAACAGGCCCCGCCAGGCCGACCTGGAGGCGACGCTGGCACACCTGCGGGGCGAGTGACCGCGCGCCGCGAGGCACAGGGAATCGTGGGCGCCGCCGCCGTCGTTGCGAACAGTCTCGAGGTCCATGCCCGAGTCGCGTACACGGGAGACGAAGTTGGTCATCCGCGCGACCACCCGACACGGTGCGGTGACCGGCGAGACGAGCGGCAGGCCGGCGATGCTGCGGGGCTCTTCCGGAAGGGCGCCTGAGCGGTCCGCGACCAAGGCCATGCGGACGGTGACCACGTCGTCGAGCAGCTCGGCGGTGGTCGTCGCGGTGGTGTCGAGCGGTACGCGCGGTGCTCGTCGAGCGCGGCCCACCACGCGTCAGGGGTACGGAGGACGGAGACGGTCATGAGGTAGCCACTTTCAGAAGGCCGCGCAAGCGTTCGAGGTCGAACTCGTTGTCGTCGTGTCGGAGGGCGGCGATGATCGAGCGCAGCTCGGCCGGCGACTCGCGTCCGGGGGCCGTTCCGAGGAAGTCCTCGGTGGCCGGCGGCCCCCACTGCGCCGACCCCGAGGCCATCATGGGTGGCCAGCCGGGCACCACGGTGGAGTCGGGCGAGGACTCGGTGCACACTCTCACCACCTACGCCGTGGCGGGCGCAGACGGCCTGTTCGTCCACCGGGAGATCAACGGCGACGCCGTCGACCTGGTGACGATGTTCGAACTGCACGCGCGGCTGGTCTACGAGGCAGCGGCACACATGAGCGAGTCCCGCCGACAGGCACCCTGAGCAGGGCACCGAACAACTCTCGCGCCGCCTCGACACGGCGCGGAGCCACCGCCCCGCGCGCCGATCGCCGCCAATCGCCGCCAATCGCCGCCGACGGAAGCGACATCCGCCCAGTCCTGTTCACAGGCAATCACCCTCCCCCGCAACCGGCGATACACCCGGTGGTCACACAAGGGCATCAGAGTGTCATGTCCATGCGTTCTTTCACTTGGAGGGTTCCTTGCTGACTCTGCGACGTCCCCAGCTGTCCTGGGCCAAGCGGTTCGCGGTGCTGACCGCCGCCATCGCATCCGTGCTCAGCGTGTCCGCCGTCAACAGCCCCGCCGCGAATGCGGCGGTCTACAGCTCCTGCAGCATCGACGGATGCTCCGACGCGGCCTCGGCGAACTCGACCTGGTCCGACCTCGGCTACCCGACCACCCGGGGCTGGTACGACTGGCCGGACGGCGAGTGCAGCTACGCGGGCGGCGAGTTCTACAACAACGACGGGCAGTTGCCGTCCGGGGACACCTTCTACGAGTACGACGTCTACCCGCGCAGCTGCGGCGCCCATCGGGACGCGTACCGGATCGTCGTCGACTCCAACACCGGCGCGGTCTGGTATTCGCCCGACCACTACAGCGACTTCTACCAGCTCTGACACTCCGCAGGTCTTGAGCCATCGACCAGCTCGGACGGGGGCGGCCTCCTGGGGCCGCCCCTTGCTCATCTTCGTCAGGCCAAGCTGTGCGTCTTGGGGCGCGGTCCGGGCGGGCCCGCGCACGGCGGGACGGCCCGTTAGGCTTGGGCGCTGCGACGGGCGATCGGCCCCCGGCCGGGGACTACGGCGCTCGTGCGGCTGACCCGGACCATCACAGCCAAGGACGGCAACCGAGTGTCTTTCTTCACCATCGGCCACCGCGGTGTCATGGCCGTCGAGCCCGAGAACACCCTGCGCTCCTTCCTGCGGGCCGAACGCGAGGGGCTGGACGGCATCGAACTGGACCTGCACCTGAGCAAGGACGGCGAGCTGGTCGTCATGCACGACGAGACGCTGGACCGCACGACGGACGGCTCCGGTCCCATCGCCGACCAGGAGCTGCGGAAGCTCAAGGAACTCGACGCCGGCCTCGGCGAGCGGATCCCCACGTTCGGGGAGGTGCTGGATGCCGTCGGGCCGACGCTGCCGATCCAGGCGGAGATCAAGGACGTCGCCGCCGCCCGGTCGCTGGCCAAGGTGCTCGCCGACCGCGACCTGCTGGACCGGGTCTCGGTGCTGTCGTTCCACGACGTGGCGCTGATCGAGATCCACAAGCTGCTGCCGCAGGCCCGCACCGTGCTGGTGGCAGGCCCCAGCGCGCACCGCGACACCTTCGTCGGCCGCGCCCAGAAGGTCGGTTCCACCCTGGTCAGCGTGGAGCTGCGCCAGCTGAACCGGGCCATCGTGGAGAAGTGCGGCGCCGCCGGCATCGAGGTGATGGCCTGGACCGTCAACGACGAGCGCGACCTGGCACTGTCCCGGACGCTCGGCCTGGTGGGCTGCGTGACCGACCAGCCCGGCATGAAGCGGCTGGTCGAGTCCACGGCCTGACGTCAGGAGTCCAGGACCGAACCGGCCGCCCATGTGGTCGGCGGCCACAACCTCCAGATCTGCAGCGGGACGTCCCCGATGCACTGGGCCGGCTGAGCGGACCGCGAGCGCTTCGACGCCGTTGCCGATGAAGCTGCGCCGACGGGGCAGCCGATGCCGGTGCTCGGAGGCCGCGCCGAGCAGCTCGCAGATGACGCTCATCGGGAGCGGGAGTCCTCGGCTGCGGCCCGGCCCGCCGCCCACGAGGGAACACAAGCCTACGGTGGTCGGCACCGTCGGCAGGCGGAGAAGAGTTTGACGCTCGTAGGCGTCCAGCGGTCGGATGACGTGCAATGAGCACACGGCACATGCATCCCGGAATGCATCCCATCGACGACGACCTTGTACGGCGGCTGATCGCTGGGCAGTTCCCTCAGTGGGCGGGACTGGCGGTGCAGCGGCTTCCGTCCGGCGGCACGGTCAACGCCATGTACAGGCTGGGCGACGACATGGTCGTACGGCTTCCGCTGGTGAAGGGCGGCGCCAAGGACGTGGCGATGGAACGGACGTGGCTGCCTCGCCTCGCGCCCCACCTGCCCACACCCATCCCCGAGGTGCTCGGAGCCGGGCAGCCCGCCGAGGGATATCCGTGGCCGTGGTCGGTGTACGAGTGGCTCGCGGGAGAGAATCCCGAGGCCGGGGAGCTGAGCGAACCCGTCCTGCTGGCCGAGGATCTGGCCGAATTCGTGGCGGCGATGCGGAGCATCACCCTGCCAGGGGCGCCGCAGGCCCACCGCGGCGGGCCAGTCGCCTCGCTCGATGCGCAGACCCGGACAGCGATCGAGGAACTGCGCGGAATCCCACAGGAGGGCGTCGACTGCGATGCCGCCGCAGCTGTGTGGGAGGAGGCGCTGCGGGCCCCGGGCTGGGGCGGTCCGCCGGTGTGGCTGCATGCCGATCTCATGCCGGGCAACCTGCTGGTGGATGGTGGCCGGCTGACCTCGGTGATCGACTTCGGATGCCTGGGGGTGGGTGATCCAGCCTGCGATCTGTTCCCGGCCTGGAACCTGCTGCCGACCGATGCGAGGGAAGTCTTCCGCGAGGCGCTGGGCGTGGACGACGCGACCTGGATCCGCGGCCGGGGGCGGACGCTCTCGCAGGCGCTGATCGCACTGCCGTACTACCGGAAGACGAACCCGGCGATGGCGCGCAATGCCCGGCACGTGATCCGGTCGGTGCTCGACGAAGGCTGAGGCATTCCCAGCGGCGTACGCAACGGATGCCGGGCATTCACGTGCCCCACCCGCTGGAGCAGCTCCCGCATGTCCACGCGCCCGAGTTGGTGACCGAGCACGTGCACGGTTCCACGGGTGGGGTGCTGCCGTGCCCCGGGCAGGCTCAACAGCGTCGACTTCCCGCCCTCCTGCACGCCGCCGTTGTCGCCGCCGCGCACAATCCGGTGCTGACGGGCCTGTGAAATCGTCCACGCAGCACTCGTCGATGCCGTGGCACGTGGCGACGCGGAAACCGCCGGAGACATCCTGCGCACGGAGCTCGAACAGAGTCTCGCGAACCCTCGTTTGCCAGGTCATCCGCCGCATCCCCGGCCCTCTCGAACCCGCACGCGCACCGCAATAACCGTGTACGGCTGGTTCATCGCGCCACCAGCCCTGCGAAGTACCCCCAGATTGCACATTTGCGCAATGTGGCAAGCTATGCTGGTGCCCCGTGGGCTCACGCCGCGCGCCTGGCGGATGAGCGCCGCAGCGAGCCGAGGCGGGCCGGGTCCTCCACGCAGGGCCCCGAGTCGGCGGCAGAAGTATCCCGCCGCCCTGCCCGGTGCGGGGGCGCGGGAGCGCAGGGACACTGAAGACATGACAGGGGGCGGCACGCGGTGCGGGAAGCAACCCGGGTGGTGCTCGCGGCGGCCACCACGGTGGTCGTCGCCGCGGTGCTGGGACCGATATGGGGCAGCCACACGGGCAGTACGACGGACGGCCGCCCGGGCGGCCAGGAGCCGGCGAGCACCTCGCCCTCACCGTCGTCGCCGCTCTACACCTCCGAGCGGCCGCCGGCGGATCAGACGTCCGCGCCCGATCCTCAGCTGCCCGCCCCGGTGGTGAGCATGGACATCGCCCACGCCTCGGACAAGGGAACGCACGCCGTCAACATAACCGTCGACGACGGCCCGGATCCGGTGTGGACGCCGCGCGTGCTGAAGGTGCTCCATGAGAACGGCGTCCGCGCGGTCTTCTGCATGATCGGGCCGAACGCGGCCAGGTATCCCGACGTGGTGCGGCTGGTCGTCGCCGAGGGGCACCGCCTGTGCGACCACAGCGTCCACCACGACGTGGCGATGGACCGCAAACCGGCCTCCTACCAGCACAGCGAGGTCGTCGACGCGGAGCGGATGATCGAGCGCGCGTCCGGCGGGGTGAAACCGCTGTACTACCGCGCGCCGGGCGGCGCCTTCACGCCGTACAGCCGCCAGATCGCCGCATCGCTGGGGATGCGCCCGCTCGGCTGGAACGTCGACACCGAGGACTACCGGCGGCCCGGGGTGCGGACGATCGTCAACACCGTGGAGCGGGAACTGCGCAACGGCCCCACGATCCTGTTCCACGACGGCGGCGGGGATCGGTCGCAGACGGTGGCCGCGCTCGCCACGCTCCTGCCCCGGCTGAAGGAGCAGGGCTACGCGTTCGGGTTCCCGGTGCGGTGAGGCGGCCGAACGGCGCCAGGAGTACGGCAGGGTGACTTCTGGTATTTGGTTCACAAATTTCCCCCCATGGGCGGGTTGTGAATCAATTGCACCGAGTTGGTGAACGTGTCACCCGGCAAAGGGTGTCTGACAGGCCGTAAAGGGCCCACCGGCCCGCCGGACATGGAAATCCAGAGGCACCACCTTGACCTCGACCGCACTCGATACGTCAAACCCCTCCCCTGAAGTCCCGAGGAACCGGGCCCTGTTCCGCTCCGGGGCAGCCGCGCCGCCCCGCACGCTCGTCGACGTCCTGGAGGCGACCGCCGCGCTGCACCCGCACGCACCCGCGCTGGACGCAGGCGCCGAGGTGCTGTCCTACCGGGAGCTGTGCGCCGAGGCCCACACCCGCGCGCGGCGGCTCACCGAGCGGGGCATCGGCCCCGGCGACCGGGTGGGCGTACGAGTGCCATCGGGTACCGCGGAGTTGTACCTGTCGATCCTCGCGGTCCTGTACTGCGGTGCGGCGTACGTCCCCGTCGACGCCGACGACCCCGAGGAGCGCGCCGCGACCGTGTTCCGCGAGGCCGGCGTGTGCCACGTCCTCGGGCCGCACCCGCAACCCGCCGAGCTGGTACCGCCGTCCGGAGCGGCCACGGGCCCCACACCCGCACCCGGGGACGACGCCTGGATCATCTTCACGTCCGGCTCGACCGGCGCGCCCAAGGGCGTGGCCGTCACCCACCGCTCCGCCGCGGCCTTCGTCGACGCAGAGGCCGAGCTGTTCCTGCGCGGCCGGCCTCTCGGTCCCGGCGACCGCGTTCTGGCGGGCCTTTCGGTCGCCTTCGACGCCTCCTGCGAGGAGATGTGGCTCGCCTGGCGCTCCGGTGCCTGCCTGGTGCCGGCCGAACGGTCCCTGGTGCGCGCCGGGCTCGAACTCGGCCCCTGGCTGGATGCCCGCGGCATCACCGCCGTCTCCACCGTGCCCACGCTCCTGGCGATGTGGCCGGAGGATGCGCTGCGCCGGGTCCGGCTGCTGATCCTGGGCGGCGAGGCCTGCCCGCCCGGACTCGTCGAACGGTTCGCGCGCCCCGAGCGGGAGATGTGGAACACCTACGGCCCCACAGAGACCACCGTGGTGGCCTGCGCCGCCCGGCTGGAGCCCGGGCAGCCGGTGCGCATCGGACTGCCGCTCGCCGGCTGGGAGTTGGCGGTGGTGGACGAGGCCGGGAATCCCGTCGCCTTCGACGAGCAGGGCGAACTGGTCATCGCCGGCGCCGGAACCGCCCGCTACCTCGACCCCGTCAAGGACGCGGAGCGCTTCCGGCCGTGCCCGGCGCTGGGCTCGCCGCGCGCCTACCGCTCGGGCGACCTGGTGCGCGCCGACGCCGAGGGACTGGTGTTCCTCGGTCGCGCCGACGACCAGGTCAAGCTCGGCGGGCGCCGTGTCGAACTCGGTGAGATCGACACGGCCCTGCTGGCCCTGCCCGCGGTGCGCGGCGCGGCGGCGGCCGTGCAGGCCACCGCGGCCGGCGCCCAGGTGCTGGTCGGCTACATCGTCGCGCAGCAGACCGCCGACGGCCGCTCGGCCTTCGACGCCGACAAGGCGAGGGCGCTGCTGGGCGAGCGGTTGCCCGCACCGCTGGTGCCGGTGCTGGCCGAGGTGGCGGACCTGCCCACGCGGGCGTCCGGCAAGGTGGACCGCAAGGCGCTGCCCTGGCCGGTGCCGCTGGCCGGTGCCGGGCACGACGGCGAGGCGGCCCACCGGTTGCACGGGACGGCCGCCCGGCTGGCCGACGTCTGGGAGGAGTTGCTGGGCCTGCGGCCCGGCCCGGACAGCGACTTCGTCCAGTTGGGCGGCACCAGCCTTTCCGCCGCCCGGATGGCCTCGATGCTGCGCCGGGACTACCCGGGCCTGTCGGTCGCCGACCTCTACCGGCATCCGGTGCTGCAGAGCATGGCCGACCATCTCGACTCCCTGACCGGCGCCGCGGAGGACGTGCGCCCCGCCCGGCCCGTGCCCCGGCGGACCGCCGTGGTGCAGTTCCTCGTCTCCCTGGCCGGTTACGGCGTCACCGGGCTGCGCGGTCTGGTCGGGCTGGCCGCGGCGGACGACGTCCTCGGCTGGATCGCGCCGCACCGGTGGGCGCCGCACACCTCGTGGTGGCTGGTCCTGGCGGGGTGGGTGCTGCTGTTCAGCGCGCCCGTGCGCTGCCTGCTCGGGGCGGCCCTCGCCCGCGCGCTGGCCGGCTCGATCACTCCGGGCGCCCATCCGCGCGGCGGCGCCGTCCATCTGCGCCTGTGGAGCGCGGAGCGTGCGGTCGCGGCGTTCGGCGTGCCGTCCCTGCTCGGCACCCCGTGGGCCGCGCTGTACGCCCGGATCCTCGGCTGCCGCACCGGGCGGGACATACAACTGCATGCCATGCCGCCGGTGACGGGCCTGGCCGAGTTGGGCGACGGGTGCAGCGTCGAACCGGAGGCGGACATCGCAGGCTGGTGGCTCGACGGCGACACGCTGCACGTCGGCAGGGTCGTCGTCGGCGCGGACGCCCGGGTGGGCCACCGCAGCACCCTGCTGCCGGGCGCGGTCCTCGGCCACGGTGCGGAACTCGCCGCCGGCGGCTGCCTGGACGGCCGCATCCCCGACGGCAAGGTATGGGCCGGCTCCCCCGCCCGGCCGGCGGCACCCGCCGAATGCCTCGCGGACCCGGACCGGCCCGCCCCGCCGGCAAACCGCCGGCGCCGCTGGCATCTCGCCTACGCGCTGTCCCTCACCCTGCTGCCGCTGCTGTCGCTGCTGGCCGCCGCCCCGGCGCTCGTCATCACCTGGCTGCTGGTGCGCGGCACGGCCACCCTGTCCGGTGCGACCTGGCGGCTGCTCGCCGCCGCACCCCTGTTCGCCGTGCTGACCACCGTGTGCGGCACGCTTCTCACCGCGCTCACCGTGCGCCTGCTGAGCCGCGCGATCACGCCGGGCCTGCACCGCGCCGACGGCGGCGTGGCCTGGCGGGCGTGGCTGGTGACGCGGCTGCTCGACGGCGCTCGCGGCAGCCTGTTCCCGCTCTACGCGAGCCTCGCCACACCGGCCTGGCTGCGCCTGCTCGGCGCCCGGGTCGGCCGGGGCGCCGAGATCTCGACCGTGCTGCCGCTGCCGTCGCTGCTCCGGGTCGAGGACGGGGCGTTCCTGGCCGACGACACGCTCGTGGCGCCGTTCGAACTGCGCGGCGGCTGGATGCGGTTGGGGGCCGTGCGGATTGGCAGGCGGGCCTTCGTCGGTAACTCCGGCATCGTCGGCGCCGGCCGTGAGGTGGCCGACCACGCCCTGGTGGGTGTGCTGTCCGACGCACCGGTGCGCACCGAACCACGGTCGTCGTGGATCGGCCGGCCCGCGATGCCGTTGCCTCGCGTGGCCGAGGACGGCGACTCGGCGCGGACGTTCGCCCCGTCCAGGCGGCTGGTGGCGGCCCGCGCAGCGGTCGAGGCGTGCCGCGTGCTGCCGGTGATCCTCGGCACACTGCTGGCCGAGGTCCTGCTGCTGGCCCAGCAGAGGGCCCTGGACGTGGGCGGCTTGCCCTTGGCGGCGCTCGCGGGCGTTCCGCTGCTGCTGGCCGCGTCTCTGGTCGCCTGTCTGACCACGACCGCCGCCAAGTGGCTGCTCGTGGGCCGGTTCCGTCCGGTGGAGCGGCCTCTGTGGTCGTCGTTCGTGTGGCGCAACGAGTTGTTCGACACGTTCGTGGAGGTGCTGGCCGTGCCGTGGGGCATCGCCGCGCACCTGGGCACGCCCGTGGTGAACTGGTGGCTGCGCAGCCTCGGCGCGCGCATCGGACGCGGGGTGTGGTGCGACACGTACTGGCTGCCGGAGACGGATCTGGTCAGCATCGGGGACGGCGCCACCGTCAACCGTGGCTGTGTGCTGCAGACCCACCTCTTCCACGACCGGATCATGCGGATGGACAGCGTGCGCCTGGCCGCCGGCGCCTCCTTGGGCCCGCACAGCATCGCCCTGCCCGGCACCGCGATCGGCACCGGGGCGTCCATCGCCGCGGCGTCCCTGGTGATGCGCGGGGAGACGGTGCCCGACGGCACCCGTTGGGCCGGCAACCCCATCGCCGGCGTCCCCGCGGCCGGCCCCGCCGCCCGGCTCGTCGAACAGGAGACGGCATGACCTGGTGCAGCCGCCGCGCCCTGGTCCGGGGCGCGGCGCTTGCGCCGCTGGCGGCGATGGCCGCGGACGGCCTGCCGAAGCCGGCGCCGCGCTACTTCGTCGGCCACGGCAGCGACGATCACCGCACGCTCGCCTACGATCTCCGCCTGGCCTATGACCCGGCCGCCGGCAGGCTGGAGGGCCGGGCGCAGATCCGCGCGGTGGCCGAGCGGACGCTGCGCCAGGTCCGCCTCGACCTGGTGAAGCTCTCCGTGTACGAGGCGCTGGTCGACGGGGCCGCCGTACGGCCCGGCCGGAAGGGGCACAAACTGCTGCTGCCCGCGCCGCGCCCGATCCCGGCGGGCACCCCCTTCACCCTGGAGATCGGCTACGGCGGCCGGCCCGGCCCGGTCCGCACACCGTTCGGGCAGATCGGCTGGGACCGCACGGGCGACGCACACGACGGCACCCTGGTGGCCGCCCAGCCGCTGGGCGCCCCGTCGTGGTTCCCGTGCAACGACCGGCCGGACGACAAGGCCGAGTTCACCTTCCGGGTGACCGTGCCCCGCGGCCACCAGGCGCTCGCCAACGGAGCCCTGCTGGAGTGGCGCACCTCGGACACCACCGAGTGCTGGACGTACCACCACAGGGGTCCCATGGCCCCCTACCTCGCCGCGGTGTACACCGGCCGCTTCGCACACGAGACCTGGCGGGCCACGGACAGCGCGACCGGCCGCCCGATCACCGGCCGCAACGCCTACCCCGTCCACCTGTCCGGCCGGGCCCGGCACGATCTGGGCCGCCAGCCGGAGATGTTCGAGACCTTCACCCGGTGGTTCGGGCCGTACCCTTTCGAGACGTACGGCGCCGTCGTCGTGGACGCCGAACTGGACCAGCCGGTGGAGAACCAGACGGCGTCCGTCTTCGGCCGCAACCACATCGACGGCGAGCGCACCTGGGAGACGCTGGTGGCCCACGAACTCGTCCACCAGTGGTACGGCAACAGCGTCAGCCTGCGCGACTGGCGGGACATCTGGCTCAACGAGGGCTTCGCCACCTACGGAGAATGGCTCTGGTCTGAGCACATCGGCGAGGACTCCGCCGACACCATCGCCCGGGTGGCCTGGCGCACCCTCGCCCGGCAGGGCACGGGGCTGCGGATCGCCGACCCCGGCCCCGACCGCATCTTCGACGACCGGGTGTACAACCGGGGCGCGTGCACGCTGCACGCGCTGCGCCTGACGATGGGCGACGACCGCTTCTTCGCCATGCTGCGCGGCTGGCACCACGCCCACCGCGGCGAAAGCGCCGACACGGCCGCCTTCATCGCCCACGCCGGCCGGACCATGCCGAGGGTGGTGGAACCCCTGCTGCGCGCCTGGCTCTACGACACCCGTCTGCCGCCCCTGCCCCCGCCGAAAGCAGGTAACGCGCAGAGCTGATGACGTTACTCCAATTCAGCGATGGAACGCAGGAGTCGGGTAAGGGGGTGTCGGTGGAGAAAACGCTGCCCGACCTGCGGCTCCACCGAAAGCGGTAGATGGTTCAACGGCTTGCGCACTCACATTCGACATGCCGCTCAGCCACGTTCGGGCCAGCCTGGATTCGCGAGCCGCCCGAGTGGCCGGCTCGCTCCCAGGGGGGACTCCGACGAAAACAGGAGACCCACAATGAGCTCCACCCGAAGCCGCGGCGCCCGTGCGCTCGCCGCCGGTGCCCTGTCCGCCGCCATGCTGTCGACCGGTACGGCGGGAGCCGTCGCCGCGACCGGGACACCGGCCCCCAAGCCCTCCGTGACCCGCACCGGCATGCCCACGATGAAGCCCTCCCGGACGCCGACCGCCATGGGCTCGATCACCGTCTCGGCCAACCACAAGGCCGTCAAGGTGGGCAACACCGTGGTGTTCACCGGCCGCGTCAGGGGCATCAAGGCCGGATCGACGCTGGTGCTCCAGCACCTGCACAACGGCAAGTGGACCACGCTGAGGACCACGACGACCGTCAACAAGAACGGCACCTACACGGTGAAGCGGACGTTCACCAAGAAGGGCACCGAGCAGGTGCGGGTGGCGACCAAGTCGGGCACGTTCCACTCCTCGCCGGTCACCGTGAAGGTCAGCTGAGCGGTGACGTCACGGTCGCGCCTGCTGCACCCGGATGGACTGCAGCAGGCCGACCGCCACCCACACCGCGAACATCGAGGAACCGCCGTAGGAGACGAACGGCAGCGGAATTCCCGCCACCGGCATGATGCCGAGCGACATGCCGATGTTCTCGAAGGACTGGAAGGAGAACCAGGCGACGATGCCGGCGGCGATGATCGTGCCGTACAACTCGGTGGTCTCCCGGGCGATGCGACAGGCGCGCCACAGGATCACTCCGATCAGGGAGATGATCAGGATCCCGCCCACGAAGCCCAGTTCCTCCCCCGCGACCGTGAAGACGAAGTCGGTCTGCTGCTCCGGGACGAACTGACCGGTGGTCTGCGCGCCGTGGAAGAGCCCCTCGCCCGTCAGACCGCCGGAACCGATGGCGATCCGGGCCTGGTTGGTGTTGTAACCGACTCCGGACGGGTCCAGGCTCGGGTCGGCGAAGGCGGCGAAGCGGTTGATCTGGTACTGGTCCAGGAGATGCAACTGCCACACGGCGACGGCGCCGAGGACACCGATGCCGAGCAGACCGAAGACCCAGCGGTTGGAGGCGCCGGATGCGACCAGCACGCCCAGGATCGTGACCGTCATGACCATCGTCGAGCCGAGGTCCGGCATCATCATCACGACCATGATGGGCACGGCGGCCAGCCCCAGCGCCTGGATCACCGTGCGGCCGTCGGGGTACTTCCTGTCACCCGCGTCGACCCGGGCCGCGAGGAGCAGCGCCATGCCCAGGATGATGGTGACCTTCACGAATTCCGAGGGCTGCAGGGAGAATCCGCCGCCCAGGACGATCCAGTTGCGGTTGCCGTTGATGGTGGCACCGAGCGGGGTGAGCACCAGCAGGACCCCGAGCAGTGAGATCCCGTAGAGGATGGGCACCGCGTTGCGCAGGGCGCGGTGCCCCAGCCAGATCGTGCCGGTCATCAGGACGAACCCGATGCCGAGGTTCATCAGGTGCCGGACGAGGAAGTAGTGCGGGTCGCCCTGGTTGATCTCGGTGCGGTTCCGCGTCGCGGAGTACACCAGCAGCGAACCGATGCACGACAGGGCCAGAGCGGCCAGCAGTATCGGCCAGTCCAGCCGGCGGATGACGGAGTCGCGCGCGAAAAGCCGCGTCCAGGTGGGGCGCTCGGGGCCATAGCCCGAGACGGTGAAGCTGTTCGCGCCGGTCATGAAAGCGTCCTCCGGCTTTCGCCGCTCAGGCGGTCGCCTGCGGGTCGTACGGTCGGCTGTGCTGACTCCGCTCGATCCCGAGACGAAGCACGCTGCCGCGACGATCATATCTGCTTGATTGCGCAAAACCGCAACAGACAGCCTGCGTCAGGCATCGGAGTCGGGTGTGCTGCGTGCCGCCGCGTACGCCTGGGCCGGGGTCATGGGGACGCCGTTGACGCTGACCGTCTTGTAGGGGCTGACCTTGGC